>NZ_CP034867.1:0-321780 GCF_005080965.1 Buchnera aphidicola (Macrosiphum gaurae) | reverse complement strand
AACAGTATAACAAGGCAGAGGATTGATCATAGAAGAATACGGATGCCAAATATGTTTGTAATCAAAAAATGTATCAGATTGACTCATGATGATTTATATATAAAATATTAGATAATTAAGTATAAACGTTTACTAAAATAAAATCATAATTTTTTGGAGGTAATATGAAAAAAAAATGGACTCTAGAAAAAACAGAAATACTTTTTAAAAAACCATTTTTTGATCTTATATTTCAAGCTCAAAAAGAACATAGAAAAAACTTTAATCCCAATACAATACAAATCAGTACTTTACTTTCAATAAAAACAGGATCTTGTCCAGAAGATTGTAAATATTGCCCACAAAGTGCTAGATATAAAACAGGTTTAAAAAAAGAACCTTTATTAGCACTAGAACAAATTATTAGTGCTGCAAAAAAAGCTAAATCCTCAGGTTCTAGTCGATTTTGTATGGGTGCCGCATGGAAAAATCCAAAAGAAAAAGACATACCTTATTTAGAAAAAATCATTAAAAAAATAAAAGAAATGGGAATGGAAACATGTATGACTTTAGGTACTTTAAATAATTCACAAGCAAAAAAATTAGCAGATGCAGGTTTAGATTTTTATAATCATAATTTAGATACTTCTGAAAATTTTTACAGTAGTATTATTACTACTCGAACATATCAAGAACGACTAAATACACTAGATAAAGTTCGTAATGCTGGAATGAAAATTTGTTCTGGAGGTATTATAGGCTTAGGAGAAAAAATACAAGATCGTATTGAATTATTAATGGAACTATCTAACTTGTCTATTCAACCAGAAAGTGTACCTATTAATATGTTAGTGAAAATTCCAGGTACACCAATGGAAGATAATCAAAATGTAGAACCATTTGATTTTATTCGTGTTATTGCTGCCGCTCGTATTATGATGCCAAAATCTTACATCAGACTATCTGCTGGACGTCAAAATATGAATGATCAAACTCAAGCCATGTGTTTTATGGCTGGAGCAAATTCTATTTTTTATGGATGTAAATTACTTACTTCAGATAATCCAGAAGAAAAACATGATTTAGAATTATTTGAAAAATTAAATTTATATCCTGAATATAAAAAACAACCTATATTCAAAGAAAATAAATACAATTCTATTATGCAGACATTAAAAATTAATAAAGATCAATACTATAATGCGGCTATATTATAAGATATAATAAAAAAAGTATTGCTTAAATTTTGAAAAATTTAAAAATATTTTGTGTTTTAAATAAAATATTAGGCAATTATTCTAAATGAGAATAATTTTATTTTTGATTTGTAGAGTAACTCAATATTGTAGTTATGTGTTGTTGTATAAAATACACATAATAACTTATATCGAGTTACTCAATCTAGAAATATATTAGTATTTATATTAAAAAATAATGTTTTTCTTCAAATTAAATTAATAGGAAATATTTTTAGTGATATTAATGATTATTCTAAGAGAAATCGTTTTTTCTAAATTATACATTATCTATCAAAATAAGATTTTATTATGATTAAAAAATTTTTTATTACCGGAACGGACACAAATGTAGGAAAAACAATTGCAAGTAGTATTTTATTAAAAAAAGCTGCTGCATCTGGATATAAAACAGCGGGATATAAGCCTATATCTTCTGGAAATCAAAAAAAATCATGTAATTTTTCAAACAATGATGCAACTATTCTAAAAAAAAGTAGTTCTATAAAATTAAGTGAAAAAGAAGTGAATCCGATTTCATTTTTTGAAAATGCTCCTCCTCACATCTTAAGTAAATTTCAAAAAAAAAATATAAAACAAACAGAATTATCTTTAGGATTAAAAAATATTACTCAGAAAAGTAATTGGATTTTAGTAGAAGGTGCTGGTGGATGGTATACACCATTGTCTCATAAAGAAACTTTTTCTAATTGGGTTAAAAAGGAAAAATTAACTGTTATTATTATTGTCGCAATTAAGTTAGGGTGTATTAACCATGCTATTTTAACAGAAAAAGCTATTATTTCGGAAAAAATAACATGTGGAGGTTGGATTGCTAATAATATTTTTCCAAAAGATAAGTATAATATATACTATATCCAAACTTTGTTAAATTATATTGAATCCCCATTTTTAGGTGAAATTCCGTATTTAAATAATAAAAACAAAATAAATTTAAAAAAAATCAAAATAAAATTACCTAAATGAAAAATGTATTTTTTTGAAAAAATATTATTTTTATAATCATTGATATAATTATTAAAAAAGATGGATATATTTAATGTATCTTAACTAAAGATAAACAGGATATTTTAAACAAATTTCTAATACCTTCTGTTTAATTTTAATAATGTTATCATCATCGTACACATTATCTAAAATACTGGATATCCAATTTGATACTTTAGAAACTTCATTTTCTTTAAATCCTCTTCTAGTAATAGCCGCTGTACCAATGCGTATACCCGAAGTAATAAAAGGACTTTTTAAATCATTAGGTATAGTATTTTTATTAATAGTTATATTGGCTTTACTTAAGGCAATATCAGCATCTTTTCCTGTAATTTTTTTATTAGTCAAATTGATTAAAAATAAATGATTGCAGGTTTTTCCAGATACTATTTGATATCCTTTTTCTAAAAATTTTTGAACCATAACTTTAGAATTTTTTACTATTTGTTTTTGATATTCTTTAAATTTAGGTTGTGCAGCTTCTTTAAACGCGATCGCTTTAGCAGCAATTACATGTATTAGTGGTCCTCCTTGTGTACCAGGAAAGACTGATGAATTTAACTTTTTATATAAAATGTCATTACCATTTTTAGCAAGAATAAGCCCCCCGCGAGGTCCTGCTAACGTCTTATGAGTCGTACTTGTAACAACATGTGCATAGTTAATTGGATTTGGATAAATTTGAGCTGCTATTAAACCTGCAACATGAGCTATATCAACAACTAAATAAGCATTAACTTTATCTGCAATAACACGCATTTTTTCCCAATCACAAATACCAGAATATGCTGAAAAACCAGCAATGATCATTTTTGGTTTATATTTTTCAGTTAAATGTAAAATTTCCTCATAATCAATTTCACCATTTTTATTTACTCCATATTGAATAACATTATACATTTTCCCCGAGAAGCTTACCGCAGAGCCATGAGTTAAATGACCTCCGTGTGATAATTTCATGCCTAATATTGTATCACCAAATTTCAATAATGCTGTATAAACAGCAAAATTAGCTTGAGAACCAGAATGAGGTTGAACATTAGCATAATCTGCGTCAAATAATTTTTTTGCTCGATTAATTGCTAATTCTTCTATTATATCTATATATTTACAACCGCCATAATAGCGTTTTCCAGGATAACCTTCTGCATATTTATTAGTTAATTGTGAACCTTGTGCATTCATCACATAATTACTAGCATAGTTTTCTGATGCAATTAATTCTAGATGATTTTCTTGCCTTTTTTTTTCTTGTTCTATTGCCAACCATATTTCTGGATCATATTTTGAAAGATCTGTTTTATTATTTAACATTTTTTACCTAAAATATTGAGTTACATGTAAAATATAAAATCTTCAAAAAATTAAATTTATTTAAAAATTTTTTGAATTTTTATCATTAATTCATATTTTAAAAGATAATATTCTTTTTCTTTTTTTAAATCTTTAACTAAAAAAAAACCGTTTTTGATTTCATTATCACCTATTAAGATTATAATTCTTGATGAAGAACTTATCGCATTTTTTATTTTTTTTTTAAGATTTTGATTAAAAAAATTAATAAAAACTTTTAATTTCGGGTATAAATCTCTTATTTCTTCAGATAATTTTACAGCGTAATATTTATTATTATTTCCTATAAAAATAATACAAATGTTAATTTCTTCTAATTTTTCAGAAAAATTTTTTATCGATTTTGTTAATAAAACTAAACGTTCTATTCCTATTGCAAATCCTATGGCAGATGTTTTTTTTCCTCCCATTTCTTCGACTAAATAATCATATCGACCACCTGCACAAATAGTATCTTGTGTACCTATTTGATTACTTTTCCATTCAAAAACAGTGTTATTATAATAATCTAATCCTCGTACTAAATACGGATTGTATTTATATTTTATTCCATGAGAATTTAGCATATCACATAAATTTTTAAAATGACTGCTAGAAGCAATATCAATATATTCACTTAATAATGGTGCTTCTTTTAATATTTTTTGCACATCTCGGTTCTTCGAATCTAAAATACGCAAAGGATTAGTATATAATCGTCGTTTACAATCTTCATCTAATAAATGTTCATGTTTTTTAAGAAAGCAAACTAATTTTTTTTGATATTCAAAACGATCAATTTTAGAACCTATTGAATTGACTTCTAAAGTTACACATGAATCAATACCAATTCTTTTCCACAAACGATGTGTCAAAATAATAATTTCTAAATCTATATCTTCTGTATCAAAACCAAATACTTCTGCTCCTAATTGATAGAATTGACGATATCTTCCATTTTGTGGTCTTTCATATCGAAACATAGGTCCTAAATACCAAAATTTGTTTTTTTGATGCAATAAATGATGTTGTATTAAAGCTCGTACACATCCTACGGTCCCTTCTGGACGTAAAGTTAAACTATTACCTTTTCGGTCATTAAAAGAATACATTTCTTTTTCTACTACGTCGGTAACGTTTCCGATTGCTCTTTTAAAAATTTCAGTTTTTTCTAGTATAGGCAACCTAATTTCTAAATAACAATAACTGGTTAAAACTTCTTTCAATATAATTTCTATATAATTCCATATTTTTAATTCTTCTGGAAGATAATCATGCATTCCTCTAATAGATTTAATTTCTTTTTTCACTATTTTCTCTTATATTACATCTAAAACAATTTAAATATAAAATTAAATATTATTTTTTTAAATTATTTAATTTATCTATGTTTTTTATTTTTTTTCGAATTTTAATTTCCATTTTTTCAATAATTTCTTCGTTTTTTATTTTTTTTTCCTGTCTTATTCCATCTTCATACAATATACTATTTTTATGATGTCCTGTTAAGCCTAAATTTGCTGTTTTAGCTTCACCTATACCATTAACAATACAACCGATAATTGATACGTCTATAGGAATTGAGATATCTTCTAATTTTTTTTCCAATTGATTTACTGTATTAATTACATCAAATTCTTGTCTGGAACATGTAGGACATGCAATAAAATTCACTCCTCTTGACCTTAAATTTAAGACTTTCAGAATATCATAACCTACTTTTACTTCTTCAATAGGATTAGCGGCTAATGAAATCCGTATTGTATCTCCAATACCTTCTAATAATAGTAAAGCAATACCTATAGAAGATTTTACTGTCCCATTTCTTAAACCTCCTGCTTCTGTTATTCCAATATGCAAAGGCTGTGTAATTTTTTTTCCTAATAATCGATATGATTCAACTGCTAAAAATACATTAGATGCTTTAACGCTAACTTTAAATTGATTGAAATTTAAAGTATCAAAATATTCAATATGTCTCATAGCAGATTCTACTAAAGCTTCTGGAGTAGGTGTTTTATATTTTTTTAATATATCTTTTTCTAAAGATCCAGCATTTACACCAATTCGAATTGGTATATTTTTATCTTTTGCATAAGTGATTACTTCTGATACTCGTTTTATATTCCCAATATTTCCAGGATTAATTCTTAGACAGTCTGCTCCATATTCTATAGCTTTTAGTGCTAATCTATAATCAAAATGTACATCTGCAATTAATGGAATGTTTATTTGTTTCTTAATTTCTTTAAATGATTCCGCAGCTTTTAAAGTCGGTATAGAAATACGGATAATATCTACTCCTACTTTTTGCAATTCTAGAATTTGATTAATAGTTTCAAGAGTATTTGTAGTTCGAGTATTAGTCATTGATTGAACTGAAATAGGTGCGTTATTTCCAATAGGTATTTTACCAACATAAATACGATCTGATTTTCTTCTGTTAATAGTTTTGGATTTATTCATTTTTTTATATGTAATAGAAAGAATAATAAATTAAATTATTTTGTAATAGGATTTATTATAATACCAGTTAATTGACCACATGCAGCATTAATATCCTGTCCTCTATTTTTTCTGATTATTGCAGTAAATCCTCTTTTCCTAAGAATATTTGCAAAAATATTAATTCGATGAATGTTACTGCATATAAGAGACGAACCTACAAAAGAATTCCAAGGAATTAAGTTAATTTTACTAGGTATTTGGCTTAATAAAGTAGCTAATTGCTGAGCATGTTCATTAGAATCGTTAATTCCATCTAGCATAACATATTCTATTGTTACTCCGCCTCGATTAGCCTTTGAATATTTTAAATATTTTAGTGCAGAATTTAAAATAGAACCAATGTTATATTTTTTATTAATTGGCATAATAAGATTTCTAATAATATCATTCGGAGCATGTAAAGAAATCGCTAAAGAAACATCAACTATATTTCTTAATTTATCTAATGCTGGAACTATTCCTGAGGTAGATAAAGTGATACGACGTTTTGACAAACCAAAACCATGTTCATCGAGAATGATTTTTAATGCAGATACAACATTATTTAAATTTAATAAAGGTTCACCCATGCCCATGAACACTATATTAGTAATATTTTTTGTGATGTTTTTTTCTTTTAATATTTTATTTGCCTGCCAAATTTGAGCAATAATTTCAGAAACTTTTAAATTTCTTTGAAAACCTCCTTTTCCGGTAGCACAAAAATGACATTTCAAAGCGCATCCTATTTGTGAAGAAATGCAAAGAGTAGAACGTTTTTTTTCAGGAATGTATACTGTTTCAATTATTTGGTTGTTAATAGAAGTAATCCATTTTATCGTACCATCGTAAGAAATTTTTTCTTCTATAAATTCTGATGCAGAAATATAAGATTTTTCATGTAATTTATTTCTTATTTTCATACTAATGTTAAACATTTTATAAAAATCATCACAATAATGATGATAAATCCATTTCATAATTTGTTCTGCACAAAAACTTTTTGCGCCTAAAGAAGCAAGAAAAAATCTTAAATCTTGACGATTGAAATCCAATAAATTAATTTTAGATGCTGAAATTGTAAATATATTAATATTCTTATTCATCTAAAGGCCTAAAATTAATTAGTGCGAAATATCTTTTCATTAAAACTTTACCTTAACAAAAAAAAATAGTAATAATATATGATTATTATATTAATATTATATATTAATATAATAAATTCATTCATCTTGATAATATTTTTATATCTTAAAAATAAAATTACTCTTTAATAAAAAAAAATCTTTAATAAATATTAAAGATATTTAAATCATGTTATTATGCCAATCATTTTTGAAAATTCAGGGGTTTTCTATGCATCCAATGTTAAATATTGCTATTCGTGCAGTACGAAAAGGCGGAAATATTATTATTCAAAATTATGATGCACATAAATTTATTAAGGAAGATGTAGATAAAAATAAAATATTTATAAAAAATATAATATATAAAATTAATAGAATAATTAGTGAAATTATTTATAGATCTTATCCTCATCATATCATCTTAAAAAAAAATGAAAATATTATTTTAAAACAAAATGAAAAAAATACTATTTGGATTATCAACGAATTAGATGGAAAGAATAATTTTGTTAAACATTTTCCACATTTTTGTATTTCTATTGCTGTAGTTGTAAAAAGTAAGACTGAAATTTCTGTAATATATGACCCAATAAAAAATGATTTATTTACAGCAGTCAAAGGACAAGGTTCTCAATTAAATGGATACCGAACGAGATGCAGTAAAATTAATACTTTAAATCACACTACAGTTGCTGTTAATTTACCGAATAAAATTTACAGTGAAACACTATCTTATTTTGAAATATATAAAAAATTAATTTTATGTGGAATTTCTTTTAGATGTACTGGTTCTACTGTACTTGATGCTGCTTATGTTGCAGCAGGAAAAATAGATTGTTTATTTGATTTTAATTTAGAACCAAATAATTTTGTAGCAAGTAAACTACAAGTTCGAGAATCTGGTTGTTTAATTAGTAATTTTACAGGAGGTCATGAATATAATCATTGTCATTCTGGGAATATAACTAGCAGCCCCAAGTTTGTTAGATTAATTACCGAAAAAATACGTGCATATTATTTAATATAATAAAATTAAAAATGATACTTTTAAAAAAATATTTAAATTAAATGTTTTCTTGTTTTTCGCAAATATTATTTATTTATTACACACCATTTTTTATTAATAAATAAAGCTGACCAACCTGTGAATTTTCCTTCTTTTTTAGAAGTAATATAATGTTTTTTCGTCTTTCTATTGAAACAAACAATAGTTTTATTTCCATTTTCATCAATTATAGGACCACTAGATAAATAGTGTATTTTTTCTGGTAATAAATGTTGAAATCGTAGTAATTCTTCTACAAATGGAGATCTAGTTTCGCGTGATTTAGGAAAAGTATTTGCAGCAAAAAAAATACCGGAAATTCCTTCCCGTAAAACAAACCATGCGTCAGATTCTTTACACAATAATTGTGGAAAAGGAATGGGTTCTAATTTTGGATCAGATATTTCACCATTAGGTAAAATTTTTCTTGTATTTTTGCATGTTTTTTTTATACATATAAAAAATTTACCAAATGGACCTATTTTAAGAATCATTTTATTCTGACATTTTTCACATTGAATTGTTTCAGATAAATAAAGAGGACTTTCAAAAACCCCTTCTTCAATTTTATAACCAATGCAAGTAGGATTATTAATACAAATATGCAGTTTTAGTCTTTGATTAATGAAATAACTATCCATAGACATATTACATTTTTTACATCGATGAATTAATTTTAAAGATATTTTTTTTTGATTTTCTTCTTTATTAAAATCATCTAATGAAATTAGATTTATAGTTTTTTTGCAACGATTTTTAGATTCAGCATTATTATATCCTAAACAGCTAAGAAACACACCAGTTGTGGCATTTTTTATTCCCATTTCTTTTCCGCAAACTGGACAATCAATTGAGGTTGGAACAATTCTATTTAGTTCCATTCCCCCTTCTTCTGGACTTTTTTTAGCCCTTTCTAACTGTTTAGAAAAATTTTTAAAAAAAGAATCAAGTACACTTTTCCATTTAATTTTATTTTGAGCAATTTTATCAAGTGTTTTTTCCATATTGGCAGTAAAATTATAATCAATCAAATCACTAAAACTTTTTTTTAGTCGTACAGTAAGAATTTCTCCCATTTTTTCTGCATAAAATTTATTTTTTTTAATTTTAACATATCCTCGATCTTGTATTTTTGATGTAATTACAGCATAAGTAGAAGGTCTTCCAATACCCTTTTTTTCTAATTCACGCACTAAAGATGCTTCAGTAAAACGTGGCAGAGGTTTAGTAAATTTCTGACTGGGTATAATTTCCTCTATTAATAATAGACTTCCTACATGTAATGCAGGAAATTCAGAATTAATATTTTTTTCTTCAATTAAAACTTTTGTCCAACCATCAAATAAAACTATTCGTGCATTTTTTTGCAATGTAAACATGTCAGCCATTACTATTATAGTAACAGATTTATATTTAACTGATGTCATTTGAGAAGCTATAAACTGATTCCAAATTAACTGATATAATTTTTTGGCACTTGAATTTAAATTGTTTGATTTTATATTTTTTACTTGGATATCAGATGGTCGAATAGCTTCATGAGCTTCTTGAGAATATTTTTGATTAGAATATAAATTGGGTTCTTTAGGCAAATAATCATTACCATAAAAATTTTTTATGTATGTTCGAGCTTTTTTGATAGCATGTTTACTTAAATAAGTAGAATCAGTTCTCATGTAAGTTATATAACCTTCTTCATATAATTTTTGTGCTAAAAACATTGTTTTTTTTACACTAAATCCTAAATGAAGATTAGAAAATTGTTGTAAAGTAGAGGTTATAAAAGGAGGAGATGCAGTTTTATAAAAAATTTTCTCTTTATAATTTTTAACGATAAATAATGATTTTTTCATTTTTTCTATTGCAAAATTCACTTCATTTCTATTTATCGGATAAAATTTTTTATTATGAACATGTGTTACATGCATACTAATTTTTTTTTTATCTTCAGAAAAAAGAGATACGTTTATTTTCCAATATTCTTCTGGAATAAAATTTTTTATAATATGTTCGCGATCTGATATTATACGAACTGCTACAGATTGGACTCGTCCTGCAGATACACCTCTAGAAATTTTTTTCCATAATAAAGGGGAAATCATATAACCTACGATTCGATCCATAAAACGACGTGCTTGTTGTGCATACACTCGATTCATATTTATATGACCTGCTTTTTCAAAAGCTTTTTTTATTGAATGTCTAGTAATTTCATTAAATACTACACGACTGAATTTAGCATAATCTCCTCCAATAACTTCCCTTAAATGCCAAGCTATTGCTTCTCCTTCTCTATCTAAATCTGTAGCAAGATATATATGATCGACTTGATTTGCAATAACTTTTAAATCAGAAATAATTTTTTCTTTACCAGGTAAAATGTGATATTCAGCATTCCAATCTTTATAAGGATTGATTCCTATTTGTTTTATAAGGATCGTATTTTCATTAGCTTTTGTTGAAATAATATTATTATCAGAAAGTTTTTTATTTTTCTCTTTATGTTGTGATTTACGGGTTATCAAATCTCGCACATGTCCTATACTAGACTTAACTATGTATTCACAACCTAAATATTGATTTATAGTTTTTGCTTTTGCCGGAGATTCAACTATCACGAGAGATTTTTGCATATTTTTATCCAATAAATCATATGTAACTATATTGAATCAGATGCTCAATAGGTGATGGACTTAAGATTAATTATATTTGAAACTTTTTTTATATTTTTAAAACTATAAATAATTTTTATAAAAAAATATTTTCAGTATTATTTTACTAATATTATGTGTTATAGATGAAGTAAAACGTTCTAGCATTTTTTTATTATAAGTATATTTAATACTTAATAAAGTATATTCTTCCATTTTAGACATCAATATATCATCGCTTGTAGAAATTTGATCTACTAATTTTTTTTGTAAAGCAATTGTTCCGAACCAATGTTCTCCATTAGATACACTTTCGATATCTAAAGATGGTCTCATTTCTTTGATGAAGTTTTTAAAAAGTTCATGTGTTGCATTTAATTCTTCACAGAATTTATTGCGTGTTGATTCAGTATTATTTCCAAACATTGTCAGAGTTCGTTTATAATCACCTGCAGTATGAAGTTCAATGTCTATATCATATTTTTTTAATAATTTATTAAAGTTAGGCATTTGGGCTACTACTCCAATTGAACCTATTATAGCAAATGGTGCTGCGACAATATAATCAGCAACACAGGCCATCATGTATCCTCCACTTGCAGCAATTTTATCAATAGATATAATTAGACGTATTCCTCTTTGACGTAGTCTATTTAATTGAGAAGCAGCTAATCCATATCCATGAATTACACCTCCAGAACTCTCTAAACGTAATAAAACTTCATCATTTTCATTTGCCACTAAAAGGATGGCAGATACTTCTTCTCGTAAACCAATTACTTCATTAGCATAAACATCTCCTTTAAAATCTAATATATATAATTTTTTCTTTTTATTTTGAAGATATTGACCTTTATTGTCTAACATTTTTTTTTTATTTTTTTCTTTTTCTTTTTCAAACCATATTTTTTTTTCAAAATTTTGCATTGTAGATAATAATATTTTGTTTTTTATATTTTTATAATTATTTTCTAGTATAGTAACTTTTATTTTACTTTGATTGTTTTTTTTTCTTTTTACTGTTTTATAGAATAAAAATAGTGTAGAAATACTAATTATAATAAAAGTAATAATTTTTGCTAAGAACAATTCATAATTTACAAGTAAATTCACACAATAAACCTTTTTAAAAGATAGATAAAAAAATTTTTTAATATTCTTTTAAAGAAACTAATTTAGATAAATTATCTACTAATGTAGAATTTAATTCAGTCCAATGTCCCAGTTTTAGATTTTTAGGCAAAACAATGTTGCCATAACGTATTCTAATCAATCGACTCACTTGACATTGAACTTTTTTCCACATAAATCTAATTTCACGATTTCTTCCTTCGCATAAAACACCTTTAAACCATTTATTTTTTTTTGAATATTCACGATTAATAACGTGTATGCTTTTAAACGAAGCATAACCATTTTTAATTTTAACTCCATTTCTTAAAATATTCATTTTATTTTTATTAATTTCTCCAAAAACTCGAATGTAGTATTCCCTTTCTATTTTATTACTGGGATGCATAAGTTTATTAGCTAAATTTCCATTATTTGTAAATAACAATAATCCTCTAGTATTTAGATCTAATCTTCCGACACTAATCCATCTATGAATATTCAAATACGGCAATTTATCAAAAACAGTTGGACGTTTTTGATTGTCATTTCTAGTACAAATTTCACCTTCCGGTTTGTTATAAATAATCACCTTTGTTGCAAAATGTGTTTTTTTTGTAGATATTTTTTCTCCTTCAATTGTAATCTTTTCAAGATTATCATTATCTACACGCTGACCAATTACTGCTTTTTTACCATTAATAAATATGATTCCAAGTTTAATCATTTCTTCAATTTTACGACGTGATCCATATCCAAAATGAGATAATATTTTTTGTATTTTTTCAGTCATTTATTAGACCTTTTATAATTTTTTATCATTTATTTTTTTAAATAATTAATTGGAATTAAAGTTAAGAATATTCCTATAATTAATGGAAAAATAAACCATATTTCACACAATAAAATGGTATTTTTATAAATATAATTTTCTAAAAATCCAGCGATAACTGGAAAGATTAAAAAAACGGTAGAAGCATAAAAGGCACTGACTTTTTTTTGCAAATAAAAATAAGATAAAATACCAAAAATTCCAGAAAAATCTCCAAGATAAAATACAGCTAAAATAGATTTATTAGAAAACATTTCAATATGAGGATGTTCTGTAAACCAAGATATCACAGATAATAATATTCCAGATATTAGTGAAGGCAAAGCGTTAAAAGTTATTACAGATACATTACAGCATTTTTTTTGACATTCAGCGTAAACAACAGCATGACTAAATAAGGCAAAGAGTAAAGCTAATATTCCTTTCCACTGAAAAAAACATTGTGATTCTAATTCTATCAGTAAAACTATTAATAATGTAATTAAAGAAATTAATATTCCTATTTTTTGAGTTAAAAATAGTTTTTGTTTCAAGTATAAGAATGATACTGTTAATACAGCTACAGGCATATTCGAAAATATAATAGAAGCAATAGAAGAACTTACGTAAATACCTCCGTATAACATTAATGTAAATGGTATAGAAAAATAAAAAATTGAAATAAAAAATTGGAACCATCTTTGTCCATATGGAAATAAAAGTGGTGTTTTCGTATAATATGCAAGAATAATTAATAAAGGAGATGCAATTAAAAAACGTATGCCAGTCGCAAAAAATGGCGGAATTGTTTCTGTTGCAATTTTCATTGCAATCCAGGTAGTTCCCCAAGTAAGAGAAACTAAAGAAAATAATATTATTATTATTATTTTATTCATTGAAAAACTCCAAAAAATAAAAATATAACATACATCATCTCTTTCAGAGATAGGCATATTTTATTTTTTTTAGTATAAAATTTAGTTTTTAAAAATTTATAAAAAAAGTTTTTTAAATTTAAATTGAAATATTTATATCAATATATTATTGTTAAAATTTAAAAAAACATAAAAATTAAGAAATTTTATACATCAATACATATGTATTTTAAAATTTTTAAAGGTAATAAATGCAAAATATTTTAAATAAAATTTATAATTCAAAATCTTTAAATAAAGAAGAAAGTTATGAATTATTCACATTAATTTCTTCTGGGAAAATAACAGATATACAATTATCATCTATATTAACAGCAATTCGTATACGAGGTGAATCAATAGAAGAAATAAAAGGCGCAATAAATGCATTTTTAAAAAAAATGAAATATTTTCCAAAACCTGATTATATTTTTTCTGATATTGCAGGAACAGGTGGAGATGCAAGAAATACTATAAATATATCAACTGTAAGTGCATTTGTCGCTGCAACATGTGGTTTTAAAATTATCAAACATTGCAATCAAGGAGTTTCTAGTAAATCAGGCTCTTCTGATCTTCTAAAAAAATTTAATATAAATTTAAATGCATCTCCAGAAAGATCTCGTCAAACTTTAGATAAACTAAACATTTGTTTTTTGTTCTCACCACAATATCACAATGGTTTTAAATATTCGAATCACGTACGTAAAATTCTTAAAACTAAAACTATTTTTAATTTATTAGGTCCTTTCCTTAATCCTGCATTACCTCCACTAACCGTTATTGGTGTTTACAATCAAAAATTAATAAGTCCTGTAATAGAAATTTTAAAAGATCTGAAATATCAAAGGGGTATAGTTTTACATAGTGATAATACTGATGAAGTGACTTTATATGGAACAACATACGTTTCTGAATTATTAAATAAAGAAATTATATCATATCAGTTACAACCAGAAAATTTTGGATTAAAAATTCATTCTAAAAAAATATTAACGATAAATTCTTTAGAAGAAAATTATCGTATCATTAGTCAAATAGTTAAAGGTAAAGGTAATAGATTGTATGAAGAATTAATAGCAGTAAATGTAGCAATATTATTAAAGGTATTTGGACACGAGAACTTAAAAGAGAATACTGAATTAGCATTAAATAAAATAAGAAGCGGAGATGTTTACAAACACATACAAAATGTTGCTAATATGTTAAAAGAAGATAATCATGAAAGAAACAATGCTTAAAAAAATTATACGAGATAAAAGCAGTTGGATTGCATTAAGAAAAATAAAACAACCATTAATTAGTTTTCAAAATAAAATCAACAACAACACACGTAATTTTTATAACTCTTTAAAAGTAAAAAAACCATGTTTTATACTAGAATATAAAAAAAAATCTCCTTCCTTAGGAATTATTAGAAATAATTTTGATTTAGTTGAAATTTCTAATATTTATAAAAAATATGCTTCTGCTGTTTCAGTGCTTACAGATGAAAAATATTTTCATGGAAATTTAAAATTTATAAACATAGTAAAAAAATGTCTATCTCAACCTATTTTATGTAAAGATTTTTTTATTGATCCATATCAAGTATATTTAGCTAGATATTATAATGCAGATGCCATTTTATTAATGTTATCTGTTTTAGATGATAGAAAGTATAAGGAGTTATCTTTAGTAGCAAAGCAATTAAAAATGAGTATATTAACTGAAGTAAATAACATTGAAGAATTACAACGTGCTCTTAAATTAAATGCTCATATTATTGGTATTAATAATCGTAATTTGCATGATTTGTCTATTGATTTAAATCGTACTCGAATCCTATCTGCTTTAATTAAAAAAGACATTATCATCATTAGTGAATCAGGAATAAAAAAATATCGTGAAATAAAAGAACTAAGTAATTTTGTTCATGGTTTTTTAATTGGCTCTCATTTAATGTCTAAAACTAATTTAGAAATTGGTGTACGTTCTACAATATTGGGTCACAACAAAATTTGCGGATTAACTCGAAGTGTCGACGTAAAAATTTCTGAAAAATATGGAGCTATTTATGGTGGTCTGATTTTTATAAAAAATTCTCTTCGTCATATTACTATAAAAACCGCAAAAAAGATTATTGCGAACAGTAAACTAAGATTTATAGGAGTTTTTCAAAATGAGAACATAAACATTATTTCTAATATTGCTGAAACATTATCTCTTTATGCAATTCAATTGCATGGTCAAGAAAATCAAAAATATATTAATGAATTAAGAAAAATACTACCTCAAAAAATTAAAATTTGGAAGGCTTTTTCCATTCAATCACAATTACCGAATCGTAATTGGAATAATATAAATAAATATTTATTTGATTCTTATTCTGGAGGAAGCAATACGTCTTTTAATTGGTCAATTTTACACAATCATATTTTAGATGATGTGATTTTAGCTGGAGGAATTAATTGCGATAACTGTATTTTAGCTTCTCAATTAAATTGTTCAGGATTAGATTTTAATTCTGGTATAGAAATATCTCCTGGTATTAAAGATCATAAAAAAATAAAATTAATTTTCAAACAATTAAGATATTATTAAATTATTTTTTATTTAATAAACTACAGGAATTCATGACATGACTTTGCTAAATCCTTATTTTGGTGAATTTGGTGGTATGTACGTTCCGCAAATATTAATACCAGCTTTATTAGAATTAGAGAAAAACTTTGTTGCTGCACAAAAAGACACTCTTTTCCAAAAAAAATTTCACGATTTATTGAAAAACTATGCTGGAAGACCCACTCCATTAACTTTATGTAGTAATTTAACTAAAGGTACAAAAACACGAATTTATTTAAAAAGAGAAGATTTATTACATGGTGGAGCACATAAAACTAATCAAGTTTTAGGACAGGCCATGTTAGCAATTAGAATGAAAAAAAAAGAAGTTATTGCTGAAACTGGTGCCGGTCAGCATGGTGTAGCTGCTGCAATTGCTTGTGCACTATTAAATTTAAAATGTAAAATTTATATGGGTATCAAAGATATTAAAAGACAAAAAACTAATGTATTTCGCATGAAATTAATGGGTGCAAAAGTTATATCAGTAAAAAATGGTTCTGGAACATTAAAAGATGCATGTAATGAAGCTTTACGCGATTGGTCTAGCAGTTATAAAACTTCTCATTATATGATTGGTACAGCAGCTGGACCACATCCATATCCTACTATTGTTCGTGAATTTCAAAGAATGATTGGAGAAGAAGCTAAAAAACAAATTTTAGAAAAAGAGAACAAACTTCCAGATTCAATTATTGCATGTGTTGGTGGTGGTTCTAACGCTATTGGAATTTTTTCAGATTTTATACATGATAAAGTTAATTTAATTGGCGTAGAACCAGCTGGTTATGGTATACATACAGGAAAACATGGAGCACCCTTAAAACATGGTAGAACTGGTATTTATTTTGGTATGAAGTCTCATTTAATGCAGAATAAAGAAGGGCAAATTCAAGAATCTTGGTCAATTTCAGCAGGATTAGATTTTCCATCTGTTGGTCCTGAACATTCCTGGTTAAATAGCATTCATCGCGCTCAATATGTTTCTATCACTGATGAAGAAGCAATAAATGCATTTCATACTTTATGTAAAAAAGAAGGCATTATTCCTGCTTTAGAATCTTCTCATGCATTAGCATATGCATTAAAGTTAATGACTATAGATCCCCAAAAAAAACAAACTATCATTGTAAATCTTTCCGGTCGCGGTGATAAAGATATTTTGACAGTACATGATATTTTAAAAAAAAAGGAAAAATATGATAAGTCGATATCAAGAAATGTTTAAAAAATTATCTTTTTTAAAAGAAGGATGTTTTGTCCCTTTTGTAGTTTTAGGAGATCCTTCTTTAGAAATGTCAATAAAAATTATTGAAACTTTAATTGAAAATGGTGCAGATGCTTTAGAGATTGGAATTCCATTTTCAGATCCATTAGCTGACGGACCAATTATTCAGAAAGCAAATTTACGTGCTTTATCCAGAAAAAATACTTTTTTTGAATATTTTAAAATATTAAAAAAAATACGTGAAAAATATAAAAGATTACCAATTGGTATTTTAATATATGCCAACCTTATATATAATCAAGGTATTAATAACTTCTATTTGGAATGTTTTAATTCTGGTTTAGATTCTGTACTTATAGCAGATGTTCCGATTGAAGAATCAAAAATTTTTTATAAAACTGCAAACAAATACCAAATTAATTCCATTTTTGTTTGTCCTCCAGATGCCGACGATCATTTTTTGCATAAAATTTCTTCATATGCAAAAGGATTCATTTATGTATTATCTCGTTCTGGAGTAACTGGAATTAAAAATAAAACTTGGTCATTACCTAAAAAATTTATAAAAAAAATAAAAGAAAATAATTCTATACCTTTATTACAAGGTTTTGGAATTTCAAATTCTAAACAAGTCAAAACAGCAATATCATCAGGTTTATCTGGGATAATATGTGGTTCAGCAATTATAAAAATTATTGAAAAATATATAAATCAAGAAAATAACATGATTAAAGAAATAAAAAAATTTACTGAATTATTAAAACTTTCCACTAAGTTAAAATAATATTCTTTATTAGCATACATTATTTTTTATGTTTTAAAAAAACGTGATCGTTTTAAATAATATGTATAATCTTCAATTTATATAAAATATTTATAAGGAATATACATATGCTAATTACATCAAGTAAATTACGTCATGATACGCGTCATTTTTTTTATCAACAAATAAGAATTATTTTTTTTATATCTGCATTTGTTGCTTGCGTTAATGTATTAATAGATATTTTTGTTAAACCAGATATCCATATTATATCTATAATAAAAAATAATCAATTTACTCGCGTTAGCTCATTTTTAGAATTAATCAATAATATGACTTTCGAAGACAAAAATAAATTATTGAAATATTTCATTTTTAAAAGCATAGAGTCATTAATGAGTAAAACAGTATTATTAGGTGCTAATATAACTTTAATTTCTGTTTTATCTCAAAATAAAAAAGAATCAATTATATCGTCAATAGGTTCTCTTTTTTCATATTTACCAAGTTTATTCATATTAAATTTTTTGACTACTTTTGTTATACAAATAGGTTATATGTGTTTAATTATACCTGGAATATTATTATCAATAATACTATCATTATCACCTATTATTTTCTCTTTTAAACAACACGGATTAATTAATTCTATACGACTCAGTGTATATATTTCCTGGAAATATATAAGAATAATAGAACCAGTTGTTTTGTTTTGGATTTCTAGTAAATTTCTTTTAACAATATTAGTAACTAATATGCATTTTATTAATAATAATATTTTATTTTTAATATCAAATATTATTATGAACATGTTATTTTCTATTTTAATTATATACTTATATCGTTTTTACATGATTTTTTTGCGTTTTTAAAAATTTAAAGATTATCTAGGTTTATATTATGAAACAAATATTAAATATATTACCAATACTTACTTTCTTCATATTTTATAAGTTTTATGATATTTTTGTAGCCTCTGGTTCTTTAATTGTTATATCAGGATTGATATGTATACTTCATTGGATTTTTTATAATGAAATAGATAAAATTAGTTTATTCAGTTTTTTTGTTATTACTTTTTTTGGATCACTTACGATATTTTTTCATAATAGTCAATTTATTAAATGGAAAATAACAATTATTTACATAATTTTTTCTATGGTGCTATTAATTAGTCAGTTTTTTACAAAAAAACCAATGATACAAAGAATTTTAGAAAAAGATATAAAAATATCTAATATTTATTGGCATAAAATTAACTTTTTATGGTCTTTATTTTTTTTGTTTTGTGCTATTTTAAATATTTATATAGCATTTTATTTCTCAGAAACAACATGGGTTAATTTTAAAGTTTTCGGTTTTACATCCCTAACATTTTTTCTAATTTTAATGACTAGCATTTATATAAATTATAAAGCATCAAAAAATAAATAATTTTTTTACAACATAATAATAGAGTGAAATTTTTAATAATGTCAGAAAAAAATAAATTACCAAATGGAATAATATCATTGAAAACACTTTCTATGCCTTCAGATACTAATGCTAATGGTGATATTTTTGGTGGATGGATTATGTCCCAAATGGATATGGGTGGGGCAATATTAGCAAAAGAAATTGCAGGAGGAAAAGTTGCAACTGTGCGAGTTGATGGAATTAATTTTATGAAATCTATATCAGTTGGTGATATTGTTAATTGCTATACAAATTGTATTAAAATTGGAAAAACTTCTATTAAAATTAATATAGAAATATGGATTAAAAAGATTTATTCTCAACCATTAGGTCAATATTACTGTGCTGCAGAAGGGATATTTGTTTATGTAGCTATCGATAAAATAGGAAAACCTCGTGAATTATTACCTATGAGTATTATTTGAATAAATACATTAATTAGATTTTATATATTAATTACTAATAATGAAAAATATATTTATATTATTGTGATAGCTTTATATTTTCCTGAAAAATTTATAGAAAACATATACTTCTAAAATTTTTTAATTTTTATAAAAAATATTTTCAAAGTATTTGCGTTCAACACTTGATGAAAATAATTAAACTCTTATCTATTTTAAAAATTACTTTTTTTAAAAAGTGTTGAACAAATATCGTTTTATATAATTTTTTCTATTTGTTAAATATCTTGCTAATTTAAGTGTTAAATATATTTTTTCGAAAATAGAAAAATATTTAATTAAATATATGATCTTTTGACAAAATCATGAATAGGACCTTCAATGGATGGATATTTTCTATAATTTAATCAAATGTCTAATTTTTTTAATATACTGGTTATTAATTGCTAATATTACCTTTCGGGTTTTAATTAAACGTCGCAATATACCCTCTTCTATGTCTTGGCTTTTAACAATTTATATTATTCCGTTTATTGGAATTTCAGTTTGGTTTTTTTTTGGTGAACTATATTTAGGAAAAAGACAAAAAAAAATTGCAAACAGAATATGGTCTATTTCTAACAAATGGCTTAATGAATTAAAATCTTGTAAATATATTTTTCAAATCAAAAATAGCGAGGTAGCTAATTCATTAGTTCAATTATGTAAACATAGGCAAGGCGGCTTAGCTGGTATTAAAAGCAATAAAGTTAAACTTCTCACTAATACTAAAAAAATCATGCAAACATTAATACGTGATATTTACTTAGCACGTAAAAACATTGAAATAGTATTTTATATTTGGAAACCAGGTGGGATAGCAGATGACGTCGCAATAGCTCTCATTGATTCTGCAAAACGAGGTATACACTGTAGATTAATGCTTGATTCAGCAGGGAGTATTGAATTTTTTCAGAGTCCTTGGGTCGAAATAATGCGTAAATCTGGTATTCAAGTAGTAGAAGCTCTAAAAGTTAATTTATTACGAATTTTTTTGAGACGTATTGACGTTAGACAACATAGAAAAATTGTATTGATTGATAACTATATTACATATTCGGGTAGTATGAATCTTGTTGATCCTTATTTATTTAAAAAATCTTCTGGTGTTGGTCAATGGATTGATTTAATGACAAGAATAGAGGGACCTATAGCCACAACAATGGGAATGATTTATTCATGTGATTGGGAAATTGAAACAGGTATAAAAATTTTACCTCAACTACCTGATGAAAAAATTATAGAGAAAACATCTCAGAATAATTCGAGTATTCAAGTAATTGCATCTGGACCTGGTTTTCCCAAAAACATGATTCATCAAGCATTATTAATAGCTATTTATTCAGCTAAACATGAATTAATTATGACAACTCCTTATTTAGTTCCTAGTGAAGATTTGTTACAAGCTATTTGTACTGCTGCTCAAAGAGGAGTTAAAGTAAGTATTATTATACCTTTATATCATGATTCTATTTTAGTAAAATGGGCTAGTAGAGTCTTTTTTAGTGAACTGTTAGAAGCTGGTGTAAAAATTTATCAATTTCAAAAAGGACTTTTACATAGCAAAAGTATACTAGTAGATCAACAATTAAGTTTAATTGGAACTGTAAATTTAGATATGAGAAGTCTTTGGTTAAATTTTGAAATTACCTTAGTTATTGATGATAGTGATTTTGGACAGAATTTGTTTCGCATACAAAATGAATATATTTCTGATTCTAAATTAATAGATAAAAAAATTTGGTCTATGCGTGCATATTGGATGAGAATTCTTGAAAAAATATTTTATTTTTTAAGTCCATTGCTATAAAAGTTATATTTGTTCAACATTTTTTATAAATAATTAATTTTAATAAATATATATTTATATTTCATGGGAATCATTTTATTGTACCGATGATAAAACCATGTTATATATTTATATACCAATTTAAAATATTGTTTAATTTCTAAACATTATAAAATTAAAAAAATAAATATTTTTTTGTGAAAATATCATGAAAGTTTTAACTAATTTAAAAATATATTTTTAAAAAACATAAAGAATCTTTATTTTTTTAATAAATGAGTTCTTTTTTATTAAAATTATTCATTTCTCATTTTTAATATTGATTGTTAAGTAAAAAAATTTTTATCTTGAACTGATATTATGAGAACATACTAATGAATGAAATACTAAAAATTCTAAATAATATTCGTACACTTCGTGTACATTCACGAGAATGTTCTTTAGAAATTCTAGAAGAAATATTGGAAAAATTTAAAATTGTTGTTGATGAACGAAAAAAAGAAGAAAAAAAAATACAAGAAGAAATAGAAAAGAGGACAATAAAATTAAAAAAATACAGAGAAATGTTAATTGCTGATGGTATAAATCCTAATGAATTACTAACAAAAAGCAATTCTATTAAATCATCAGAAAAACGCAAAAGACCTAAAAGACCAGCAAAATATAAATATATTAATAAGAATGGAGATTTTAAAACATGGACTGGGCAAGGACGAACTCCATCAGTAATTAAAAATGCTATTTTGAATCATAAAAAAATATTAAAAGATTTTTTATTATAATATACTTATCTGGGGGTTCATCAAAAAAACCCCTACTATTTAAATCATAAAGTTTTTTAAAAAATAAAAACTATTCCATATTGAAACAATTAATTATATTTATTCAGATAAAAAATGACCCATTTTTCTAGCTTTGGTTTTTAAATAATAAGCGTTTTTAGGATTTTTTTCTGTAATGAGAGGAACGCGTTCTACAATGTTTATACCAGCATTGCTGAGCATCTGTACTTTAAATGGATTATTTGTTAATAAACGAATTTTTTTGATTTTTAATATATTAAATATATCAGCACATAATGAAAAATCTCTTTCATCTGCTGAGAAACCAAGCTTTTGATTCGCTTGCACAGTGTCTAATCCTCTGTCTTGTAAAGCATATGCTTTAATCTTATTAAGAAGACCAATATTTCTGCCTTCTTGACGATGATAAATCAATACACCACTTCCTTCTTGAGAAATTTTTTCCATAGACATTTTTAATTGGTTACCACAGTCACATCGTAAACTAAATAAAGCATCTCCTGTTAGACATTCTGAATGAACTCTAGAAAGAGTAGGAGTATTTCTTTTTATATCACCATATACAAGAGCAACATGATTTTTTCCACTTTTCTTTTCTTCAAAACCCAATATGAAAAAATCTCCCCAATGAGTAGGTAATATAGCTTTTTCTATCAATTGCATAAACGCTCCTAATTCAGAATTAAACAGATATTTTATAATATTTTTATATTTTTAATTTTTATTTATTGCATAGATTTGATTATTAAATCTAATTTTTTGATTGGGTTTTTTGACATAGTAATAGAACGTCCTATTACTATATAATCTATTTTACATTCTTTTGCCTCCTTAGGAGTAATAATGTTATTTTGATCATATAGTAAATCTCTAGAAATTCTAATACCAGGTGTAATAATTTTATATTTATTACCAAATAAAAATTTAATTTTCTTTGCTTCTTTTCCTGGACATACAATACCATCTAAACCACAATCGTTAGACAATTTTGATAATTTTAAAATATATTCTGTTAATGAAATTTGAATTCCAATTTCCTGTAATTCTTCTTCTCTCAAACTTGTTAATGCTGTTACAGCTATCAATAAAGGAGCTGTTTTAAACGATTTTAATGCTTTTTTCGCAGAAATTAACATTTTTTTACCACCAGCAGCATGAACACTTAACATCCATATTCCTAAGTCTGCAGCTGCTTTTGTAGCGTTAAATACAGTATTTGGGATATCATGAAATTTTAAATCAAGAAATATGTTAAATCCCAATTGATGTAATTCTTTTATAAATTTGCAACCTAAAATTGTAAACATTTCTTTTCCAATTTTTAAATAATAAATTGATGGATTAAGAAGATTTACTAACTTCATAGCTGATTTTTTATTAGAAAAATCTAATGCAATAATGATTTTGGGTATTTTAAACAAATTAGGATTCAACACTATGTAACCTCTAGTATAAATAATATACATCAATAAAAAATATTATTTCCTATATATTTTTTAATATAAAATGTGATAGTTATATAACATATAAACATTAATTTTTAAATACTTTTAATATTCTTATTTCTTCATAGATAAATGTGATTGAAAACTAGCATGATATGATGAACGAACAAAAGGACCACAAAAAGCATTGGTAAAACCAATAGATAAAGCTTCTTTTTTTAGGTTTTCAAATTCTGAAATTGATATATAACGTTTTACTGGTAGATGATAAACACTAGGTTGTAAATATTGGCCTATTGTTAATAATGTAACACCGCTTGAATAAAGATCTCTCATAACTTGAATAATTTCTACATCTTTCTCTCCAATACCTAGCATGAGACCTGATTTTGTTGGGATATGCAGATATTTTTTTTTAAATGACTCTAACAATAACAAAGATTTTTTGTAATTTGCTCCAGGACGAATTTTTTTGTACATTCTAGGAACATTTTCGATATTATGATTAAAAACATCAGGTAATGCGTTATTAAAAATATTTAAAATTAATTCTATTCTTCCTCGAAAATCCGGAACTAATATTTCAATTTTCACAGTATTTCTATTTCGAATAGCTTGAATACAATTGACGAAATGTTGAGCACCTCCATCATATAAATCATCACGTACTACTGATGTAATTACCACATAATTGATGCCCATATCAAAAATAGTATCAGATAGTTTTTTAGGTTCTTCTATGTTTACAGGATTAGGTCTGCCATGAGAGACTGCGCAAAAAGGACAATTTCGTGTGCATGTAGATCCAAGAATCATAAATGTTGCAGTACCGTTATTAAAACATTCTGATAAATTAGGACAGTGAGCTTCCTCACAAACAGAATGTAGATTGTTTTTTCGTAAAGCATTTTTTATTTGATATATACGAGATGTATTAACAGGTATTTTGATTTTTATCCAACTAGGTTTTTTTATTTTCTCTGTAATGTTACAATTTTTTTTAGTAGTAACAAAATTTAATTTTTCTGATGTCTTATTTTTTAATAAGACATCTTTATTTTTCTTCATGAAATTTATTATCTCAATAAAAGCATTAAAACATATACTATATATTGACTTAAAAATAATCATTTAAGTCAAAGTTTAAGATATGACATCATATTTATAATTAAAATTATTTAATTAATTTTTCATCTCACTGATTATTTATCATAATAACTTTGAAAAATTTAGATATTTTTTCAATTAAAATGATTTGTACATCTTTTAATTTAATCTTTGCATTGAAATTTTTCATTTGTGTCATTTTTATATTCATATCTCCACAAGGATAAATATAGTTAAATGGTTTTAAATTCATATCAATATTAAGCGCTAAACCGTGCAAAGTTGATCCTTTTTTTATCCGTAATCCTAAAGAACAGATTTTTTTTTTATTTATATATACACCTGGTGCTTTTTCTTTAGTGTATGCTTCAAGAGAAAAATTACTTAAAGTTTCTATTACTATTTTTTGCATTATATCTATTAATTGACGAACACTAATTTTTCGACGTTTTAAATCTATTAAAAAATATAATACTTGTTGTCCAGGTCCATGATATGTAATTTGACCACCTCGGTCAGTTTTTACTATAGGAATATCACTGGAGAAAATTATATTTTCTTTTTCCTGTAATTGTCCTTGAGTAAAAATTGGATGATGTTCTACGAACCAAATTTCATCAAATGTATAAACATTACGTAATTTTGTAAAATTGTTCATCTTTTTAATAGTTGTTAACCAATTTTCTAATCCTAAATTACGAAAAAAGATAATTTGTTTTTGCAAGAATAATCCAGTAGAAATTTAAATATAAAAAATTAGATCAATGTAGTAATCCAGGAAAAATAGATTTTATACCAATAATAATAAATTCTATTCCAAGAGACATTAGTAATAAACCCATAATGCGAGTAATAATGTTAATTCCTGTTTTCCCTAAAATTTGTACTACACATGGAGCAGCTTCAAAACATAACCAACAAACAAATGAAAACAAAAAAATTACTATACTACATAAAAATAAATTCATCCAACTTGAATAATAAGTACTCCAAACAATAGTAGAACTAATTGCTCCAGGACCTGCAATTAATGGCATTGCTAAAGGGACAACACTAATATTATCGATTTTATTTTCTTCTTTTTTATCTTTTGTTGTTTTTGTTTTTTTAATAAATCGACCACTAATCATAGAAAAAGCTATAGTAATAATTAATATACCACCAGCGATTCGAAAAGAATTAACAGATATACCAAAAATATTTAAAATGTCAGCACCAAAAAATAATGATATTAATAAAATTAATGATGCTGAAAAATTAGCTATTAAATTAGTCTTTTTTCTTTCTAAAAAGGACTGATTATTTGTCATAGTTGTAAAAATAGGAATCATTCCAATTGGATTAACTAAAGCACATAAACCTATAAAGAATTTTATATATATAGATAAATCAAAAATTGAAACGTTCATATTATATTCCTAAATTTATATTGAATTTTTATAACTTCTTTAAAATATTTTTATTGTAATTAACATAATTTAATATATTTTATATAAAATATAAAAAATTTATTTTAATTTTGAAAGTTCAGGTTTAGCAATAATACTACGTGTTTCTAGACGAATGTCTGATAAGGTTACTTGAATTAAATCAGATATTTTATAATGTATAACATTATTAATAAATACCTTACCTGTTTCTTGATTAAAATTTAATTCTTCTCTAATAGGATGTATAAAAAGTCCAGGAATAAAAACATTGGCACCATTTTCTATTAATCGAGCTCTTATTCCATTTCTCGAAATATCAATTATTTCAGCATCAAATTTTTTATTTTTGTATTTTTTTTGCTGTAATAATATAGCATAGAGCCAATCTGAAATATCTCTTTCAGACATTCGGTTACGTCGTCTTTGTTCACTTATTTTTAATTTAATTTCTTCAGTAGGTTTAATCGACGGTTCTTTTTTTATGATAGATTTTAACAAACGATGGTTGATCATATCACTATATTTTCGAATAGGAGAAGTCCAGGTTGCATATTCTGAAAAACCAAGTGCGAAATGAGGGCCAGGTATGGTACTAAAATCTCCAAAAGATTGAAAACGACGAATACGACTATCAATATAATTATTTGATAATATATTTAAAACACGTCTCAGATTACAAAAACCTTTTAAAGTAGTTATTTCTTTGGCACTAAATTTTAAATTATAACTTCTTAAAAAAGAGACTGCATTTTCAGCATTAACAGAGTCAAAACCAGCATGTACATTATATATACCAAAACCAAGATTTTTAGATAAAAAATTAGCAGCAGATATATTTGCAAGTATCATAGATTCTTCTATAATTTTATGAGCAATACGTCTTTTTTCAACTAAAACATCTATAATATTTCCGCTTTCAGATAAATGAAAACGATATTCTATGCTATCTTTAAATAATACTGCATTAATTTTACGCCATTTCATACGTAATAAACATAAACGATATAAAACTAATATTTGTTTTTCAATAGCTTTTGTCGGCGGTTTCCATGAACCAGATTTTTCAATCCAATCTGAAACATGATCATAGGATAATTTTGATTTTGATTTTATCCATGCTAAAAAAAAATCAATCTTATCAGATGTATTCCCATTTTTTAAAATAGTAATATTACATGCTAAAACAGGACGACGTTTATTAGGATTTAATGAACATATATCTTCTGATAACTTTCGGGGTAACATGGGAATATTAAAACCAGGTAAATAATTTGTAAAAGCTCTTTTAGATGCCAGAATATCTAGTTTACTACCATATTGTATATAAGCTGTTGGATCGGCAATAGCTACAGTTAAAGAAATATCGCCATTAGTTTTTTCATTAACAAAAATAGCATCATCGATATCTTTCGTATTTATATTATCTATAGTTATAAAATCTAAATCTGTTAAATCTTTCCTATCATAATTTTCTTTTAATATAAGATCTGTTTCTTCTGCTACAGGTTCTTTAATATCTAGATTATGACGTGCTAAAGTTACCCACCACGGTATTAATGGATCATCTTTTTTCGTGATTTTTTCAGTTAATTCAGCATAAAAAATATAATCTCCTTTAAGTTTATGTTTTGTTAATCGAGCTACTGCCCAATCTCCATTCTGAAAAATATTAAAACAATTTTTATTAGGTTGACATATTATAAGATCTTTTAAAAATGGATAATCTGGCATTATAAATAATCTATTATCTTTTTTTTCTATCTTTCCAACAAATCTATTTAAAAAAGGCTCAAGTAATTTTTCAGGTTCAACTATTTCTCTATCGTTTTCTGTTTTTAGTAATGCAACTATCTTATCTCCATGCATAACCTTTTTCATATTCTTTGGAGGTATAAAATAACTTTTTTGTGCATCAATTTCTAAAAATCCAAATCCTCTTTCAGTGCTTTTTACTATGCCTTCAACACGTGGCGTTTTAGCATGTAGGTTTTTTTTTAACTGTGTAAGTAATGGATTATTTTGGAACATATTAATACAACCTAATTATAATAGTAAAAAATTAATAATTTTATAAATTTAAAAGTTAATTTAAATATATATAATTCATTTATAAAATATTGTAGATTATTGTTTCTTTTAAGTATTTGTCTTAAATAAAAATATAATTTTTATTTAAGAAAAATACTTAAACTTTAAATAATAATATTATAATAGACTATTTATGCTGCTTATGTTAAATCCGTTATCAACATAAATAACTGAACCTGTAATGCCTAAAGACAAATCTGATAATAAAAAAGATGCCGTATTACCTATATTTTCACTAGTAATAGAATTTTTTAAAAATGAAGATAAATTAGAATAATTTTGTATTTTATTAAAATTTTTAATTTTATAAGAAGAAATAGTTCTAATAGGACCAGATGAAATAGCATTAACTCGAATATTGTCTTTTCCTAATGAATAAGACATATAACGAACATTTGCTTCTAATGATGCTTTCGCTAAACCCATAAGATTATAATTTGGTACTACACGTTGTGCACCTAAATATGACAAAGTCAATAAAGAAGAAGAACTATTCAACATTTTTCTACATTCTTTAACCAATGCTAAAAAACTATAGGAACTAATTTCATGAGAAATATTGAATCCCTTTCTAGTAACATTTTTCACAAAATCTCCATTCAAATATTCCTTGGGACAATAAGAAATAGCATGAACTAATCCATCAAATTTTTTCCATACTTGTTTTAAATCTATAAATAGTTTTTTAATATTTTCATCATTAGAAACATCGCAAGATAATACCACAGAAGGTTTCATTGAATCTGCTAAAATTTTTATTTTTTGGCTTATTTTTTCATTTTGACATACAAATCCTAGTTCTGCTTTTTGTCTATATAAAGATTTAGCTATACCGAAAGAAATTGATCTTACACTTGAAATTCCAATTATTAAAATTTTTTTACCTTTTAAAAATCCCATTTTTACATCTCAAAATATATTATAAATACAAGTCTTGTAATTTTTTATATTTTATTAATTTTATATTAGTTCGTAAATCGTAATTACTTTCATTAAATAACGAAAGGCTTGAATTGCTGGATGTTTTTTTTTATGTGTGCACAAAAAGATTTTTTTGTCATAGTGTTAATCATATTTATTGCTTCTTTCCTGTTTTTAGAAAATGTTTTCAGAAGCGCACTGTTTCCATTCACATATGAAACGATAGTAGCATATCTCATTACGTCTTTATCTTTTATGCTAATTAATTTTTTTTGTAAAAAACTAATATAAGCAGTTCCTATATCAATATTTATTCGTGGGTTATATAATGCTTTAATCGAAGGTTGACCTTTTTTTCCATTTAACCGATATACTTCTGCACCGGCTGAAGAAGGTTTTATTTGCATCAATCCGATAGCATTAGATTTACTTTTAGCATAAGGATTTCCAGAAGATTCTGCATAAATAATAGACTTAATTAATTTTTCATCTACTTTATATTGATGTGCAGCAATTTTAATAATATCATTCCAATTTTTTAAAGTATTTTCTATGCTTTTTTTATTTAAAAAATAATTTATTGTTGAATTTTGTTTGATATGTACAAACTGATTACATCCAGTTAATAATAGCATAGTAATAATTATAATACCTAATGTCATATAGGAAATCTCTTTAATTTTTTGAATATCTTGAATGATTGTAAAATATATGTGATTTTTATTATCATAAAACAATAATATATACTATAAAGTCATTACTTATTCCATTTCATTGATTATTTGAATAGCTCCACCAATATAGTTAAAAGGAGTAAAATCTTTTAGACGTTTTTTTTCTTTTTCTGGAATATTTAAACTAGAAATAAAAACATGTATAATGTCTTTATTAATTTTTTTCCCACGAGTTAGTTTTTTTAATTTTTCATATGCATTTTTAATTTTATAACGACGCATAACAGTTTGAATAGGTTCAGATAAAACAGACCAATTTTTATCTAAATTTTTCAATAATTGAGATTCATTAATCTCCAATTTATCAATTCCTGATAATACAGAATAATATGAAATGATTGAATAAGAAATAGCCACACCTAAATTTCGTAATACTGTAGAATCACTTAAATCCCTCTGCCATCTAGAAATAGGCAACTTTGTTATCATGTGATACATTAGAGAATTAGACACTCCTAAGTTACCTTCAGAATTTTCAAAATCAATTGGATTAATTTTATGGGGCATTATTGAAGAACCTATTTCACTATCTATTAATTTTTGTTTAAAATAATTGAGAGAAATGTAACCCCACATATCACGGTTAAAATCAATTAAGATAGTATTAAAAAGTGACATGCAACTAAAAAATTCTGCAAGGTAATCATGTGGTTCAATTTGTGTCGTATACGGATTCCAATTAATACCAAATGATGTTATAAATTCCTCGCTTATTTTATGCCAATTGATTTTAGGATATGCTGCTAAATGTGCATTATAATTTCCGGTACTGCCATTAATTTTTCCTAATATTTCTATTTTTTTTAGTTTTACATACTGACGTTTCATTCGATAATAAAAATTAGCAATCTCTTTACCCATAGTAGACGGAGTAGCTGGTTGTCCATGGGTCATCGATAACAAAGGATTTTTTTGGTATTGAAAAACCATTTTTTTCAAAACACTTATAATTTTATCCCATAATGGTAAAATCACTTGATCACGAGCATCTTTCATCATTAAAGCATATGCTATATTGTTAATATCTTCTGAGGTACATCCAAAATGTACAAATTCTGAAATAGATGAAAGATTTTTAGATTTATTAGAAATTTTATTTTTTAAAAAGTATTCAATAGCCTTAACATCATGATTAGTTTCTTTTTCTATTTTTTTAATGAATATTGCGTCTTTTTCATTAAATTCTTTTAAAATATTATCAAGAAATAATATTTCTTTATTTTTAATATTATGAATTTCTAATTCTTGAGACATGCTAATTATTTTTTTTAGCCATTGAATTTCAATGTTAATACGATATTTTAAAAACCCAAATTCACTAAAAATATTTCTTAATAATATTGTTAAATTGCTGTATCGACCATCAATAGGAGATATAGCAGTTAATGAAGTTAATTCCATATCTTATATCCTGATTTTAAGCACTTTAAAAGAAGAATTAAGTAATATTTCTTAAATTATATAATATTTTTTTTATTTTTTTAATAATAAAATATCTAAAATATATTAGTTGTAATTGATTACCACCATATTGTCTCCATAAAACTATAGATCGTATGCCTGAAAATAATAAACATCGAATTTTTTCTTGTATTTGAAGATCTTTTAAAAAATTTTTTACTCCCCTTACTAAAATGCGAGAACCTAAAGAACTAATAATTTTGAGATATAATTTTGCTAGTTTACTAGTTAAATTTTTTGTATTACAATCTGAATAATATTCATTTGATATAACTGCTATTTTGTTCGTTAAAGAATAAATTGCCATGCGATTATTTTTTAATTTTCTTTCAATAGTCATCATATTTAAAATATATTTAATCAATTCAATATAAGAATAGGAAAAACTAGAAAAAGTTAAAGTTGATAATAGCATTTTTAATCCTATTAATAAGTTTTTTTCATGATTTCCATATATTGCAATTACAGAAGTAGGATTAATTTCTAAGATACTTTTTAAGCATATGCTAAATGCGTTACTATCACATTTTCCTGAATGAGCTAGTTGCTGTACTAAATGAGCTGATTGAAATATGCCTGCAAGCGATAACGTAATTAAGTCCATTTTTTTTATCACAATTATCTCCTTAATCTTTAAAATAATTAAAATTACGATTTACATTAATGGTAATCTAGATAAAATAATTCCACCACCTATACATATCTCTGACAAATAAAAAACTATTGATTGACCAGGTGTAACTGCAACAACGGGTGAATCAAATAATATTTGTATATATCTATTGTTTATATGTTCTATTTTACATATAATATCTTTTTGACGATATCTTATTTTTGCCATACAAGAAAAGGGAAAAGATAGTTGATCATTATTAATCCAATTAATATTTTTAGCAATTAAGCCTACAGACATAAGATGTGCATTATAAGAACCCTGAGCAACAATTAATATGTTTTTTTTAATATTTTTTTCCACAACATACCATGGTATGTTATATTTTCCTTTAATTCCACCAATACCTAAACCTTTTCGTTGACCTAAAGTATAATAAAAAATTCCCTGATGTTTTCCAATAACTTCTCCAGAAACTGTAACTATATCACCTTTTTTTTTAGGAAGATAAGAGCTTAAAAAATCTTTTATTTTTTTAGGACCAATAAAACAAATACCAGTAGAATCTTTTTTTTCAGCAATTTTTAAATCTATTTTTCTAGCAATTTCTCGAACTTTAGTTTTTTTTAAATGTCCAATAGGAAATAAAATTCTTTTAAGTTGAGTACTATTTAAAGTATATAAAAAATAACTTTGATCTTTATTAAGATCAATGCCTTTTAACAGTAAATATTTTCCATTTGTTTTTTGTATACGAGCATAATGTCCTGTTGCAATATAATCTGCTGCTAATTCTTGAATTGAATAATTCAAAAACATATTAAACTTGATTTCTTTATTGCATAATATATCAGGATTTGGTGTTTTTCCTTTTTTATGTTCAATTAAAAAATCTTTAAAAACATATTCCCAATATTCTGAAGAAAAATTTATTTTATGAAGATATATGTTTAATTTTTTACATACCTGTTCGGCATCAAACAAATCTTGAGTAGAATTACAATATCCTGATTTATCGTCTTCTTCCCAATTCTTCATAAACAAACCTTCTACTTGATATTGTCTTTTTTTTAAAATCCATGCCGAAACTGATGAATCAACACCTCCAGACATAGCAATAATTACTTTTTTATTTTTTTTTATTTTCATGTTAAATCATATTAGTTTTAATATTTTATTTATATATTTTGTAACATATTTAATATTACATTATATATTATAAAAAAGAATAATAAATAAATTATGTTCTTATATTCATAAAACATGTTATGTCTAACTGGTTTTTATTTTAAATAAATTAATTTTATTGAAAAATTTACAAAAACAATAAAAAATATTTTTACTGCATGTTAAAATATATAAAAAATAAACATGGTATTAAAAATGTGAAAAATATAAGAAATTTTTCTATCATAGCTCATATCGATCATGGAAAATCAACCTTGTCTGATCGATTAATACAAATATGTGGTGGGTTATCTGAACGAGAAATGTTTAATCAAGTATTAGATTCAATGGATTTAGAAAGAGAACGTGGAATTACTATTAAAGCTCAAAGTGTGATGATTGATTACAAAAACAAATCAGGTGAAATTTTTAATTTGAATTTTATTGATACTCCAGGTCATGTAGATTTTTCTTATGAGGTATCTCGATCATTAGCTGCATGTGAAGGTGCGTTATTAGTTGTAGATTCTACACAAGGAGTTGAGGCACAAACTTTAGCTAATTGTTACACTGCATTAGACATGAATTTAGAAATTGTTCCAGTATTAAATAAAATAGACCTCCCGAATTCAAACGTAGATAAAGTAGCTAAAGAAATTGAAGATATTATAGGAATATCTGCATTAGATGCAATTAGATGCTCATCTAAAACAGGGGAAGGTATTGAAGATCTTATAGAACGTATCATTTCTGATATTCCTTCTCCTAATGGTTCAATAAATTCTCCACTTCAAGCTTTAATTATAGATTCATGGTTTGATAATTATCTAGGGGTAGTATCCTTAATCAGAATTAAAAATGGAATTGTATGTGAAAAAGATAAAATTCAAGTAATGAGTACAGGAAAAAATTATATTGTTGATCAATTAGGAGTTTTTACTCCAAAAAAAATGAATAAAAAAAAATTAAAATGTGGTGAAGTCGGTTGGATTATTTGTGGTATAAAAAATATTATTGCAGCCCCTGTTGGAGACACATTAACACACGCGAACAATCCAGCAAAAAATACGGTAACAGGATTCAAAAAAATTAAACCTCAAATATATGCTGGTCTATTTCCTCTTACATCAGATCAATACGAAACGTTTAGAGATGCATTAGGTAAACTGAGTTTAAATGATGCTTCTTTGTTTTATGAACCAGAAAATTCTACAGCTCTTGGGTTTGGATTTAGATGTGGATTTTTAGGTTTATTACATATGGAAATTATTCAAGCTCGTTTAGAAAGAGAATATTCTCTTGATTTAATCTCAACAGCACCTACAGTAATTTATGAAATAGAATTAATTAATGGAAAAATAATTTATTTAGATACTCCTTCTAATTTTCCTAATATGAGTAATATAAAAACAATTAAGGAACCGATAGTAGAATGCAATATTCTATTGCCTCCTCAATTTCTGGGTCCAGTAATTAAGTTATGTGTAAAAAAAAGAGGTGTACAAATTAACATGGTTTATCATACACATCAAGTATTATTAAAATATAATATACCCATGAATGAGGTAGTATTAAATTTTTTTGATGAATTAAAGTCGGTTTCCAGTGGATATGCTTCATTGGAATATGATTTTAAATGTTTTCAATCTTCTAAAATGGTACGTATCGATATATTAATCAATTCAGAAAAAGTAGATGCGTTAACAATACTCGCTTATTATAAAAACGCGCAATATCGTTCTCGTGAAATAGTTGATAAAATGAGAATGTTAATACCACGACATCAATTTGATATTTCTATTCAAGCAACGATTAATAATTCCATTGTTGCACGTTCTACCATTAAACAATTAAGAAAAAATGTATTAGCAAAATGCTACGGTGGTGATATTAGCAGAAAAAAGAAATTATTACAGAAACAAAAAGATGGAAAAAAAAGAATGAAAAAGATAGGTAACGTTAATATGCCTAAAACAGTATTTCTTTCAATTTTAAATACCAAAAAAAATTAATAAAAGGAAATAAAAATGGCTAATATATTAACTATTTTTTTATTAATTAGTACGTTAGTGACTGGAATATTTTGGATTTTTTATCGTTTTAAAAATCTTAAGAATTATTTAATTAATAAAAAAATACTTAAAAATAATCACCTATATCAGAAAAATGTAATAAAATTAAAAGATAGAATATATTTTTTTGATTCTCTAGCATCATTTTTCCCAATCTTTTTAATAATATTTATTGTACGTTCATTTATTTATGAGCCTTTTCAAATCCCATCGGGTTCTATGATGCCTACTCTTTTAGTTGGTGATTTTATTTTGGTGGAAAAATTTTCATATGGTATTAAAGAACCAATTACACATAAAATATTAATAAAAACAAGTAAACCTAAACGTGGTGATATCGTGGTTTTTCAACATCCAAAAGATCATAATATAAATTATATTAAACGTATAATAGGATTGCCTGGAGATAAAATTAAATATAATTTTAATAGTAAACACATGCACATATGCGCTAATTATTCAAATAAAAAAAAATGTCAAGAAAAATTGTTAATTAATTATTCTAGACCTAAATCAAGTGATTTTATTCAGAAAATATATTTTTCAAATAAGGAAAATACAACAAAAGAAAAAAAAATATATAATTCATTATACTTTAATATCATCGAAGAAAATCTTAACAATTTTAAACACAATATATTATTGTTAGATGAGATGAAAAACTCAAAAAAAGATTATTTTCAACAAAAAAATATGCCTAAATTAACTTGGATTGTACCTAAAGATCAATATTTTATGATGGGAGATAATCGTGATAATAGTTTAGATAGTCGTTATTGGGGTTTTGTACCTGAAAAAAACTTAGTGGGAAAAGCTATTAAAATATGGATGAGTTTTGAAAAAAACGAAAATGAGTGGCCTACTGGTATACGTATAAATAGAATTGGAAATATATATTAGAAAGAATTAGTATAGTCAAAATATAATTAGTAATATATATTTATATTTGACTAGTGTGTAAATTCGATTTTATCAAATTTTCTGTTTTCTTTTTATATATACAATCAATTAAAATATTATTGAAAATCGGTATAAAATGAATCATATCGTGACAAAAAAAATACAAAAAGTACTAGGATATACTTTTACTCATAAAGATCTTCTAAAACAAGCATTAACACATCGTAGCGCAAGCAGTAAACATAATGAGAGACTGGAGTTTTTAGGTGATTCTATTTTAAGTTTTGTAATTGCTAATGCTTTATATCAGCATTTTCCATATATTGATGAAGGTGATATGAGTCGCATGAGAGCAACTTTAGTCAGAGGGAATACCCTAGCAGAAATTGCATATGAATTTGATTTAGGAGAATATTTGAAATTAGGCCAAGGAGAACTAAAAAGTGGAGGTTTTCGTCGTGAATCTATTTTAGCTAATACTGTAGAAGCTTTAATTGGTAGTATTTATTTAGATAGTAATATCAAAACAGTAGAAGAATTAATATTAAAATGGTATGAAAAACGATTAGAAAAAATTAGTCCAGGAGATACACAAAAAGATCCTAAAACACGATTACAAGAGTACTTACAATCAAGACATTTATCTTTACCTACATATTTTATAGTTGAAGTATATGGTGAAGCTCATAATCAAGTATTTACTATTCATTGTAAAATTAGTATGATTTCAGAATATTTAATTGGAACTGGTTCTAGTAGAAGAAAAGCCGAACAAGACGCAGCACAAAAAGCATTAATTCAATTAGGTGTAGAGTGAAAATACAACAAAAAAATTGTGGATACATTACTATTATCGGAAAAGCGAACGTTGGTAAATCAACATTACTCAATAAAATAGTTGGTAAAAAAATTTCTATTGTATCCAGAAAAAAAAATACCACACAAAATAATATTACTGGCATTAAAACTCAAAATAATCATCAATCTATTTATATAGACACACCTGGTATAATTTTTGATAAAAAAAGTAATCATATTCAACATTTAAAAAATAATTTTCATGAAAAAATAAATATTTCAACACTAATAATGTTGATTATCGATCAAATTTATTGGACTAATTATGATGAGATAATTTTAAATGAAATAAAAAAATATAAAATACCAATTATTATTGTCATTAATAAAATCGATAAAATTATTAATAAAATTGTTTTATTGCCTTTTATTAATTTTCTTAAAAAAAAATTTGATTTTGTAGATATTATCCCTATTTCTGCAAAAAAAACAAAAAATATAATTTTATTAAATAATATAATAAAATCTTATTTACCTCAGAAACCTCATATCTATCCTGAGTTTCATATTACAACAAACTCTCAATTTTTTACAATCTCTGAAATTATTCGAGAACAATTAATATTATTTTCAGGAGATGAATTACCTTCTATAATAAAAGTAGAAATTGAATCTTGTAAAAAAAAGGAGAAAAAGAATCTTTATATAAGAGCTATAATTTGGGTTGAGAATATAAGGCAAAAAGGTATTTTAATTGGTCATAATGGAGAAAGAATAAAGAAGGTCAGCATTATTTCAAGAAATAACATAGAAAAAGAATTTTGTATTAAAACACACCTAGTGTTATGGATCAAATATAAAAAGTTAAAAAATAAAATTACATAGCTAATTTTTTAAAATTAGTTAAAAGTTAAAATATTTAACTAATTTTAAAAAATAATTATCTTTACAAATTAAATAAATTATATTTATAAAAGGTTTACTTTCATAATGGCAATTGTAGGTATAGGAATAGATTTTATAGAAATATTGCGTATTAAAAACATTATTTTAAATCATGGGGATAATTTTGCTAAAAGAATTTTATCTGCAAAAGAGTGGAAAAAATATATTTTTAATCAAAATAATATTAGTTTTCTTGCAAAAAAATTTGCTGCTAAAGAAGCAGCTGCTAAAGCATTAGGAACAGGTATAAATTATGGTATAACATTTAATCAATTAGAATTTTTTCATAATAAATCAGGACAACCAAAATTATGTTTTTTAAAAAACGCTTTACAAAGATCTAAAGAAATAAAATGTAAATCCATACATGTAAGCATATCTGATCAAAAATTATACGCATATGCTTTAGTTGTTTTAGAAACTTAATTGTAAAGTTTTATAAAAATAAAATTTATTTTTTTCTCTTTTTTTGAAAAAAATCTATTAAAATATTAGAACATTCCTGTTGCATAACATTTTTTTTAACATCTAATTTATAATCTTTTTGTGCATTTAGAAAAATATTTTTCAAATAATATTTATTATCTAATTTTTCATAATTTGCACCAAATACTAAACGTTTAATACGACTATGTATGATTGCTCCAGAACACATAACACAAGGTTGCAAAGTGACATATAATGTAGTATTTGGAAATCGATAATTTTTTATTTTGTTTCCTGCATTACGTAAAGCTATAATTTCTGCGTGTGCAGTTGGATCATTTTTAGTAATAGAACTATTCCATCCTGTTCCGATTATACGCTCTTTAAATACTAGTATTGCACCTACAGGAACCTCACCTCTCTCTTTAGCGTAATATGCATATTTTAAGGCAATTTTCATCCAATTTTCATCTATTTTATAGTTCATAAAATATTTTAATATGTTTTTTTTGTTTTTTTGAGTATTTTAAATTTTTCTTTTACCCATTCTTGTTTCTTTGATTTTATTCTTTTATCGTGCATGCTTTTACCCTTTGCTAATCCGAATTCTAACTTACACCAAGATTTTTTCCAAAATAAAGACAATGAAATTATTGTATATCCTATATTTTTTCTCTTAAGAGATAAAAAATCAATTTCATTTCTATTTAATAATAATTTTCTTCTTCTTGTTGGATTGCAAATAATATGATTTGAAGACATATGTAAAGGCTGAATTAAAGAATTACAAAGATATATTTCGTTGTAATAACTTATTATATAACTTTCTGAAATATTTACTCTACCTGATCTAATAGATTTAACTTCCCAACCTTCTAAGACTAGACCAGATTGAAACACTTTTTCTATAAAGTAATTATGATATGCTTTTTTATTTATTACAATTTTAGATGATTGTTTATGAGATTTTTTCTTAGGTAACATAATTAAATTCATTCCAAAAGTAAAATAAGTTAAAATAAAAATAATCTTTGTATAATTTTAATGAAATCAACAATAAAAATTTTCAAAAAAATATGAACATCATTCAAGTAACAGTTGTTTATGCTTTACCAGAAATTCAATATATTAGAGAAGTTAAGATTAAATTAGGATCTACTGTAAAAGACGCTATCTTGGCATCAAATTTATTAAATTTAATAAATAACATATCGTTCTATCATAATAGAATAGGAATATATAATAAAATAGTACATTTAAAATCAAAAATAAAAGACGGCGATAGAATTGAAATTTATAGAAATTTGACGATTGATCCTAGAGAATGGAGAAGGAAAAATATTTTTAGATCGAATAAAAATTTAAAAATATATTAAAATATTAAAAAAATTATTTTTAGATTTAATAATAACAAGTTAAAAACATTATTAAATCTAAAATATATAAAATTTTATGTTTTTTTCTTCGAAACTATAACCATAGCAGGACGTAATAAACGAGATTCGTGCAAAATATAACCTGGTTGCATTACGTTAACTATTTGATTAGATTCTATTTCATCAGTATAATGTACTGACATAGCTTGATGGATAGAGGGATTAAATAATACATTAACATCATTTATTTTTTTAATACCAAATACATTAAAGAATTTTTCGAACATATTACAAATAAATTTTAACTTATTTGAAATTTCTATATAATTTTCTTTGGATTCGCTGATTTCTATTAAATTTAGTGCACGTTCAATACTATCTACGATAGGAAGAAAATCTATGATCAATTTTTCCAAGGAAAACTTTATGGATTTTTCAACTTCTTTGTTTAGTCTATTAAAAACCAACATTATTTCTTTTTCAGTAATATTTTCTAATTCTATTATTTTTTGTTCAGATTCTTTTAATTGAATTTCTAAAAATTGGGTTAAATTTTTTTTTATCAGATAATCATTGTTATTTTCTTCATCATTAATTTTTATATTGTTCTTGTTATCTATTTTTTTTTCTTCTGTATTTACCATAAAAACATCCTTTTTAGTATGTATTTATTTTGAAAATTTTTAATTTTATTTATTTAAAACTATCTAATTAAAAATTTCTTAGGAAAAATAATATTATTTTTTTAAGATGTTTTATTTGATTTTATAGTTCTGAATAATAGGAGGAATGTAAGAAATTGACATATCCCATGGTTGTTCGATCCATATATTTTGGGGGATGTCTATAATGTAATCATCAACTAATAAACGACCCATCGGCTTTGCAAATATAGTTACAAAATATGCTTTTGGATATAGACTTCGTATGATTTTTGCAGTACCACCAGTATCCACTAGATCGTCTATTACAATAATTTGTTCCCCATCACCTTCTGCTTTTTTAATTATTTTTCTATTTTTCTTTAAGCAATCATAATTATAACTCTCAATACACACAGTATCAACACATCGAACGCCTAGCTCTCTTGCTAATAAAGCTGATGGAACAAGACCACCTCGACTTACAGCAATAATACCATTCCAAGAATGTATGTTTTTAAGTAACCTATTAGCTAGTTTTCTAGTATGAATTTGAAGCATATCCCAGGTAACAATGTATTTCTCACTCATAAAAAAAATTCCGAAACTATAAAATAGTATTGATTAAAAAGTGGAAATATTCTGAAATTATTATAGGATTTTTAGTGTATTTAACAAAAATCATTTAAAAAATAGTTAGTGTTTTTGCATTTCTTTTTCAATAATTAATATTAATATATGAATAATTTTAATATGCATTTCCTGTATTCGATCTGAATACCCATAATAAGGAATACAAATCTCTATATCAGATAATTTTTTGATTTTACCTGCATTATTTCCTGTTAAAACAATTACTTTCATTTTTTTTTTCTTTGCTTCTACTATAGCTTTAATTATATTCGGAGAATTTCCAGAAGTAGAAATTGCTAATAATACATCACCTAGACATCCAACACTTTCAATGAAACGTGAAAATACTTGATCATAACCGAAATCATTACCTACCGCAGACATATAGCTGCTATCAGAAATAGAAATAGCGGGATAGCCGGATCTTTTTTTACGGTACACACTAGTTAGTTCTTCTGAAAAATGTACTGCATCACAATGTGATCCTCCATTTCCACATGATATTACTTTTTTGCCGTTTTTAAATGATTGAGCGATTAGGATAGCTGATTTTTGGATGTTTTCTATTTGAATGTCATCTTCTAAAAATTTTTTTAATATGTTTAATGCGACATCGAATTCAGAAAAAATTGTTTTTTTATACATAATTTTGAATATGAATTTTATATTAATAAAAATTAAATATTTTATTTTAAATAATAAATTTTAGATAATATTTTTAAATTTTTTCGGTGCGGACGGGATTCGAACCCGCGACCCCCGGCGTGACAGGCCGGTATTCTAACCAACTGAACTACCACACCTTTTAAGTATTCTTATATTGTACATATTTTAAAAAATCAGTCAATAATCTTTTTTATATTTATTTAAAAATTAACACCACAAACATAGACTGTTATCTTTCATATATTGCAAATATTCTTTATGTAGATCCATTTCTTGTGCTGTAGGATGTAATATCTTTAAAGAAAAATTTTTTTTTTTAATATTTTTTTTTGGTTTTTGAGAACTTTTTTTATGATTTTTAACGTCATAAAAAAACATAGACTCTTGACCACCAGTCATTAAAAGATATAATTTACCTAAAAGATAAGCATCTATTATTGCACTATGTAGAGTTCTGTGAGATTTATTTATTTTATAACGCGTACATAAAGAATCTAACGTGTTTTTTTTTCCAGGAAACAATGTCCGAGCTATTTTTAATGTATCTACAATAGAACAAAACGTATCAATATTTTTCATTTTTTTGTCTAGCATCATTAATTCTTGATTTATAAATCCTAAATCAAATGACGCATTATGAATAACTAATGTAGATTTATTGATGTAATTTAAGAACTGATCAGCAATATCTTTAAAAAAAGGCTTGTCTAATAAAAAATCATTAGTAATTCCATGAACTTTTAATGCGCTAGATTCTATTAATCTACCAGGTTGAATATAAACATGAAAATTATTTCCTGTAAAACGCCGTCCAATAATTTCAACAGCTCCAATTTCTATAATTCTATGATTTATATGAGGAAGACTAGTGTGATTTATACCTGTTGTTTCGGTATCTAATATAATTATTCTTTTTTTGTTCATAATACTTTTAAATTTAAATTATTCAAATATAATTAGATAATTTGGAATAGCTATCATTATGTTAAAAATAGTTAAAATGTTTACAGATGGTTCTTGTTTAGGAAATCCTGGTGCAGGAGGATACAGTACAATATTACGTTACAAAAAACATGAAAAAATCTTAACTTCAGGATTTCATCTAACCACTAATAATCGAATGGAATTAATGGCTGTAATATCAGGATTAGAATCTCTTAATCAATCGTGTTTCGTTGAAATTACAACAGATAGTTTATATGTAAAAAAAGGAATTATAGATTGGATGCCTATATGGAAAAAAAAAAATGGAAAACTGCTAAAAAAAAATCTGTAAAAAACTTAGATCTATGGTTGCGCATTAATACAGCTTTAAAAAAACATTTTGTAACCTGGTTTTGGATTAAAGCTCATATTGGTCATTTAGAAAATGAAAGATGTGATATTATAGCACGTCAATCTGCTAGAAATCCTTCAATAAAAGATATTTACTATGAAAATAGTAAATAGTAAATTATAATTATTTTATAAAAATAAATACAACAATAGAATAAGAAAATATTATGTTTTTAAAAAAAATACCTATATTGTCTGATAACTATGTTTGGATTCTTTACAATATTCAAAGTTTTTGCATAATCATAGATCCTGGTGTATCTGAACCTATAATAAAGGAGCTAGAGAAAAAAAAATGGGAACCTATAGCTATTTTATTAACTCATGATCATATTGATCATACCGGAGGGGTGAAAAAAATTGTTGAAAATTTTCCAAAAATAACTGTTTTTGGTCCTAACGAAACAAAAAGACACGGTGTCAATAAAATTATAAGCGAAGGTGATAAAATTTTTATTTTAAATAAAATTTTTTATGTTTTTTTTACCCCAGGTCACACACCAGGTCATGTTTCTTATTATAGTCATCCATATATTTTTTCTGGAGATAGTCTTTTTTCAGGTGGTTGTGGGCGTGTTTTTAAAAATAAACATTTAGAAATGTATAATTCTATAAAAATGATTGCTTCTCTCCCAAATAATACTATGTTGTGTTGTTCTCATGAATATACTTTATCTAATTTAAAGTTTTCTATGTTTTTTTTACCTGATGATAAATTCATTAAGGTGTACTTTAAAAAAATTAAAGAGCGATTAAATTTGGGTAAATCTAGTTTGCCTTCTTTTATTATTTTTGAAAAAAAAATTAACTTATTTTTAAGGACAGATGAAAGATGTGTAAAAAGATCTCTTGGACTAAAAAATAATTCAACTTCTTTTGAAGTGTTTGTAAAACTAAGATTAAAAAAAGATTTTTGGAGCTAAGCGGGATTGAACCGCTGACCTCCTGCGTGCAAGGCAGGCGCTCTCCCAGCTGAGCTATAGCCCCAGATGATTTTATATGGTAGGCCTGAGTGGAATTGAACCACCGACCTCACCCTTATCAGGGGTGCGCTCTAACCATCTGAGCTACAAGCCTTCTAGTTTTTTATTAGATAATTTGTGTGGGCACTTTCAAAAAAGTATATATTTTTAAGGAGGTGATCCAACCGCAGGTTCCCCTACGGTTACCTTGTTACGACTTCACCCCAGTCATGAATCACAAAGTGGTAGGCGCCTTCCCTTTAAGGGGGTTAGGATACCTGCTTCTTTTGCAACCCACTCCCATGGTGTGACGGGCGGTGTGTACAAGGCCCGGGAACGTATTCACCGTGGCATTCTGATCCACGATTACTAGCGATTCCGACTTCGTGGAGTCGAGTTGCAGACTCCAGTCCGGACTACGATTTACTTTATGAGGTTTGCTTGTCTTTACAGATTTGCTTCTCTTTGTATAAACCATTGTAGCACGTGTGTAGCCCTGGTCGTAAGGGCCATGATGACTTGACGTCGTCCCCACCTTCCTCCGGTTTATAACCGGCAGTCTCCTCTGAGTTCCCGGCCGAACCGCTGGCAACAGGGGATAAGGGTTGCGCTCGTTGCGGGACTTAACCCAACATTTCACAACACGAGCTGACGACAGCCATGCAGCACCTGTCTCATAATTCCCGAAGGCACTTTTTTATTTCTAAAAAATTTTATGGATGTCAAGACCAGGTAAGGTTTTTCGCGTTGCATCGAATTAAACCACATGCTCCACCGCTTGTGCGGGCCCCCGTCAATTCATTTGAGTTTTAGCCTTGCGGCCGTACTCCCCAGGCGGTCGACTTAATGCGTTAGCTTCGGAAGTCACTTCTCTTGGAAACAACCTCCAAGTCGACATCGTTTACGGCATGGACTACCAGGGTATCTAATCCTGTTTGCTCCCCACGCTTTCGCACCTCAGTGTCAGTATTCGTTTAGGAGGCCGCTTTCGCCACAGGTATTCCTCCAGATATCTACGCATTTCACCGCTACACCTAGAATTCTACCTCCCTCTACGAGACTCTAGCTTTTCAGTTTCAAATGCAGTTCCTAGGTTGAGCCTAGGGATTTCACACCTGACTTAAAAAACCACCTACGCGCTCTTTACGCCCAGTAATTCTGATTAACGCTTGCACCCTCCGTATTACCGCGGCTGCTGGCACGGAGTTAGCCGGTGCTTCTTCTGCGGGTAACGTCACAAAATAAAATTATTAGTTTTATTTTTTTCCTCCCCGCTGAAAGTACTTTACAACCCTAAGGCCTTCTTCATACACGCGGCATAGCTGCATCAGGCTTTCGCCCATTGTGCAATATTCCCCACTGCTGCCTCCCGTAGGAGTCTGGACCGTGTCTCAGTTCCAGTGTGGCTGGTTATCCTCTCAGACCAGCTAGAGATCGTCGCCTTGGTAGGCTATTACTCTACCAACAAGCTAATCTCGTCTGGGTTCATCCAAAAGCATGAGGCCAAAAGGTCCCCCACTTTGGTTTTTCAACATTATGCGGTATTAGCTACCATTTCTAGTAGTTATCCCCCTCTTTTGGGCAGATCCCCAGATATTACTCACCCGTTTGCCGCTCGCCGACAAGAGAGCAAGCTCTCTTTTCGCTGCCGCTCGACTTGCATGTGTTAGGCTTGCCGCCAGCGTTCAATCTGAGCCATGATCAAACTCTTCAATTGAAATAAATTTTCTTAAAGAAATAAATCTTTAAGATATTTTTAAATAAAAAAAAAATAAATTTTGTACTTAATTGTCTGTGCCCACACAGATTATCTAATATATTTTTAAAGAGCGTTTTTATATCTAAAACTTTAGATTAAGAGATTACATTTTTTTTATTCCATTGTCAACCTTTTTATAAAAAATTTTTGATTTTTATTTTTAATTTTTAATAAAATGTTTTTTGATGAAACAAATAACTAAAAATTATATTTAATAAATAAATAAAAAAATATAAAATATAATATATTCTGATAATACAATTATTATTTGCTTTTAGGTAAGATATCATAAAATATCGATTTACATTAGTTTTTTAAAAAAATAATTTAAAATTCAATGTAATATAAGAAAAGGTTTTTGTAATGAATCTAAAAAACATAATACAACAAGATATTAAAAATGCTTTAATTAAAATTGATCATAAAGAATACGAACCTATTATTATATTAAATAAAAAAGTACAATTAGGTCATTATCAACTTAATAATTTAATAAAATTATCTAATATGTTAAATCTCAATCCACATGCATTATCTGAGATAATAATATTAAATATTGAAAAAAAATCTAGATATAAAAAAATAACATTTTCTCAACCAGGTTTTATTAACATTTTTATCGATGAAAAATGGATCTCTAAACAATTAGAAAAAATTTTTATTTCGTCTCGTCTTGGTATAAATCGCTCTAAATCACAAAATATTGTGATAGATTATTCTTCTCCAAATATTGCAAAAGAAATGCATATTGGACATTTACGTTCAACAATAATTGGAGATGTTATGGCAAGAATATTAGATTTCTTAGGTCATAATGTGATTAGAGCAAACCACATTGGTGATTGGGGAACACAATTTGGCATGTTAATTGCATATTTAGAAGATAAAAAACTAAAACATGATAACTTATCTCTCGCACAACTAGAAAAATTTTATTGTAAAGCAAAAAAAAAATATGATATTGATAATTTTTTTGCAGAAAAATCTAGAGAATGCGTAGTGAAATTGCAAAATGGAGATAGAAATTGTTTTTCTATTTGGAAAAAAATAGTATCTATTACAATGTTAGAAAATTATAAAATATATAAAAAACTAAACGTGACTTTAAAAGAAAATCATACAATGGGAGAAAGTGTATATAATAAAATGCTTCCTGATATTGTTAACGATCTTAAAAATAAAAAAATAGCAATGGAAATAAACGGGTCCACAGTTGTTTTTTTAAAAGAATTTAAGAATAGATCAGGAGAATCTATGGGTGTAGTTATCCAAAAAAAAGATAAAGGATTTTTATATTCTACTACTGACATTGCTTGTTTTAAATACAGATATCAACAATTACATGCTAATCGTATTATATATTACACTGATTCCCGTCAACATCAACATCTAATGCAAGCATGGACTATAGCTAAAAAAGCCAATTATATATCTCCTAATTTATTATTAGAACATCATATGTTTGGAATGATGTTATCAAAAAATAAACGCCCATTTAAAACTCGTAATGGTGATACTATAAAACTTTCTGCACTTCTTGATGAAGCTGTAGAAAGAGCAATACGTTTAATTAAAAATAAAAAAACTAATTTATCTAAAAGAAAAGTAATTCAATTAGCGAATATAATAGGTATTAGCGCAGTAAAATATGCAGACTTATCTAAAAATAGAAATACTAATTATGTTTTTGATTGGGACAAAATGCTAAGTTTTGAAGGTAATACTGCCCCTTATATTCAGTATGCTTATACAAGAATTATTTCTATTTTAAAAAAATCTGCTATTTCTATAAATAAATTAAAAGAAGAAATTATATTAAAAAAGGAAAGTGAAATTAATTTAGCTATTAAAATATTAGAATTTGAAGAAATTATTCTATTAATTTCTCAGAAAGGAACACCACATATCTTATGCAAATATCTTTATCAACTCGCAACAAGTTTTTCTAATTTTTATGAAAATTGTTCTATACTTTTTTGTAAAAAAATACAAAATCGTAAAAGTAGACTCAAGTTATCTATCTTAACAGCTAAAACGTTAAAAAAAGGACTTAATATACTTGGCATTCAAGTAACAAAAAAAATGTAAAATCTCATTTATATTAATGAACTTTAAAAAATCAGTAAGGTGAGCAAATAATGTAGTACTAAAATGCACTACTTACCGCCACACCAATCTGTATTTAAAATATAGATAAAAAAACTTTCTAATTCTATTTTTATGAAATACCAATAATATTAGTCATTTTTATTTTTTTTGCATCTATAATCTCAAGATGAGATAGAACAGTTAATTCTGGGAAACTTTGTCGCAAAAATTTAGATAAAAAATATCGCAATGGATGACTGACTAATAATACAAGAGGAGCACTTATTAATAATTGTTTTTGAATAGCTTCTTTTGTTTTTACTAATAAACTTGCAGATAAAGTAGGTTCTATGACGTTAGTTCCCGCTTTCAAACTATTTAATAATAATTGCTCTAAGTTTGATTCTAATCCTATTATTTCAATAATACTATTTTGATTAAACAATTTTTGCATAAGAATTTTTCTTAATGCAATACGTACCGTACTAGTCAGTTCATTTGGATCTTTTTGAGTATCTGCACATTCTGATAATGATTCTAAAATAGTTCTCATATCACGTATTGGAACATGCTCTGACAATAAATTTTTAAGAACTTTGTGAAGAACTGTTAAATTAATTATATTCGGTACTAAATCCTCAGTTAATTTTGGCATTTCCACACTGACATGCTCTAATAATTGTTGAGCTTCTTGACGTCCAAATAATTCATCAATATGCTTGGTAATTAAAAAATTTAAATGTGTTGAAAGAACAACACTAGATTCTATAACAGAATAACCCTTTTTTTGAGCGGTATTTTTAAATTCTTCATCGATCCAATAGCCAGATAAACCAAAAGTAGGTTCATATATTTTTTCAAAAGGCAAAGGTTCTGTTTCTCTTCCTGAATTAATAGCCATGAAACGTCCATAAAAACATTTTCCTTGACCTACTTCTACGCCTTTGATAAAAATACGGTAAAGATTGCCTGATAAATTCATGTTATTTTTAATACGTACTAGTGGAGGTAAAAATCCAATTTCTTGAGCAATTTTTTTACGAACTACACGAATTCTATCTAATAAGTCACCTTTTTGATTAATATCTGTCATGGGTGTTAATTTATAACCTATTTCTATTCTAATTGGATCTTCTAGTTCAACATCTTTCCAAGATGCTTCAGAAATCGCATCATGTATTAATTTATATTTTTTATTAGAATTTAAAAAATTATTTTCTAAATCATATTTTTTTTCGTATAACCACCAAGAAAGAACAAATAATAAAACTGTAAATGTTAAAAATATAATATTTGGCATACCTGGAACCAAACCGAGAATTCCTAATACTATTGCGCTTAACAAAATGACTTGAGGATTACAAAACAATTGATCAACCATTTGTTCGCCAACATTTTGATTGCTACTAACGCGTGTCACGATCACACCTGCTGCAGTAGAAATGACTAAAGCTGGGATTTGAGCAACTAAACCGTCTCCAATAGTTAATAATGTATAAACTTCTACAGCTTTATTTAATAACATATGATGTTGCATTAAACCAATAATTAAACCTCCAAAAATATTGATGATCATAATTAAAATTCCAGCAATTGCATCTCCTCTCACAAATTTGCTAGCACCATCCATAGAACCATAAAAATCAGCTTCCTGTGTTATTTTTAAACGGCGTTTTTTAGCCTTTTCTTCACCGATTAAACCTGCATTTAGATCTGCGTCAATTGCCATTTGTTTTCCTGGCATAGCATCTAATATAAATCTTGCACCAACTTCTGCTATTCTACTAGCTCCTTTAGTGATAACGATAAAATTAATAATAACTAAAATTATAAATACAACTATTCCAATAGCAAAATTTCCACCTACTAAAAAATGACCAAATGATTCGATTACTCTTCCTGCCGAATCTGTTCCAGTATGGCCCTTTAAAAAAATAACACGAGTAGATGCTACATTTAACGCTAAACGCAATAATGTAGAAAATAGTAGAATTGTCGGAAAAGCAGTAAATTCTAAAGTATGACGAGTAAACATAGAAACAAGCAAAATTATTATTGATAAAGCAATATTAAAAGTAAAAAAAATATCTAAAACAAAAGGTGCTAATGGTAAGACCATCATTGACAAAATCATTAAAATCAGTATTGGACCTGAAAGTATTTGCCATTGAGTTGTTTTTAAATTTTTTACAATACGAAAAAAAGAAGACAAATTAATCATCAGTTTTATGTTCTCCTGTAAAATTTAATTCGGATGGAACTAATATATTTCTAGGTTTTTCAGGAAAAACGCCGCCTTCTTTTTTCCATTGTCGTACTTTCCAAACCCATGCCAAAACTTCTGCAACAGCTTTATAAAGAGGAGTAGGAATGTATTGTCCTATTTCGGAATAACGATATAATGAACGAGCTAGTGATGGTGCAGAAATAATAGAAATATTGTTTTTAAGAGCTAAACTCTGTATTTTTATAGCCACTTCACCTATGCCTTTAGCTATTACTTTAGGTGCGTTCATTTTAATTTCATCATATTTAAGTGCAACAGAATAATGCATAGGATTAGTTATAATTACATCAGCTTTAGGAATATCTGCAATCATTCTTCTACGCATAGCAGCTTTCATTTCTTGACGTATCCGAATTTTTATATTTGGATTTCCTTCTTTTTCTCTTAATTCATCTTTAACTTCTTGACGAGTCATTTTTAATTTTTTATAGTAATTAAATTGTTGCCAAATAACATCAAAAAAAACAATAGGAACCAACCCTAGTATTACTAAAAAACAACAAACAGAAATTATATTACATCCATCTAATAATGAAGATGTATAATTTTCGTTAATTAAAAATAAAATTTTAGAGAAAGAAATATACAAATAATAGAAAGATATACTACTAACTAAAAATAATTTTAATATAATCTTTAAAAACTCTATTATTATTTGCACAGAAAATATTCTTTTTAAACCCTGAAAAGGATTTAATTTCATAAAATTAAATTTTAATGACTTAAAATTTAATTTAATACCACCAAGCAGTATAGGAGGTATTGTAGTTACAATTAATAAAGATATTAAAAATGGAAAAAAAACATACAATATATCTTTTATAGATATAAATATTTCTAATAAAGTATTATTTTGATTTAAAAAATCATTCTTATCAAAACAAAAACTATTAGACATTATTTTACTAAAATTAAAAACAATTAAATCTCTAGACCACCACAAATTTATAAATCCTGCTAACAAAATTAATAAAGAATTTAATTCTCTAGAATACCTTGTTTTTCCTGTTTTACGAAATTTTCTGATACGATGTTCAGTAGGATTTTCTGTTTTTTCCTCATTTGTATTATGATTCATTATTAATATTTTTAACCATTTTTTTTATATATAAAAAACTCATTAAACCTCTGTATTAAAAAAAAAACAAGCTAATTTTATCAATGTTTTAAACAAACTAAAATCTATTCTATACATGTCGAAATAATATGTATTTATATTCAATTTTTTAAAAAATATATAATATTTATATTAATGCAAAAAAATTATATGTATTTATTTTGTTACATATATTATTTTGAAATAAATTATTTAAAATAAGATTTTATTATATAATAAAATTATGTTCACTATTAAAAAAATTTTATTTTTGAGACCTCAAAACAATGCTTACAAGTCAATATTTGTTATCCACTTTAAAAGATATACCTTATGACGCAAAAATTATCAGCCATCAATTAATGTTAAGAAGTGGCATGATCAGAAAAACATCTTCAGGTTTATATATTTGGCTTCCAACTGGAATAAGAGTACTAAAAAAAATAAAAAAAATTATTAGTAAAGAAATGAAAAAAATAAATGCATTAGAACTATCAATGCCTATTATCCAACCTGAATATTTATGGAAAGAAAGTGGTCGCTTTAGTGCATATGGAGAGGAATTATTAAGATTTTCTGACCGTCGTAATAACAAATTTGTTTTAGGACCTACAAATGAAGAAGTAGTTACTAATTTTATTAGTACTGAAATTCATTCATATAAAGAACTTCCATTAATTATATATCAAATACAAACAAAATTTCGAGATGAAATACGACCTCGTTCTGGAGTAATTAGAGCACGTGAATTCATTATGAAAGACGCTTACTCTTTTCATATTAACCAAACTTGTCTAAAAAATACATATAATAAATTTTATGATAGCTATATAAATATATTTAAAAAAATGCAGTTGAATTTTTGTGTAGTAAATGCTGATTCAGGTTCTATGGGAGGTAATATTTCACATGAATTTCAAGCTTTTTCTAAAAATGGAGAAGATGAAATAGTTTTTTCTACTGATAAATCATATTTATCAAATATTGATATGGCTCAATCTATAGAATCAATAACTTTTTTTACAAAAAAAGACCAATCTAAAATTATTCGAGATAAATTAAAAACTAATAAGTCTATAATAATCTCTGAGAAATTAAATACACCATTACACAATCAAATTAAAACTTTTTTAGTACGAACAAAAATAAAAAACACAACTTCAATAGCTGCATTATTAATAAGAGGAGATCACGAATTAAACTTATTTAAAATAGAAAAAATTGATATTTTAAAAAAACCTTTAATATTCCTTAATGAAAAAGAAACTATGTCATTAATAGGAGTAGAAAAAAAATTCTTAGGACCTTTGGGATTAAATATTCCCATTATTGCCGACGTTTCTATTTATGAAATGAAAAATTTTACTATTGGTTCAAATATTAATAAACATTTTTTTATTAATGTAAACTGGGATATCGATTTACCTATGCCAATCATTAAAGATATTAGAAAAGTAACAAAAAATGATTTCAGTCCCAATGGTGTAGGATTGTTAAATATTAAAAAAAGCATTGAAATTGGTCATATATTTCAACTCGGACAAAAATATTCCAGAAAAATGAAAAAGTCTATTAAGATGCAAAATGGTAGACAAGAAAATTTACATATGGGTTGTTATGGGATAGGAATAACACGAATTGTAGCAGCTGTTATTGAACAAAATCATGATAAAAATGGTATTATTTGGCCAAACTCTATTGCGCCTTTTGAATTAGTTATTTTACCTATAAATATGGAACAATCTAATCAAATTAAAAAAATGGCAAATATGCTATATCAAAATTTCAAAAAAATAGGAATAGATGTTATCTTAGACGATCGTAATAAACAACCAGGAGTTATGTTTAATGAAATGGATTTAATTGGTATTCCTCATCAAATTCTTCTTAGCACACGTTTACTCAAAAACAATAATGTTGAATATCGTGAAAGAAAAAACAAGAAAAATATTTTGATTAATATTAAAGATATAATAAATTTTATCGTAAAGCAACTTAGAAACTAAAATTATTTATATAATTTTATTTGTAAAAATACTTTTCTGAAAAATTATTATATTCATACTCAAAGACATAATTAATCAAATTTTTTTAAAATTTGATTAAATTCTCTATCCTAGAGAATCTATTTATTTTTTATATATATGTTTTTAAAATATTTTATTAAAAAATTCTAATTGTATTTTTTTTGATCCCACTAACAATTTTAATTCGTTTAAAAAATCATCAGTAATTAAAACAGACCATTCTTTGTTTAATTCTAATTTTAAGCATGATTTTTTTTTATAATAAGAAATAAAAACAGGAACGTTTCCTTTAGATTGTTTATCTAAACATTTATATAACTTATTTAAAAAAAATACATCAGTTTTTTCTTCATTTAATATAATAATTAATTTTTTTATATATTTTTTTCTCATCATGCTTAAATCTATGAGATCATAAGCTATCATTTTAATATTTTTACTAATAACACTAACATTTACAACTCCTCTTACGAATAAAAGTGTATTTGCCTTTAAAATAGATTCATGTAAATTTAATAACTCTGTAAAAATTACAACTTCTACACGAACAGTATTATCATCTAATATTAAAATAGCTATGCGATTTTTATTTTTAGTAATTTTTATTTTAATAGAAACAATAATTCCTGCAACTAAAACTTTCTTATTGTTTTTGAAAAATTTTAATTGTGATAATTTTAGACTATTTACATAATATTTCAATTCTTCTTCATATTGATCAATAGGATGTCCCGTAAGATAAAATCCTAATACTTGATATTCATTTTCCAATTTATTTTTTTCAGAATAAGTCAAATTAATAAAATTATGTTTTTTTACTTGTTTTAACTCATGTTTAAAAATGCCGAAAAGACTTTCCTGTTTAAAAAATTGTGTTCTAAGAGATTCTCTTGATGCGTTTATAGCATCATCAATTGATTTAAGTAGATAATTTCTATTTTCATTAAAACAATCACAACTTCCAGACATTATTAATTTTTCTAAAATTCTACGAGTTATTTTATTAGGATCAATTCTCATACAAAGATCAAATAAATCATGGAACAACCCGTTTTCTTCGCGTTCTTGAATAAGATTACGTACTGAGTTTTCTCCTATTCCTTTAATAGCACCTATACCATAAACTATATTACTTTGGTCATTTACATAAAATTCGTATCTACTTAAATTAATATTTGGAGGTATGATTTTTACTCCCATATTTAAAGATTCATTAACTAAAAGAATAATCTTTTCTGTATTATCTATATCAGATGTCATAGCTGAAGCCATAAATTCAGCAGGATAGTGAACTTTTAACCATAAAGTTTGATAAGAAACTAAAGCATAGGCTACAGAATGAGATTTATTAAATCCATATCCTGCAAATTTCTCTAACAAATCAAAAATTTTTATTGATAAATTTTTATCAATACCATTTTTCAAAGCTCCTGCTTCAAAGATTGCACGTTGTTTTGACATATCTTTTAAATTTTTTTTACTCATTGCACGTCTTAAAATATCTGCACTACCTAGTGTATAACCTGCTAAAACCTGTGCTATTTGCATTACCTGTTCCTGATATAATATGATACCGTATGTTGATTCTAATATAGGTTTTAACAATATGTGTTGCCATTTATTATCAGGATATGAAATTTTCTCACGTCCATGTTTTCGATTAATAAAGTTATCGACCATTCCGGATTGAAGAGGACCGGGTCTAAAAAGTGCTACTAAAGCAATTATGTCTTCAAAACAATCAGGTTGTAATCTTGTAATTAAATCTTTCATACCATAAGATTCTAATTGGAACACACCAGTAGTTTCAGATTTTTTTAATAAATCAAAACATTTTACATCATCAAGAGGAATAAAATTAATATTTATCAGATTTTTTTTATAAAGTTTTAATCTCGCATTAATCATTTCTACTGCATAATTAATGATAGTGAGTGTGCGTAAACCAAGAAAATCAAATTTCACTAATCCCACATATTCTACATCATTTTTATCAAATTGAGTTACCGGATTATTTCCTTGTTCATCACAATATAATGGACAAAAATCAGTAATTTTAGTAGGTGAAATAACTACGCCTCCTGCATGTTTACCAACATTTCTATTTGTTCCTTCTAATTTTTTAGCAATATCAATTAAATTCTTAACATCTTCGTTATTTTTATAAAAATTAGATAATTCAGATTCTTTTAAAAAAGCCTCACTCAAAGTTATACCAGGATCTAAAGGCACTAACTTAGATAATTTATTAACAAACCCATATGGATATCCTAAAACTCGACCTACATCTCTAATAACAGCTTTTGCTGTTAATGTTCCAAAAGTAATAATTTGTGCAACTGCATTTCTACCATATATTTCTGAAACATGATCAATGACTTTGTCACGTTTTTCCATACAAAAATCAATATCAAAATCAGGCATAGAAATACGTTCTGGATTTAAAAATCTTTCAAATAAAAGATCAAAAGATAACGGATCTATTTCTGTAATATTCAAAGCATATGCTACAAGAGAACCTGCACCAGAACCTCGTCCTGGACCGACTGGTATATTGTTATCTTTTGCCCATTGTATAAATTCCATAACAATCAAAAAATATCCAGGAAAACCCATTTTATTAATTACATGCAATTCCATATCTAAACGATTTTTATATTTTTGATAAATATGTTTATATTCTTTTTGATTAAAGTTCCAAAAACTTAAACGTTTTTTTATACCTTCATATGATTGTGTAATTAAATAATTTTCTACACTTATTTTTCCTGTCGAGAACTGGGGTAAAAAGTATCTTCCAGAATCTATAAAAACATTACAACGTTTCGCTATTTCCACACTATTTATAAGTGCTTCTGGAATATCGGAAAAAAGATTAGACATTTCTTTTTCACTTTTTAAAAATTGCTGATTACTGTAATTATTTTGAATTTTTGACTCTTGTAACGTTTTACCTTCATTAATAGCAATTCTAATTTTATGAATTTTAAAATCTTCTTCATTCAAAAAACAAACATCATTAGTAGCAACAACAGGAAAATTAGTAGATAAAGATAAATCTACAGCTAAATGTAGATATTCTTCTTCATTATCTCTATTTGTACGAAATAATTCAAAATAGTAAGAGTCAGGAAAATATTTCTGATAAAACGATAAGCAAGTAGATATTAAAGACGATTGCCCGTTAAGTAAAATTTTCCCAAGTTCACCTTGAGAACCTCCAGAAAGTAGTATTAATCCTTTGTTAATTTCTAATAACCATTTTTTTTCAATAGTAACGTCACCATTATTAATATATCCTTTTTGATAGGCATGAGAAATTAACAAAATTAAATTTTTATATCCTTCTTGAGTCGATGCTAATAAAGTCAACTTGGTTAATTCATTATTAATTAAATCAGAAAAAAAATTTACTGTAACACCAATAATAGGTTTTAGACCTAATTTATGGGCCATTTTATAAAATTTAATTGCACCGTATAAATTATTATAATCAGTTAGTGCAATAGCGGGCATGTTCAAATATGCTGCTTTTTTAACTAAGTCTTCAGGTTTTGATAATCCATCAATAATAGAATAATCACTATGAACATGAAGATGAATAAATTTTGGTTTATTCATATATTTTCCGAAATTTATACATAAATATATATTTTAAAATAAATATTTTTTAGCAAATCTAATGTCAGATTTGCAAATAATATTATTATTTACTAAAGCTATATTTTTAAAAACTAAAATATTTTTATTAGATTTCAAAATAGTAACCTCTATAAACATTTGGTCTCCAGGAATCACGATTTTCTTAAAACGAGTATTATCTATACCTACAAAATGATATAATTTATTTATATTTAATTTACCTAAACTTTTATGTATCAGAATACCTGCTGCTTGAGCCATAGCTTCAACAATTAATACTCCAGGAAAAATAGGTTCATTTGGAAAGTGGCCTTGAAAATAAGGTTCATTTACGGTACAGTTTTTTATTGCTTGTAAATATTTAAATTTTTCGAATTTGATAACTTGATCAATTAGCAAAAAAGGATAACGATGAGGTAAAATTTTTAAGATTTTTTTAATATTTAATGTATTGTTTACAATGTTCAAAATATTTACCTCATTTCATAAGTTTATTGACAATCAACATTATATTTTAAAAATATAAATTTAATTTAAACTATTTATTTGATATTAAGAAATTAAATATTTTTATAATGAAGATATACTAAATAATTTTTATCTTAACTTATATTATAATTACCAATTTTTACCAATATTAAATTGAAATGGTTCCAACTGATAATTTTTATTTTTTTGAATAGGAATTGCATAAGAAAAAACTAATGGACCAATCGGAGAAAACCATTGCAATGAAAAACCAACTGATGAATCAATATCGTTTAATATGTTTTGTTCTAAAAATGAAAAAAAATCAATATTTTTAGCATTATCATTTTGTGTATTCCAAATGTTACCAGCATCTAAAAACAAAGAAGCACGAAGAAATTTAGAATATTTTTTATTTATAAAAGGACAAGGCACAATAAGCTCTAAATTAGAAACTAAAGTTAAGTTTCCACCGATTGAATCAATTGATTCACACATATTATTATTTTTATATCCAACACAATCATCTAACTGCTCACGATTATATGTTGTTTTAGGACCGATAGTATTCGTACGGAAACCACGAATATTGTTTTTGCTATCAGCATGAAAGTTTTCATAAAAGGGAAGTTTTTCTTTATTAAAAATGTTACCTATTCCCATATAGACGTGACTTAAAAATATTAAATTTTTTTCTTGATTTAATGGAGTATATTGCTGTCCATCAAACATTATTTTATAGAAGTTATTATCAGATCCGGGAATAGTATTTTTTCCACTAATTTGTATTTGATTACCAGAAGTAGGAAAATAAAAATATTCTAAATTATCGTAAATCCAGGAGTAATTTATAGTAAAATCTTCTACTAGACTATTTTTTAAAAACATTGAATCTAATAATTTTTTTGTTAATAAAGAAGAATCGATTGTATTTTCTTTATTGTTAATACCGTTATGAGTATATCCAAATCCCAAGTTTACTTTATTAGAATCATTAATTAAAAGCCCTAAATTGCCTTCAAAACCATAAGTTTTTTTTATAAGATTTGAAATGCTGCTAAAATTATATTTAAAATCGTTATAAAAAAATCTAGTGTTTAAATCCGCATTATTAGAAAAAAAATACGGATAACTCATTGATATATCAGCATATTTTTGATTGTCATTCTTAATAACACTAGCCTTTAAAGCATTTCCAGAACCAAACATGTTTTCTTGGGAAAAAGAAATATTAAAACTTGTTCCGCTATCTATCCCATATCCCAGTCCAAAATTTATAGAACCAGTAGGTTGTTCTTTTACCTTATAAGTAATATCAACTTGATTCAGTTTATCAGAATTTACTTTTTTAATTACTTCAACATCACTAAAATATTTTGTTTTTTCTAGTAATTTTTTACCTAATTCCACTAATTTTATATTGAAATATTCACCTTCTATTTGTTTGATTTCACGACGTAAAACTTTATCTTGAGTTATTTCATTTCCTTCAAAATGAATATTTTTTACAAAAAAACGTTGTTTAATATCGATATTAAAATCTAATACTATTGTTTTTTTTTCATGATTAATTTTCGGCTCAACTATAATTTGAGCATCAATATATCCATTTTCAGATAAAAATCTTGTTATTCTATGTGTTATAGCATCAATTTTTTCTTTATTATAAAATTCATAACGATTAATTGTAATAAACTTTGCAATTAATTCTTGATATGGAAATAAATTCCCATTGATAAAGAAATTTGAAATCCTATACTTTTTTCCTTCAGAAATATTTATAGTGATATTCACTTCATTTTTATCCTGAAGAAAATCTAATTTCTGATTATCTATATTAAAATAAAAATATCCATGATTTAAATAAAAATACTTTAAATTTTCTAAATCATTTTTTAATTCTTGTGGGGAATAAATACATTTTTCTAAAAAATTCCACCAAGCATGATGATCTTTTAATTTAAATAACGACATGACTTTTTCTTTAGGAAAATCTTGAATACCAAATACTTTTATACTATTAATTTTTATTGGCATACCTTCATTGATTAATATTTTTAAATTCACAGTATTATTTTCAGAAAAATTTTTTAATATTTTTATGTTTGATTTATATCTTCCAATATGATGATAAAAATCTTCTATTGTCTTGATAAAAATTTTAATAAAAAAATCATTAAAAAATCTTCCTTTTTTAATATTTAATTTTTCTAAGTATTTATCTAAAATAGAACAATTCACAATATGGTTACCAGAAATAACAATATTAGAGATAACAGGTTTTTCTTTAATATTGAAAATAATCGTGTTTTTTGAAAACACTACTTTAATATCTTCCAATTTTCCTGTTTTAAATAAAGATTTAATACTGTTTTGCACATCATATTGCGATATTTGATTTCCGATACTAAAAACAATATTTTTTAACGCTTCGTTTTGTGAAAAATTTCTTAATCCTTTAAACTGAATATCTTTAACTAAAAATTTATCCTTTGCACAAACTACAACACTAAAAAACATTAAAAAAGCTATAAGAAAATTTTTAATTAGCATTATTGTTATAATTTTTCCTGCGATAGATTTATTTTTTCGTAGAATTTATTAAAAACACTTACAATTTCAGAGAAATAATAAAGTAAAAATAAAATTTAAAACATAATTAATTATTATTCATATTTTGCATCATATTGTTTAGCAAAAAAATATTTATTTGAATAATGTGAAAAATTTGTTATTTAATATAAATTTAAATTTTATTCATATAAAATACTAACGGTATAAGAACTTATTGTTTCTCATTTTTTTTACATCCTCCAAAACGACGTTCACGAGATATAAAAGCATCTATAGCCTGTTGAAAAACATAATGATTAAAATCAGGCCATAAAACATCAGTAAAATATAATTCAGAGTAAGCTATTTGCCATAATAGAAAATTACTAATTCTTTTTTCTCCTCCTGTTCTAATAACTAAATCTACTGGAAGTAGTTTACTAGTTGATAAGTATTCGGAAAAAGTTTTCTCTTGAATATTATTTATATTTAAGATCCCTTTTTGAACTTTGCAAATAATCTTCTTAATACTTTGAATAATATCCCACCTTCCACCATAATTTGCAGCTATATTTAAAATTAGACCATTATTATTTGAGGTTATTTGTTCTGCATTACGAATACTCTTTTGTAATTTTTTATTAAAATATGTTATATCACCAATAACTTTCAATCTAATATTATATTTTTTCAAATTTTTAATTTCACTCTCTAATGCGTAATAAAATAGCTCCATTAAAGATTTAATTTCAAATAATGGACGATTCCAATTTTCGCTGCTAAAAGCATACAATGTCAATATTTTTAAATCATTTATAATAGAAAATCTTATTGCTTCTTTCACCGCTTTAAAACCTTCTTTATGACCAAAAATACGCATTTTGCCTTTTTTATTAGCCCATCGTCCATTTCCATCCATAATAATTGCTACATGACGAGGATTATATTTATGATTTTTTTCATTATATTCTAATGAGGATTTACGCTCCATAATACGTATACATTTCTCTTAAAAATAGAATTTTTTTAAAATATTCTGAATAAAAAAATTAATACATTAATAATGTATATTTAAAAAACTAACGATGAAACTTTTTTTTGAGCTAATATTCTTGCTTGTCTATCGATTTCTAAAACATCTTGAATAGAATTAGGTTCTAAAAAACAGGAAGACATTAATATTTCAATGTTTATCTCATAAATTTTAGTAAAAGAAATTTTAGAATTAAGAAAAGCTGATACAGCAACTTCATTAACAGCATTTAAAACAATCATAGCAGATTGACCTTGAGAAAAAGAATCAATAGCTAATTTTAAACATGGAAACTGAATAAAATCAGGTTCGAAAAATGATAACTTATTTATTTTAGAAAAATTTAAAAAATTAACTTCTGTACAAATACGATTGGGCCAAGACATTGCATACGAAATAGCAATTCTAATGTCAGGTACTGATAATTGTGCTAATAGAGAACCATCACAATATTGCACCATAGAATGAACTATTGATTCAGGATGAATTAAAATTTTAATTTCTGATCCTGAAGCATTAAATAACCATCTTGCTTCAGCATATTCTAAACCTTTATTCATCATAGTTGCTGAATCTACAGAAATTTTTTTTCCCATAAACCAATTGGGATGTGAACATGCTTGATCTGGAGTTATGCTAGATAAATCAGATGAAGGAAATTTATAAAATGGTCCTCCAGAAGCAGTTAAAATAAGATTTTTAATACTATTTTCTTTTAAACTGGCCACACCTAAATTTGTTTGAATTTCTAAAGGTAAGACTTGAAAAATAGCATTGTGTTCACTATCAATAGGAATAATTTTAGCACCGCTTGAAGCAACTGCTTTCATGAATAAATCACCACATGTAATCAAAGATTCTTTATTAGCTAATAATATTGTTTTTCCAGCATATATTGCAGATAGTGTTGGTAACAAACCTGCTACTCCAACAATTGCAGATATAACTTGGTCTATCTCTTGCAATGAAGCTAATGTACAAATATCTTTTTCTCCAAAAAGAACTTGAGTTTTTATCTTTCTATGTTTTAATTTTTTTCTTAATATATGAGCAGATTTTGCATCTCTCATTGCTACCCAATCAGGAGTAAACAATTCACATTGCTGTAACATAGTAGAAATATTTGTATTAGCAACTAAAGCAACTACTTTAAATAAATTTGGATTTTTTTGAATAATAGATAAGGTGCTAATACCAATAGAACCAGTTGATCCTAAAATAGTAATTTTTTTCATAAATATTCTTAATTACAAAACATTGATAATTTTTTTGCATAAATTTTTTGATGCGTATTTTATTGCATGAAATATGTATTAAAAATAAAAATTTTAAACTTTCATAAGTTCCATTTCTTTTTTAGATAAGATAGAATCTATTTTTCTAATGTATTCATCTGTCATGGTTTGTATTTTAGTCTGAGAAATATATTCATGATCTTCACTAATAGTTTTATTTTTAACAAGTCTCTTGACTTTATCATTTGAATCTCTACGAATATTACGAATTTTAACACGACTGCTTTCAGCATCATTACGAATAATTTTAATTAATTTTTTTCTTCTTTCTTCTGTCAACGGAGGTATTGGTATTATTATATCTTTACCATTCACAATTGGATTTAAATCAAGATTTGAATTTAAAATTGCTTTGCTGATTAAGGATGTAATAGAATTATCAAAAACATTAATTTTAAGAGTATGAGAATCTTCGACTATTATATTAGATACTTGACGCAATGAAGTTTTAGAACCAAAATATTCAATATAAATGTTATGAAGCAAAGTCGGAGCTGCTCGACCAGTTTTAATATTATTAATATTTTTTTGAAACGTTTGAATACATTTCTCCATTCGTTCCTGAGTGTGTACGTTAATCTGATTAATCACATGATTACCTATTTAATATATTCTCAATTTAATAGAATATTATGACATTTTTAAATAATTTATTTAGTAATAAGAGTACCTTCATTATTACCCATTATAATACGATATAAAGATCCAGGTTTGTTTATATTAAAAACTCGGATAGGTAAATGATAATCTCGAGCAAGTGTGAAAGCGGCTAAGTCCATGACTTTTAGTTCTTTTTTAAGGACATCTTTATATGTTAATTTTCTATATAAAATAGCATGCTCATCTTTTTTGGGATCTTGTGAATATACTCCGTCAACCTTAGTACCTTTCAAAATAATATCAGATTCTGTCTCAATACCTCGCAAACAAGCAGCTGAATCAGTTGTAAAAAAAGGATTACCTGTTCCAGCAGCAAAAATAATAATAAAATTATTAGATAATAAATGTATTGCTCGTTCAAAACTGTATATTTCACAAATACCATTTAATGGTACTGCAGACATTAAACAAGTCTTAATAGAAGAAATGGAATTAATTGTATCTTTCATTGCTAAACTATTAATAACTGTTGACAATATGCCAATATGATCGGAGGCTACTCGATTAAGACCTAATTTAGATAATTGTGCACCACGAAATAAATTACCACTTCCAATCACTAAACCTACTTGAATTCCAATTTTTACTACAGATTCAATTTCTTTTGCTATTCGTTTTAAAGAATTTATATCAATTCCAAATTTGTTAACTCCTTGTAATACTTCTCCACTTATTTTCAACAAAATACGTCGATATATAAATTTCTTATTCCTAGACATATTTCTCAACCTAAATATATTTTATATTAATATTTTTTTAAATCTATAATTTATTTAAGGATATTTTCACCTAATTCAAATCTAATAAATGATGTAATATACGAGTGATGTTCCTTTAAAATATCTCCTACTTTTTTTGTCGGATCTATAATAAAATTTTGACCTGTTAAAGATATATTATTAATGAATTTACTCATTCTACCATCGATAATTTTTTTTAATAAATGTGGTGGTTTTTTAAGATTACGTGCTAATTCTGACTGAATTTCATATTCACGTTTAAAGACTGAACTAGATACATTTTCTGGATTTAAATATTCTGGTTTACTTGCAGCTATATGCATTGCAATATTTTTTAATATGATTTTATTTAAAGGACCTGCACTAACTAACACACCAATTCGAATTCCATGAAGATAGGAAAAAATATTTTCACCTTCAATATAACAAAAACGACGTATATTAATATTTTCGCCTACTTTTAAAACTAAATCTGTTCTTTTTGATTCGAACATATATTTTAATTGATTAATATCTTTAATTTTTTTTTCTAATGCTTTTAATATAATATCTTTTCCTAAACAAATAAATGAATGATCTTTAGCAACAAAATCAGTTTCACAGTTTAATTCAAGCATAACGCCGCTATTATTTTGAATTTTTGAAAAAATCGCACCTTGATTAGTAGTATTATTTACTTTTTTTTCAGCAATCAATTGACCTGACTTACGTAAATTATCAATAGCTAACTCGATATTTCCATTTTCTTTTAACAATGCTCGTTTGCATTCTAAAAAACCTGCTCCTGTACGAGATCTCAGTTTTTTAATAAGACAAGCACTAATATTATTGTTTGTCATACTTAATTGCCTTCTTTATTTTATAAAATATTTCTTATTCGATATCTAAATTATTTTTGCAATGAATTAATGTTTTATCTGATAAATTTTGCTTATTTGTTTTAGAAATAATAGATGCTACAGATTGTAAATATAGATTTACTGATCGAATAGCATCATCGTTACCGGGTATAATATAATCTACTCCATCAGGATTGGAATTAGTATCAACAATAGCAAATACGGGAATACCTAAATTATTAGCCTCTTTAATTGCAATATTTTCATGTGCAGCATCAATAACAAATAAACAATCAGGTAATCCGCCCATATTTTTGATGCCACCCAGACTATTCTCTAATTTACACAATTCTCGCGATCTTATTAAAACTTCTTTTTTAGTTAACTTAGAAAATGTGCCATCTTTTGATTCTATTTCTAGATCTTTTAAACGTTTTATAGATTGCCTAACTGTTTTCCAATTTGTCAGCATTCCACCTAACCAACGATGATTTACATAAAATTGTTCACAATTAATAGCCGCTTCTTTTATTGCTTTTCTTGCAGCCCTTTTAGTACCTACAAATAATATTCTTCCTTTTCTTAAAGAAATTTTTTTTAATTCAGAAAGAGCAAAATTAAACATTGGAAGAGTTTTTTCTAAGTTAATAATATGTACTCGATTACGAGTTCCAAAAATAAAGGGTTTCATTTTTGGATTCCAATAACGTGTTTGGTGTCCGAAATGAACTCCTGCTTTTAACATATCGCGCATTGATACCATCTCCATAATCACCCCTAATTTTAAAATATTAAATACTTTATAAATATTATACTAAACAAAAAAGATCAATATATTAATTTTTTATTTTTTTATATATTATTCAACATAATTTATATCATGTTTTTGCATGAAAAAACGAATAATTATTAACATTTTTATTTAATTTTACAATTAAATTTAAAAAAAAAAAGATATTTTACAGTATAATTCAAATATATTTTAAATTTTGAAAATTGATACAAAAAAACGGCTAATATTATGAGTTGTATAATTAAAACAGCATCAGAAATTAAAAAAATGCGAATATCTGGAAAATTAGCAGCTGAAGTATTGGAAACGATAGAAAAATATCTTCAACCAAAAATAAGCACAGAAGATATTAACCAAATTTGTCATGATTATATTGTTCATAAAAAAAAAGCTGTTTCAGCATGTTTAGGGTATCATGGTTTTCCTAAATCGATCTGCATTTCTATTAATGATGTAGTATGTCATGGAATCCCCAATGAAAAACAAGTTTTCAAAGAAGGAGATATAGTTAACATAGATGTTTCAATTATTAAAGATCACTATCATGGTGATACTTCAAAAATGTTTTTTATAGGCAAACCGAGCATTTTATCTAAACGTTTATGTGAAGTAGCTCAAAAAAGCCTGTATTTAGCTTTAAAAATAGTTCAACCAGGCATACCACTATATAAAATCGGTGAGATTATTCAAAATTATGTTGAAAACAATAATTTTTCTGTCGTAAAAGAATATTGTGGTCATGGTATTGGGCGTAATTTTCATGAAGAACCTCACGTATTACATTATAAAAATAAAGAAAATAATATTATTTTAGAAGAAGGAATGATTTTTACTATTGAACCAATGATTAATGCTGGGAATTCTCAAGTAAGATGCATGAAAGATGGGTGGACCATCAAAACTAAAGATCGTTCTTTATCAGCTCAATATGAACATACTATATTAGTAACGAAGTATGGATGTGATATTTTAACATGGCGAAAAGATGAAGATATTCCTTCAAAATTAACTAATATTTAATTTTTTCCAATAAAAAATCTCTTATTCATGAATAATAAATTAGGTTAAATTAAAAGATGCAAGAATTAAAGAAAATAATTGAAGACGCTTATGAAAATAAGAATAAAATTAATATTAATAGTGATATTTGTAAAACTATTTTTTATGTTATTAAATTATTAAATAATGGAGAAATTAGGATTTCGGAAAAAAAAGATGGTAATTGGATTACACATGAATGGTTAAAAAAAGCAATTCTACTATATATTTATATAAAAAAAAGTGACTTTATAAAGGGTAATTTTACTAACTATTATGATAAAATTCCATTAAAATATGAAGAATATGATGAAAAAAGATTTAAACAAGAAAAAATACGCATAGTACCACCAGCAACTATAAGATATGGTGCGTTCATTAATTATAATACAGTAATCATGCCTTCTTATATAAATATAGGAGCATATATTGATCAAGGAACCATGATAGATACTTGGGCTACTATAGGTTCTTGCGCTCAAATTGGTAAAAATGTACATATATCTGGAGGAGTAGGTATAGGCGGTGTTTTAGAGCCACTACAAAATAACCCTACAATTATTGAAGATAACTGTTTTATTGGTGCTCGTTCCGAAATTGTAGAAGGAGTTGTTGTAGAAAAAGGATGTGTCATTTCTATGGGCGTATTTATTGGTCAAAGTACTAAAATTTATGATAGAGAAAACGGAGAAATTTTTTATGGGAGAATACCTGCCCATTCTGTTGTAGTTTCTGGAAGTTTACCGTCTAAAAATAGAAACTACAATCTTTATGCCGCTGTTATTGTAAAAAAAGTAGATTTAAAAACACTCAAAAAAACAGAAATCAATCAATTATTAAGAAATATAACATAAATTAAAAAACCGCCCGTATTTTTTCGGGCGGAACTATGAAACAATTATTCACTTACTAAATATATACTATCGTTTCCTCTTTTTACACTGAAAACTAATATTTTAGGTTTAGTATCTAAGATTTTTTTTAATTCTTCTAAGTTACTTATTAATTGCTGATTAACCCCAATGATAATATCATCTTTTTTAAAACCAATTTTAAAAGCAGGACTGTTTAATTTTACATTCTCTACTTTTACACCTTTTTGTTCGTTAGACATATAATTACTTAAATCTACACCTTCAATGCCTGTATAAATGTTCTCTGAATTTAAATTATTTTTTATAGAGTGTTTTAATTCAACAATGATATTTTGTATTTTTCCTTCTCGAAATATTCCTAATTCCATTTTAGTTGCCACTGGTAAAGAACTTATTTCAGCACGTAATGCTGAAAAACTAGAAACCGGTTTTTTATTTAAAGAAATTATAATATCACCAGCTTTAATCCCTGCTTCAAATGCAGAAGAATTAGGTAAAACTCGACTAACAAAAGTACCTTTTTGTGCATTTATTTTCATAATTTGTGCTAAATCTGAATTTAACTCCATGCCTATTATTCCTAATTCACCTCGTCTTACTTGTCCAAATTGAACCATTTGTGCAGTTAAATTTTTTACCATATTTCCAGGAATTGCAAATCCTATTCCAATATTTCCACCATCTGGTGCTAAAATAGCAGTGTTAATTCCAATTAATTCACCATTTAAATTAACTAATGCTCCACCAGAATTACCTCTATTGATTGCCGCATCAGTTTGAATAAAATTCTCATAATGCTCAATGTTTAAACCACTTCGTCCTAAGGCAGAAATAATACCTGAAGTCACAGTTTCGCCTAGACCATATGGATTTCCAATAGCTACAGTATAATCGCCTACTCGTAAAGAATCGGAATCCGCAATTTTTATAGCACTTAAATTGTTTGCATTTTTTAATTGTATTAAAGCGATATCAGAACGCGCATCTTTTCCAATTATCTGAGCTTCATAACGACGTCCGTCACTTAATTGAACTTGAATTTTATTTGCATGTTCAACAACATGATTATTTGTTACTGCATATCCTTTATCAGCGTTAATAATTACACCAGAACCTAATGCGCGAAATTTTTCATTAGTACTATCAGAATCAGGATTGACTCGGCAAAAAGGAGAATTTCGAAATGGTGAATTACCCTGACAAAAAGGAGAATTATCGCCAAAAAATGGTTGAAATTGATGAGGTAAACGAGAATTATGTACAATAGTACTTCCTTCAATATTAATACTAATTACTGAAGGCATAACTTTCTCTAACATTGGCGCTAAACTAGGATATATTTCTCTCGAAACAGTGCTATTTTTTGTAGTAGGAGCAACATCACTCCAAAACATTCCAAAACTTAGTAATAGCGTCAAAATCAGTATTACTTGGCTTAATGTGATGGCTGATTTTTTCATTATTTCTTTCTCATAATTACAATCTAATCTGCAAATAAAAAAATTATTATAATACATTACCTAATCGAATAAATGTTTATTATACACTCCATCAATATTTAACTCCATTCCTCGTTAATATCTATATTATAAAAATTTATACTAATATCAAGATTAGATAAGAGGATATAAAACAAAAAATATTTGTGCTCAAAAATTTAAAAGAAAAATATTAACAATAATTATTATGAAAAAAAAATATCCAGAATTTTATTTTTACAAAGTAATCAGTAAAATTTATTTCAATTAATTAGGAGAACGACACTATTTATGTTTTTGAATATCATTTACAAAGTTATTATTTTTATAATATTTATGATAGTTTTTTTCGAAAATAAACTTTTACATAAAGAAAGAAAAAACATTACTGTATTAACAGGAAAAACTATGGGAACATATTGGCAAGTTAAAATCCCTAATTTAAAAAATAAAAGATACATAAAAAATTTAATACAAAAATATTTAAATGAAGATGAACAAATGCTTTCATCTTGGAAAAAAAACTCCATAGTCTCTCAATTTAATAAATTAAAAAAAAACCAAAAACAAAAAATTAATAAAAATTTTTTTAATATTATTTCTATTGCTTTGAAAGTTAATAAAAAAACTAATGGAAAATTAGATATTACAATCAGTCCTTTAATTGATATATGGGGATTCGGTACTAAAGAAAAACCAGATAGTTATCCTTCTTTAAAAAAAATAAAGGAAAAAATTCACCTCTCAGGTAGTCAACACTTAAAACTTATTAAAAATTCTTTAGGAATGTTTTTAGAAAAAGATATAGATGGAATAGAAATTAATCTTTCTACTCTTGGTGAAGGTTTTGCTGTAGATCATCTATCATCTATATTGAAAATAAAAAAAATAAAAAATTATACTATCGCAGTAGGCGGAACTGTTCTAGTCAAAACAGAAAAATTTAAAAAGCAAGATAAAATTATTGCTATTCAAAAACCAATTGATCAAAAAAACTCAATACACTTATTAATACATTTAAAAAATAATGCAATTAGTACAGCTGGTAATTATCGTAATTATTACTATCTTAAAGGAAAATATATTTCACACTTAATTGATCCTTCTAACGGACGACCTATAAATCACAATTTAGTTTCAGTAAGTGTTATTTCCTCAACTGCTTTAGAAGCTGATAGCTGGGATACAGGATTGCTAATATTAGGTTTTAAAAAAGCTAAAGAATTAGCATTGAAAGAGAAATTAGCCGTTTGTCTTATTACTAAAGAAAAAAATTTTTTTTCAACATGGACTTCGCCTAAATTTAAAAAATTTTTAGTTAATAAACATTAAATCTAATAATTTTTCATATCAAAAGTAAACCATATAAATTATACTTAATAGTTTCTATTAATTGATAATCTCTGATATATTTGTAATAATAAAAATTAGTATTATATTTCCATTCAGTATTAATTAAAAATCAAACAACTTTTTATTCTATAAAAATTAAACATAACACTTAAAAACAAAAATTTTAAAATATTTTATTTTTGAATTTTTTTATACTAAATAGCGCTAATTTTATCTAGATAAACTACAGGATAAACTGATAGATAGCGAACTAGGAAATTCAACCTAATAAATTAGTGTCCTGGAGGAAAAAATGGAAATGTTATCAGGAGCCGAAATGGTCGTTCGATCATTAATTGATCAGGGAATACAGCATATATTTGGTTATCCTGGTGGTGCTGTACTAGATATTTATGATGCTCTAAAAACTGTTGGTGGAATTGAACATATTTTGGTAAGACACGAACAAGCTGCGACTCATATGGCAGATGGTTATTCCCGTTCTACTGGAAGAATAGGAGTTGTGTTAGTTACTTCTGGACCAGGTGCAACTAATGCTATTACTGGTATTGCTACAGCATACATGGATTCTATTCCTATGGTTGTTATATCTGGTCAAGTTGCCTCTTCATTAATCGGTTATGATGCTTTTCAAGAATGTGACATGATTGGCATTTCTCGACCAGTAGTAAAACATAGTTTTTTAGTTAAAAAAACTGAAGATATACCAGTGATTTTTAAAAAAGCTTTCTGGTTAGCATCCAGTGGACGTCCAGGGCCTGTAGTAATTGATTTGCCAAAAGATATTTTAAAAAAAGAAAGTAAGTTCTCTTATAAATGGCCAGAAAAAATTAATATACGATCATACAACCCAACAACTAAAGGTCATATAGGACAAATTAAAAAAGCACTATATACACTATTAAATTCTCAAAGACCTGTAATTTATGCAGGTGGCGGAATTATTAGCTCTAACAGCAGCGAAGAATTACAGATTTTTGCAGAAAAATTAAACTGTCCTGTTACTACTTCTTTAATGGGATTAGGTGCTTTTCCAGGAACTCATGTTCAAAGTATTTCTATGTTAGGAATGCATGGTACTTATGAAGCTAATATGACAATGCATCATGCTGATGTAATTTTTGCAATCGGAGTCAGGTTTGATGATCGTACAACAAATAATTTAAATAAATACTGTCCCAGTGCTATTATTTTGCACGTTGATATTGATCCAACTTCTATTTCTAAAACTGTTTCAGCTAATATACCTATTGTTGGAGATGCAAAATATGTCTTAAAAAAAATGCTGGAACTATTGAAAAAAGAAAAGAAAATTTTATTTTTACAAGATTGGTGGGATACTATTAAGAAATGGAAAGAAGTTAATAGTCTTAAATATAATCAAACCAGTGATCAAATAAAGCCACAAACAGTAATTGAAACTTTATTCAAACTTACAAAAGGCACATCTTATATTACTTCAGACGTTGGACAACATCAGATGTTTGCTGCATTATATCATCCATTTAACAAACCTAGACATTGGATCAATTCAGGTGGTTTAGGTACGATGGGATTTGGATTGCCTGCCGCATTAGGAGTTAAATTGGCTTTACCTGAAGCAACTGTTATTTGTATTACTGGAGACGGTAGTATTCAAATGAATATCCAGGAATTATCTACAGCACGACAATATAATTTAGCAGTATTAATATTGAATCTTAATAATTCTTCTTTAGGAATGGTAAAGCAATGGCAAGACATGATTTATTCTGGACGACATTCTCATTCTTATATGGATTCACTTCCAGATTTTGTAAAATTAGCAGAATCTTATGGACATTTTGGTATTAAAATCACTAACCCTATAGAATTAGAAGAAAAATTAAAACTAGCATTAAATAAATTATCTGAGGGTTATTTAGTATTTGTAGACGTCGAAATAGATAATTCTGAGCATGTTTATCCTATGCAGATTCAAGGCGGGGGTATGAATGAAATGTGGTTAAGAAAAAAAGAGGCCTCCTAAAATATGCGAAGAATTTTATCTATTCTATTAGAAAATGAATCAGGTGCATTATCACGAGTAATAGGACTCTTTTCACAAAGAGGATATAATATAGAAACTATTACACTAGCACCTACTGAAGATCCTTCTTTATCAAAAATGACTATACAAACTGTAGGAGATGAAAAAGCGATTGAACAAATTGAAAAACAACTCCATAAATTAATCGATGTATTGAGAGTTGTACAAATTGAACAATCTTCTCATATAGAACGTGAAATTATATTATTAAAAGTTCAAATTAACAACTATAAAAAAAATGATGTAAAACATGTTACTGAAGTTTTTCGAGGACAAATTATAGATATAACATCTACAACATATATATTGCAATTATCTGGAACTACAAAAAAAATTGATTCTTTTTTAAAAATAATACGCAATATCTCAGAAGTTATTGAAGTAACCCGTTCCGGCATTGTCGGAATTACTCGGGGATAAATTTTTTAAATGTTTAAAAAAAAACATTAAAAAAATTTTTTAAGAACACATTACATATTGTTTAATCTAACTTAATAATATTTAAATAGTTAAGTTTTTGAATAAATATATTAAACATGGTCATTTTGAAGAAATGACCATGTATTGTATTATGACTTTATATCACATTATTTATATTTCAAAATGAATCGTATACTTAAACATATTCCAGTGATGAAAAAAGAATTAATTGATTCTTTAAAAATAAAAAAAAATGGTATTTATATTGATAGTACATTTGGAACAGGCGGACATTCAAATGAAATTTTACAAAAACTAGGCAAGGATGGAAAACTATATTCTATTGATAAAGATCCCATCGCTTTTTCTATTGGAAATAATATTAAAGATTCACGCTTCCATATAATCAATGAAAATTTCTCAAAATTATTAAATTATGCACAAAATAAAAAAATTATAGGGAAAGTTAATGGAATTATATTTGATTTAGGAGTGTCTTCATTACAAATTGATGATTGTAAAAGAGGTTTTTCATTTAAAAAAGATGGACCTTTAGATATGCGAATGAATCCTAATCATGGAATTTCTGCTTCAGAATGGCTGTTTAAAAGTAGCGTTAATCAAATTGCCTTCGTTTTGAAAAATTTTGGAGAAGAACGCTTTTCAAAAAAAATAGCTTATGCAATCAAATATGCTAGTCAAATAAAAAAAATAACAAGTACTTTAGAATTAGCAAATATTATTAGAAGAGCTATACCGATAAGAAATAAATTTAAACATCCAGCAAAAAGAAGTTTTCAAGCTATTAGAATTTACATCAATCAAGAATTAGAAGAAATTAAAATAGCTCTAGAAAGCACACTAAAAATATTAAGTCCAGGAGGACGCATATCAATTCTTAGTTTTCATTCTTTAGAAGATAGAATAGTAAAAAAATTCATGATCAAAAACAGCATGAAAGCAACAGTTCCATACGGTATGCCTATCACAGAAAAACAATTAAATAATTTAAAAGTATGTAAATTAAAAATTATTAATCGTATATCACCAACTCAAAGTGAAATAAATAATAACCCTAGAGCTCGTAGCTCTATACTTCGTGTGGCAGAAATAAAAAAATAAATATGAAAATTCAACGTTATGATTTACCAACAATAATTAAAAATGATTTGCTTTTATATGGAAAAGCTCACTTAATTTTATTAATATCTATTATATTATCTGCCAGTCTTGTTGTTATCACAGTTTATAAAACTCGTGTATTAATTAGTCAAGAAGAAAATCTTATTCTAAAAAAAAAGAAAAAAACGACGAATGGAGAAATTTAATAATTGAAAAAAATTCTTTATCTATTCATTCTACAGTTCAAGAAAGATAATTTTTATTTAATAAAGAAAATGTAAATTGATGGACATCAATTCAAAAATGTACAATAAAGAAAGATTTAACTTTTTTAAAGAAAAAAAAATAAAAAAAATAAACTATATAAATTGGCGATTTTTTATATTATATAATTTTATTTTTTTATCCTTAATAATTTTGACCCTACGAGTAATTTTTTTACAAATCATCAATCCTAATGCGCTAATAACAGAAGGAGATCGTAGAACATTAAGAATACAATCTTTGCTGAGTACCAGAGGAATTATTAATGATCGATCAGGTTATCCGCTAGCAGTTACTGTATCAGTAAACGCTATTTGCGCAGATCCATCAGTAATTCTAGATACCAAAAATATTCATAATGATAAACGTTGGCAAGCTTTGTCAGAAGCGCTATCTATTCCATTAAAAGAAATAATTTTTCATATAAATTCTTACAAAAAATCAAAATTTATTTATTTAGCACGTCAAATCAATCCTGATATTTCAGAATATATCAAAAATTTACAGTTACCTGGTATTTTTTTGTTAGAAGAATCAAAAAGATATTATCCTTTTGGAAAAATTGCAGCTCAACTTATAGGAATAACTAATATAGATGGAATAGGAATTGAAGGTATAGAAAAAAGTTTCAATGCACTTTTAACAGGAAAACCAGGGAAAAGAAAAATAAGAAAAGATAATAAAGGTCAAATCGTTGAAAATATATCTTTAGTTGATAAAAGTGCATCTAATAACTTGACCCTCAGCATTGATACTAAATTGCAAACTATCGTATATCAAAAAATAGATGAAGCGGTTGAAAAAAATAAAGCTGATTCCGGAACTGCTATTTTAATTGATATTAAAACTGGAGAAGTACTAGCCATGGCAAACAGTCCTGCATTCAACCCTAATAATATGAGACATACGATAAAAAAAAATATACGCAATAGAGCTGTTACAGATATTTTTGAACCGGGATCAACAGTAAAACCAATAGTAATTATGGAAGCATTAAAACTAGGATTAATTCAAGAAAATTCAATCATTAACACAAAACCTTTTTTTATTAAAAAACATCAAATAAAAGATGTTTCCTATCATGAACAACTTACTACAGCCGGAATATTACAAAAATCTAGTAATGTGGGAGTATCAAAAATCGCACTATCTATGCCTATTTTAAAATTAATTGATAGTTATGTTAATTTCGGATTAGGACAACCAACTAAACTAGGACTAATTGGAGAAAAAAGCGGATTTTTGCCAAAAAAAAAAAACTGGTCTGATTTAGATAAAGCTACTTTCTCTTTTGGATATGGACTAATGGTAACACCTCTACAGCTAGCTCGATTGTATGCCACTATTGGAAGTTATGGAATATATCGGCCTCTTTCAATTATAAAAGTGAGCCGTCCAATAGAAGAAAAAAGAATTTTTCCCAAAAAATATGTACAAAAGGTAATTAATATGATGGAGAGTGTTGCTAAACCAGGAGGAGGAGGTGTTCAAGCAGCAGTTAAAGGATATCGTATTGCTATTAAAACAGGAACTGCAAAAAAAGTAGGAATTCATGGATATTATATTAAAAAATATACAGCTTATACCGCTGGTATTGCACCAGCTAGTAATCCAAGATTTTCATTGATAATTGTTATCGATAATCCTAAAGGAAAAAAATATTATGGAGGTGCAGTTTCTGCTCCAGTTTTTAGTAATATAATGACATTAGTATTAAAAAAAATGAATATAAAACCAGACAATTTATTAAATTGAAATACTGATTTGAAAATTGAGTCAAAAGGAAATAAATGAATAGCACTTGCTTAAAATATTTATTATCACCATGGATTAAAAATATTCCAAATAAATATATTTTGAATTTAAATATGGATAGCAGAACTATAAATCAAGGAGATTTATTTATAGCTGTTCCAGGAATAAAAAAAGATGGACGTAATTTTATTTGTGAAGCTATTCAAAAACAATCAGCAGCAATTCTATGTGAAACTAAAAAAAAAGAAAATCATGGAATGTTTAAATACATTGACAATGTTCTGATAATATATTTTTTTAAACTATCTGAAAACATATCAATGTTAGCAAATCGTTTTTATAAAGAACCAGGCAAAAAATTAAAAATAATTGGTGTAACTGGTACTAATGGAAAAACAACTGTAACACAATTAATTAATCAATGGAGCGAAATTTTAGGTAATAAAACAGCAACTATGGGAACTTTAGGAAACGGTTTTTACAATTCCTTAAATCCCACAAAAAACACTACTTCTTCCGCAATTTTTATTCATTTATTCTTATCTATAGCACTAGAAAAAAAAGCTGAATTAGTTACTATGGAAGTTTCTTCACATGGCCTAATACAAAATCGTGTTAAAGAAGTGCCTTTTTATATTGCAATTTTTACAAATCTTACACAAGATCATCTAGATTATCATCAAAACATGAAACAATATGAATCAGCAAAATGGTTATTATTTAGTACACATAAAGTAAAAAAGATCATAGTAAATGCCGATGATAAATATGGAAAAATATGGTTAAAAAAACTGCTTGATTACTACACAATAGCCGTTACAATTCAAAATCCTAAGCAAAAAAAATATTCTACAAAATGGATAAATGCTACTGATATTAAGTATATTAATAGTTCTGTTCTTATTGCATTTGAATCAAGTTGGGGAACAGGTAAAATATTGTCTCATTTAATTGGACGTTTTAATGTAACAAACCTTTTGTTATCATTAGCTTGTCTTTTAGAACTAGGTTATAGTTTATCTGATCTGATTCGCACATCCGCAAAATTAATACCTGTACATGGTCGAATGGAAATATTTACTTTTATTAAAAAACCAACTTTTATTATTGATTATGCTCATACACCGGATGCATTAAAAAAAACACTTGATGCCATTCGATTACATTACTCAAGTTACATATGGTGTATATTTGGATGTGGAGGAGATAGGGATAAGAAAAAGCGTTCTATTATGGGAGCGATTGCAGAAAAAATGTCAGATAAAGTCATTATTACTAATGATAATCCAAGAAATGAAAAAGAAAAAAAAATCATCAAAGACATTTTAAATGGTTGTAAAAATAAAAAAAGAATACTCATTATTAAAAATAGAAAAAAAGCAATATCTTATGCTTATTATAAAGCAAAATATAACCATATAATCTTGATAGCTGGAAAAGGACATGAAGAAAAACAAGTAATTCGAAATAGATATATCAATTATTCAGATAAAAAAATAGTCTTAAACTTATTGGAAAAAAAGATATGATTTCTTTATCATTAAAAAAAATTGCTTTAATTACTAATGGAAAACTACATGGAACAGATTTTTTAATAGATCAGATTGTAATTGATTCTAAAAAAATTGTTCCAGGTTGTCTTTTTGTTGCTTTAATAGGAAAAAAATTTGATGCACATATTTTTATAAACGATGCCATCAAAAAAGGTTGTTCTGCTTTTATCACACAAAACAACATAAATTCTTATGTCTCATATATCATAGTAAAAAATACATCTATTGCTTTAGGTCAAATTTCTAGCTGGATTCGTAAAAAAACTAACGTAAAAGTCTTAGCTATCACTGGTTCTTGTGGAAAAACATCAGTAAAAGAAATGACAGCATCTATACTAAGAAAAAATGGAAATACGATATCTACTATTGATAATTCAAACAACAATATTGGCGTACCTATGACGTTATTACAGTTAACAAAAAAACATAAATATGCTGTAATTGAATTAGGAGCAAATAAACCAGGTGAAATTGCTTATACTAGTAGTATTAGTCAACCAGAGATTATATTGATTAATAATATTCATTTTGCTCACTTAAAAGGATTCAAATCGTTATTAGGAGTATCTCAAGCAAAATCAGAAATACTGACTGGATTAAAACCTAAGGGAATAGTTGTTATTAATTTAGATAGTCATCATCTTTCACAATGGAAGAAAGATATAAAAAAAAATAAAATTATATTTTTTTCCATTAAAAAAAAAAATATAGCGATTTTTTTTGTAGTAATATTAAAATTTATGTATATGGCACATCTTTTACAATGCATACACCATGCGGAAAAATAAATATTTCCTTACCATTTTTAGGTTATCAAAATATATCTAATGCATTAGCAGCCAGTGCTCTTTCTTTCGCACTTAAAATACCATTAAAACAAATAAAAATAGGACTATTAGAAACTCCTCTTGTTTCAAGAAGATTAGAATCAATTATATTAGAACCTAATAAAATTTTAATTGATGATACTTACAACTCTAACGTTTCATCTATGATTTCAGCAATAAAAGTATTAGAAAAAATGCCAGGATACAAAATATTAGTTACCGGAGACATGGCTGAATTAGGAGAAAATAGCATTTTGTATCATAAAATGATAGGAAACACTGCTAATTTATCTAAAATTAACAAAATTTTTAGTATCGGAAACATAAGCAATCAAATTACTACGGTTTTTAATAACGGCAAACATTTTTATACTAAAAAAAAATTATGCGAATCTTTAAAATATTTTTTTTTAAAGAAAGAAAAAATAACAATATTAATCAAAGGATCTCGTAGTGCAAAAATGGAAGAAGTAGTAGAAGAGCTTATCAAGGAGAGTAAAAAAAATGTTAGTTTTATTTAATGAGTACTTCAATTTTCATTTAAACATTTTTTATTATGTTCCATATCGTGCAATATTTAGTTTATTAAGTTCTTTTTTTATTAATTTATATCTTGGACCACATTTCATATATCACTTTAAAAAATTAAAAAAATATCAAATAATACGAGAAAACGGACCGAAAACACACCGATTAAAAAATGAAACACCTACTATGGGTGGAATTTTTATAATTTCTTCTATATTATTTTCGACGATATTATATTGTAATTTATCTAATATCTATATTTGGTATGTTATTATTATATTAATAGGATATGGTATCATAGGTTTAATAGATGATTATAAAAAAATAAAATACAAAAATTCTAAAGGATTAACATTAAAATGGAAATATTTTTTTTTATCTATTTTTGCTTTTATATTTATTTCTATAATGAATGCTAATAATCAAAGTATTATTCCTACTCAATTAATGATTCCTTTTTATATAAAAAATTCTTTTGAAATGAATTATTTATATATATTTCTTTGTTATTTCGTAATAGTTGGAACTAGCAATGCCGTTAACATTACAGATGGATTAGATGGTTTAGCTATTATGCCTGTAGTTTTTTTAGCTTGTGCTTTTGCATTAATATCTTTATTTAGTGAAAATATAAACAATTCTAATTTTTTGCATATTCATTATGTAAAAAATTCAGAGGAATTAGCTATATTATGTATGGCAATTATTGGATCAGGATTAGGTTTTTTATGGTTTAATAGCTATCCAGCCAAGGTATTTATGGGAGATGTCGGATCCTTATCATTAGGTGGTTCTTTAGGAACTATAGCAATATTATTGCATCAAGAATTGCTGCTAATTATCATGGGTGGGGTTTTTGTTTTTGAAACAATATCTGTTATTATGCAAATAATGTCATTTAAAATTAGAAGAAAAAGAATTTTTAAAATGGCCCCAATTCACCACCACTATGAAATTAAGGGAATATTAGAACCTTTGATTGTTGTAAGATTCTGGATTATTTCATTAATATTACTATTAATAGGTCTTATTTCTTTAAAGGTGTGTTGATGTCATATAATTATTTTGGTAAAAAAATATTAATTTTAGGTATGGGATTAACAGGAATATCATCTCTTAATTTTTTTTTACGAAGAGGCATAAAACCTAGAATTATTGATGAATCTGAACATCCTATAAATTTAAAAAAAATTCCTCAAAAAATTGAATATAGTTTAGGAAGTTTAAAAAAAAAATGGATTTTAGAATCAGATTTAATCATTATAAGCCCAGGAATTTCTTCATTTAAACCTATTTTAATTAAAGCGCGTTTATTAGGAATTGAAATTCTCAGTGATATTGAATTATTTGCTAGAGAAGTGACTGTTCCGATCATTTCCATTACAGGAACTAATGGAAAAAGCACAGTATCTACAATGATTGCAAAAATTGCGGAAAACGCAGGTTGCAAAGCTTCTTTAGGTGGAAATATTGGTTTTCCTGTTCTAAAAATGCTTGATAAAAAAGTAGATTTATACATAATAGAACTATCTAGTTTCCAACTAGAAAATACATTTACTTTAAAATCAAAAATAGCAGTTATTCTTAATATCACTGAAGATCATATAAATAGGTATCCCCAAGGATTTCAACAATACAAAAATACTAAAATATCTATTTATAAACAAGCAGAAATTTGTATCGTTAATTCTAACGATAAATTAAATAATCTTGTTGACAACAAAACAAAAACTTGGGTTAGTTTTGGAACAAGTCAAAGTGATTATTACATCTCTTATAAACATAATGATGCTATTTTATTTTTTAAAAATAAAAAAATATTGAATACTAATGAAATATTATTATCTGGTGATCACAATTATAATAATGTATTAGTCTCTATTGCTATTTCAGATGCAATGAAATTTCCTAGAAGTTCTGCAATAAATACACTTAAAAATTTCTCAAACTTACCACATCGGTGTCAAATAATTAAATATGAAAAAGGTATAAGTTGGATAAATGATTCTAAATCTACAAATGTGAATAGTACTATAGTTGCTTTAAAATCTATAAAAACATCTGGAAAAATACGATTATTATTAGGTGGAGACAGCAAGTTTGCAAATTTTAACGCACTAAAAATATATTTTAAAAAATTAAAAATAAAAATTTACTGTTTTGGAAAAGATGGTATTAAACTATCAAAAATATACAAGAAAAAATCTATTTATGTTGAAACTTTAGAAAAAGCAATAATATTAATTTTAAAACAAGTTAAATCAGGTGACACAGTGCTTTTATCTCCTGGATGCAGTAGTTTAGATCAATTTTCTAATTTTGAAGAGAGAGGTAATTTTTTTATAAAATTAATAAAGGAAATAACTTGATGTACTTACAAGAAAAAAATTTAAAAAATGAAAAAAATATTGCAGAACATCATGATAAAAAAGATTATATTTTTATACTATATGACCGTCTATTGTTATGGCTGACTTTAAGTTTGTTTTCTATTGGATTAATTATGGTTATGTCCACGTCGATTTCTATAAGTCAAAATATATATCATAATCCTTTTTTTTTCATAAAAAGAGAAATATTTTATTTTTTTTTAATATTTTTATTATCTTTTATTTTTTTGCGCACACCAATTATTTTCTGGAACGAAAATAGTAATATTATATTAATAATTTCAATTTTATTACTAATTTTTGTATTACTAGCAGGTCATTCAATACATGGATCTTTTCGATGGATAAGTATAGGTTTCTTACATATACAACCCTCTGAAATATGTAAAATTTCTTCTTTCTGTTATATATCTAGTTATTTGTCACGAAAATCTAATGAAGTACGTAATAATTTCTGGGGATTTTTAAAACCCATGAGTATTATTACAATACAATCTATTCTTCTATTAGCAGAACCTGATTTAGGCACTGTTATTGTACTTTTTTTTACTACTTTATCTCTTTTGTTTATTTCTGGTGCTAAAATAGGACAATTTTCTATAATTATCACAATGAGTTTATTAATAGTAATTTCATTAATATTGCTAGAACCGTATCGTGCTAAAAGAGTTTTATCTTTTTGGAATCCTTGGAAAGATCCATTTGGAAATGGATATCAACTAATACAATCATTAATAGCATTAGGTCGTGGTAATTTTTTAGGACAAGGTTTGGGTAATTCAATACAAAAACTAAATTATTTACCTGATGCACACAGTGATTTTATATTTTCTATTATAGGTGAAGAATTGGGTTATATTGGTTGTTTTTTAATATTGTTAATAATTTTTACTATTGCTTTTCGTGCCATGTATATTGGACAACAAGCTTTAAAGAAAAATCAAATTTTTTCAGGTTTTTTGGCATGTTCTATTGGTGTTTGGTTTAGTTTTCAAACATTCATTAATGTTGGTGCTGTTACTGGCATTTTACCAACTAAAGGTTTAACCCTACCATTTATTAGTTATGGTGGATCTAGTTTAATTATAAATGCAATAGCCATTTTTTTTCTTTTAAGAATAGATTTTGAAATGAGATTAAGAACATCACAAGCATTTCCTAGAGGACCTAAATGATTACTAAAAAAATAATAATTATGGCAGGTGGAAGTGGTGGTCATGTTTTTCCGGGGCTAACTATAGCACGTTATTTGATTAAAAAAGGATGGTGTGTTAAATGGATAGGAACAAGAAATAGTATAGAATCTAAAATTATACCTCAATATGGTATTAAACTTCATTATATTAAAATTAAGGGATTGCGTAATACTACCTTAAAAAACTTAATTTTTTCACCAATGTATATACTACGTGCCTATTATGATGTTAAAAAAATAATAAAAAATTGGTCTCCAGATATCATATTAGGAATGGGGGGGTATGTATCTGGTCCAGGGGGAATTGCTGCTTGGAATTGCAAAATCCCATTTCTTTTACATGAACAAAATAAAATCGCAGGAATTACAAATCGATGGCTTTCTAAAATATCCACAAAGAATATGCAGGCATATCCTGGGGTTTTAAAAAATGCAGAAGTAGTCGGCAATCCAGTTCGTGAAAGCATTATAAATATTAGTCCTCCTATCAATCGTTTTAAAAACAGAAAAGGTCTTTTACGGGTATTAGTTATTGGTGGTAGTCAAGGATCATCAATTTTAAATTACATATTACCTGAAGTATTATTTTTATTAAAGAAAAAAATTATTATTTGGCATCAAACAGGGAATTATGAATTAGAAAAAACTAAAAAAAAATATCAAAAATTGCAATTAAATCAATTTATAATTACCTGTTTTATAAAAAATATAGCTTCTGCATACGAATGGGCTGATATAATTATTTGTCGTTCTGGAGCATTAACTGTAAGTGAAATATCTATAGTGGGAATTGCTGCTATTTTTATACCTTATCCACATAAAGATAAACAACAACATCGAAATGCAGAAAATTTAGAATCTATTGGTGCTGCAAAAATAATTGATCAATCAAATTTTAATACTACGTTAATAGTTAATATACTTAATTCGCTCAATAGAGATAAACTATTGATTATGGCAGAAAAAGCTTTTTCTCTCGGTATTCGTGATTCCATGTTGAATATTTTCAATATCATTAATAATGTTGTTAAAAAAACATAAATCTTACATATTTAAACATATTAAAATTAAAAAGATCAAAGTATGAATGTAAAAGATATAAAAAAAATTAACTTTTTTATTTCTGAAAAAAAAAATAAAAAAATTCATTTTATTGGCATTGGTGGTACAGGAATGGTCGGTATTGCTTTAATTTTATTAAAGTTAGGATATAAAATTAGCGGTTCTGATTTATTTAAAAATTTGATTACAGAAAAGTTAATTAGTCTAGGTGCAACTATATATTTTAAACATTCCAAAGAAAATATTCAAAACATTGATTTTATTATTAAATCTAGTGCTATCTCATCAAAAAATAAAGAAATTATTGCTGCTAAAAAAAATAATATTCCTATATTATTAAGAGCAGAAATGCTTGAAATATTAATGAATTTTAAATACGGAATAGCGATTTCTGGCACGCATGGAAAAACTACTACAACGTCAATGATTTCTGATATTTTTATTGAAAGTGGTCTACGTCCTACCGTCATTAATGGTGGTTTAATAAAATCAATTAATTCTCATGCGCAATTAGGTTCTTCTCATTATTTTATTGTAGAAGCAGATGAAAGTGATGCTTCTCTTTTATATTTAAATCCAAAAATAGTGATTATAACTAATATTGAAATTGATCATATAGATCATTATGACAATAGTTTTGAAAAATTAAAGCACACTTTTCTAATTTTTTTAAAAAAAATTCCATTATATGGAACTGCTATAGTGTGTATAGATAACAGCGCTATTTGCGATATTTTGCCTAATATAAAATGCAAAGTAATTACATATGGTTTCAATAAAAATGCAGATGTACGCATTTCATGCTATAAACAAAATGATTTTCTTGGTAATTTTCAAATTGTTTTCAAAAATAAACAAAAATTAAATTTAACATTAAATATACCTGGTAGACATAATGCATTAAATGCAGCAGCTGCTATTGCTCTCGCAATACATGAGGGAGTAAAAAGTCATAATATAATTGCATCATTAAAAAAATTTCAAGGTACTTGTAGAAGATTTGAATTCCTAGGATTTCTTTCAATTCAAAAAGATATTAGCAATAATACTAATTGCATGTTAATAGATGATTATGGACATCATCCAACAGAATTATCTGAAACTATTAAAACAATAAGAATGAGTTGGCCGAATAAAAACTTGATAATGATATTTCAACCCCATCGCTATACAAGAACATATAATTTATATCATGATTTTGTTCAAATTTTATCTCAAGTTGATATTCTTTTAATATTAAATGTATATTCTGCAAATGAAGAATTTATTATTGGAGCAGATAGTCTTTCACTGTTTAATGATATAAAAAAGTCGGGTAAAAATCATGTAATTTTTATTTCTGATCATAATCTAATATTAGATGCTCTTGTTTCTAAATTAAATGGAAATGATATTATTTTAATACAAGGTGCCGGAAACATAGATACAATAATGCATAAAATATTAATTAAAAAAATAAGAAAGTGATAAAATGAACAGAAAAATAGCAGTTTTATTGGGTGGAACATCTTCTGAAAGAAAAATTTCAATTAAATCAGGATATGCTGTTCTTAATAGTTTATTGAAATCTAAATTAAACGCATATCCTATTGATACACGTGATTATTTTATAACGCAATTAAAACAAGAAGGTTTTGATAAAGTATATATTTCATTACATGGAAAAGGTGGCGAAGATGGCAGTATTCAAGGAGTGCTAGAATATTTGAAAATTCCTTATACAGGAAGTGGAATTATGGCATCTTCAATCTCTATAGATAAATTTAGAACTAAATTACTATGGAAATCTCGGGGTCTTTTAACAGCACCTGATATTTATATTTCAAAAAAAAAAATTTTGAAATGTTTTACAAAATCATAATAAAAAAAATATTAAAATTAGGATTTCCTGTCTTAATCAAGCCAAATAATCAAGGATCGAGTGTAGGCATAACACTAGTATCTCATCTTAAGCAACTCAGTAATGCTATAAATATAGCTTTTGATTATGATGATAATATTCTTATTGAAAAATTTATAACAGGAAAAGAATATACAGTATCTATTTTAGGTGGAAAAGCACTACCTTCTATTCATATTTCTACTAATAATGATTTTTATGATTATAGTGCTAAATATATATCTTCCTCTACCAAATACTCATGTCCAAGTGGATTAAACATAACCCAAGAAATGGAATTAAAGAAGATAGCAATCTTAGCATGGAATACATTAGGATGCAGTGGATGTGGAAGAATTGATGTTATATTAGATAATGAAAACAAATTTTGGTTGCTAGAAGTTAATACTATACCTGGAATGACAAATAGAAGTTTAGTTCCAATTTCTGCAAAAGAAATGGGAATATCATTTGATGAACTAGTATTATTAATTTTAAACATGAAAAATTAATATTTATTTAAATATAAAATTAATTAAAATAGTTTATTTTTAAAAGTACGACTATTGATTTTGATATTTTACATAGATATAAAAAAAGAAATTAATTTACCAAAAAAGTAATAAACAAAGAAATATAGTACAGGCTAAAAAATAAATGATCATATCAAAAGATAGAAAATTAGTAGTCGGATTAGAAATTGGTACTACTAAAGTTGTCACTTTGGTAGGAGAAGTATTAATAGATGATACGATTAAAATAATTGGATTAGGAACTTGTTTTTCTAAAGGAATAGATAAAGGAAGAATTAATAATTTAGATTCAATAGTTTCATGTATACAGGAATCTATTAACAAAGCTGAAATTATGGCAGATTGTCAAATTACTTCCGTATATCTGTCTTTATCTAATAAATATATTAATTCTCAAAATGAAATAGGTATGATTCCAATTTCTGAAGATGAAGTAACAAAAGAAGACTTAGAGAATGCAATACACATTGCAAAATCTGTTAAAATTCCTAACGAACATCAAATATTACATGTAATACCTCAAGAATACTCTATTGATCAACAATCTGGAATAAAAAACCCTATAGGTTTGTCTGGAGTACGCATGCAAGTAAAAGTGCATTTAATTACTTGCCATAAAAATATGATAAAAAATATTATTAAAGCTGTAGAAAAATGTGATGTAAAAGTTGATCAAGTCATCTTTTCAGGTCTTGCTTCAAGTAAAGCTGTTTTAACTGAAGATGAATGTAATCTTGGCGTATGTATGATCGATATAGGTGGAGGAACAATAGACTTTACTATTTATATTAATGGATCTATACAATATAGCCAAGTTATACCATATGCTGGGAATATTGTAACTAGCGATATCTCATATGCTTTTAGTACTTCTTACTATGAATCAGAAAATATGAAAATTCAATACGGATCTACAAAAAAACCTTTTTTGGGGACGTCAAAAAACATTGATTTTTCTGATATAAATAGTAATTTTCAAAAAACTTTACAACACGATCTATTAATAGAAGTAATCGAATCAAGATATATTGAATTGTTATCTCTAGTACAAGATAAAATTGTTTATATACAAAAAAAACTTTATAAAATAGGAGAAAAATATGAGTTATTAAGCGGTATAGTACTTACTGGAGGTGGGTCAAATATTTCACATTTAACTGACTGCGCAGAAAAAGTTTTTCATAAAAAAATTCGTATCGCTAAACCTTTTAATGTTTCTGGATCGATAGAAGAAATAACTTCATCACATTACTCCACAGTAATTGGTTTATTACATTATGGAAAAGAATCTTATATAAATATCGATAAGAAAAAAAAAGAAGATTCTTTTCTTGAAAAAATTTTTAAACAAATTAACAATTGGTTTAAAAAAGAGTTTTAAAAATATATTATACTTAAAACTTTATAAAAAATAGATATATAATGGAAACCAATCATGTTTGAACCTGCAGAATTAAGTAATAACGCAATAATTAAAGTAATTGGTGTCGGAGGCGGAGGTGGAAATGCAGTAGAACACATGGTTAGAGAACGTATTGAAGGAGTAGAATTTTTTGCAGTTAATACTGACGCGCAAGCATTAAGAAAAATAGAAGTAGGACAAACTATACAAATAGGGAATAATATAACAAAAGGATTAGGTGCTGGAGCTAATCCAGAAATTGGACGTACCTCAGCAGAAGAAGATAAAGAATTATTAAAATCTGCATTAGATGGTTCTGATATGGTTTTTATAGCAGCTGGTATGGGAGGTGGAACTGGAACTGGAGCTGCTCCTGTAGTAGCAGAAATTGCAAAAGAATTAGGTGTACTTACTGTTGCTGTAGTCACAAAACCCTTCAATTTTGAAGGTAAAAAAAGAATGATTGTAGCAGAACAAGGTATAATCGAACTATCAAAATATGTAGATTCCTTAATTACAATTCCTAATGATAAATTATTAAAAGTTCTCAGTCGAGGGATCTCTTTATTAGACGCTTTCAGTGCAGCTAATAATGTTTTAAAAGGCGCCGTACAAGGTATTGCGGAATTAATTACAAGACCTGGATTAATGAATGTAGATTTTGCTGATGTACGTACTGTAATGGTAGAAATGGGATATGCAATGATGGGGACGGGAATATCTTCTGGAGAAAATCGTGCAGAAGAAGCAGCAGAAATAGCTATATCTAGCCCCTTACTAGAAGATATAGATTTGTCTGGTGCACGTGGTGTATTAGTCAATATTACTGCTGGATTTGATTTAAAATTAGATGAATTTGAAACTGTCGGAAATACTATTAGATCTTTTTCTTCAGATAATGCAACAGTTGTTATAGGCACTTCTTTAGATCCTGATATGAACGATTCTCTTCGTGTAACAGTTGTCGCTACTGGAATTGGAATGGAAAAAAATTTAGATATTAATAAAATAAAAAATAAATCTTCTCGAGAAGTTTTGATGGATTATCGTTATCAATATTTAAATGTATCTTCAACAAAAAACGATAAGAAAATTATCAAAAAAGAAATAAAGAATTCAGAAGAAAAAAACAATAAAGAACCAGAATATTTAGACATCCCATCTTTTCTTCGTAAAAAAGCAGATTAATTTTTTTAAAATTATTTAAAAAAAATCTTTAAAAACATTGAATTAATTCGTAATAAATAATATTATTATTTCTGATAACCTGCGCCAATAATGACTAAATTCTCTATCGGCGCACGGATATATTGTGAATTCAAAATGGATATAAATAAAATTTTTAAAAAATTTTTATTTATGATAAAATTATAATAGAATATTTATGTCAAATAGATTTATTTAAAAAAATTTGAGAACAAAATAAAAATGAAAAAATCTTTTAAAGATTATCTCACATTCACTGAAAAAGCAATTAAAAAAATAAAAAATCTCATTAAAATCCAAAAAAATATTAATTTAAAATTAAGAATTTATATAAATGGTGGTGGATGCAGCGGTTTTCAATATCAGTTTGTTTTTGATACATCAATGAACGAAGATGATATTATCATTACTCAATCAGATGTCTCATTAATTATTGATCCTATTAGTTTACAGTATTTATACGGTGGCCAAATAGATTACTTAGAAAATCTAGAAGGTTCTAAGTTTATAGTTTCTAATCCGAATGCAAAAAATACATGTGGATGCGGTTCATCATTCAGTATTTAAACACTAGAAGATAGATCAAATAATCTTATTTAACTTTAAATTATTAAATATATATAATATTAAAATGAAAATTGGAATAATAGGTGCTATCAGTCAAGAGACTGAAATACTCAAGAAAATAATACATCCATATGCAGAGAGAATGGTTAGAAATTACAAAATTTATATAAAAACATTCAAAAAAAATGATATTTTTTTAATAAAATCAGGTGTAGGTAAAGTTTCTGCTAGCATTGCAACTATGATTCTTATTAATTTTTTTAAAATAGATATAATTATTAATAGTGGTTCCGCTGGAAGTTTAAATTCACAACTAAAAATTGGTGATATTATTATACCTCAAAAAACATGTTATTATGATGTAGACTTAACAAATTTTGGATATTTTCAAGGACAAATACCTAAATATCCCAAAAAATTTACAATTAATAAAAAAATATATAATTTTTTTGAAAAAAAATCTTATAAACATGAATTAAAATTCACGAAAGGACTTATTATTAGTGGAGATTCATTTATCAGAGAAAATTCACGTATGAAATTTTTAAAAAAAATATTTCCCTCTGCAATAGCTGTTGAAATGGAATCTGCGGCAATAGCTCAAGTTTGTTACAAATTTAATATTCCTCTTATTGTTATAAAATCTATATCTGATGCATCTGATAATAATGCTACTCTAAATTTTAAAAAAAATGTTTCATTTGCATCATGTCAACTTGTTAAGTTTGTAAAAATAATTCTAGAAAATTTAATTAATATATAAATATCATGTAATCCACTTAATAAACAATAGCATTCTTATATTATTTTTGATAACCTCTATTAAGATAATTTTTTCATAACTTTCACTTTCTTAAAAATTTTATAAAAATTTATATAAGTGATTAAGTTATTTTTAAAAAGGAATTTATATGTGTAAGAATTATTATCCTTCTTTTTAAAATTCCGAAAATAAAATCTACTATTTCACAATACTCGTAATTTTTTATTAATCCCAAACAATCTATAACATTACATTTTATAGGATATACAAATATAACCATGGATCAAAAAAACACATGGCATGAAAAACTTTATTGTCATCTTGGACAATATTTTTTAATTGAAAAATTGTTATATAAAAAAAATACTGCTCATCACAAAGTGATGATTTTTGAAAATGCTGTGTTTGGAAAAGTTATGGCAATAGACAATATTGTTCAAACAACTGAACGTGATGAATTTATATATCATGAAATGCTCACTCATGTTCCTATATTTTCTCATGGTTCAATAAAGAACGTATTAATAATAGGTGGAGGTGATGGAGGTATACTTCGCGAAGTATGTAGACATAAAACTATTGAAAATATTACTATGGTGGAAATTGATGTAAATATTATTGATTTATGTAAAAAATATTTCCCTAACCATAGTAATAATGCTTATCAAGATTCTCGTTTAAAATTAATTATTGACGATGGTTTAAATTTCACGAAAAACACGAAAGATAAATTTGATTTAATCATATCAGATTCTACAGATCCTGTTGGTTGTGGAAAAAATTTATTTCTATCAGAATTTTATTTTAATTGTAAGAATTGTCTTGAAAAAAATGGTATTTTTGTATCACAAAATGGCGTTTTTTTTCTTCAAAAAGATGAAACTATTCTTACTTATAAAAATTTAAATCAATATTTTCATTATACAAAATTTTATCAAGCAAATATCCCTACTTATTATGGTGGAATAATGATGTTTGCATGGGGTACTAATAATATAGAGTCACATGAAAATAATTTAAAAGAAATACAAACACGCATAAAATATACGAAATTAACTTTTAATTACTATAATGCTAAAATTCACATAAGTAGTTTTCATTTACCTCAATACATTCTTAATGCATTAAATAAAATTTAAAAATCCTTTCATAGGAGAGCAATTAAATTGCAAAAACTAAAATTATATGGCTTTAATAATTTAACTAAAAGCCTAAGTTTTTGTATCTATGATATTTGCTATGCGAATACTAACGATTCACGTAATAGTTATATTGCTTATATTGATGAACAATATAATGCTATTCGATTAACTAAAATTTTAAAAGAAACTTGTTCAATTATTGGTGCTAATGTTTTAAACATATTTCATCAAGATTATGAACCTCAAGGCGCAAGTGTTACAATTCTGGTATGTGAAGAACCTATTAATATAGAAAAAATTAATGTTTTAAACAGTAATATTATATCATCTTCTGTACTTGCACATTTAGATAAAAGTCATATTTGTGTACATACATATCCAGAGAGTCATCCTCAAAGCGGTATTTGTACTTTTCGAGCTGATATAGAAGTTTCAACATGTGGAATTATATCACCTCTCAATGCTTTGAATTATCTTATACATCAATTAGAGTCAGATATTGTTACAATTGAATATCGTGTTCGAGGATTTACTAGAGATATTTACGGTATAAAACATTTCATTGACCATAAAATAAATTCGATTCAAAATTTTATGTCAAATGATATAAAATCCATGTATGATATGGTTGATGTAAACATATCTCAAGAAAATATTTTCCATACTCGAATGTTATTAAGAGAATTTGATTTAAAAAATTATTTATTTAACATTCATCTAGAAGATTTAGAAAAAGAAGAACGTTCTTATATTGTTAACTTACTCTGGAGGGAAATGCGTGAAATCTATTATGGGAGAAATATATCTATGATAGATTCTTCAGAATAACATATTTTTTTAGAAAAAGAAAAGATTATAGAAGCTTAATTTCTATAATCTTTTCTTTTTCTAAGAGAAATTTATTAATGCAAAATAAAAATAGAATATTTTAAAAAATCAATAATTATTTGTGAAACTTAGAATTTAATACATCTGTTGCTGTGCCTTGAAAAATTTCTGAAGATAATCCGATAGATTCATATAAAGTAGGATGAGCATGAATAGTCAATGCAATATCTTCAGCATCGCACCCCATTTCAATAGCTAGTGCAACTTCACCAATTAGTTCACCGGCATTTGTGCCTACTATAGAACCACCAATAATTTTATTATTATCTTTATTAAAAATTAACTTTGTTATACCTATACTAGAATTTGAAGCAATAGCTCTACCTGATACGCTCCAAGGAACAATTGCAACTTTATAATTTATATTTTCTTTTTTAGCTTGCGTTTCATTCAATCCTACCCAAGCAATTTCCGGTTCTGTATATGCTATCGATGGAATAACTACAGGTTCAAAATAATGTCTTTTACCAGCAATAACTTCTGCGGCGATATGACCCTCATGTACTCCTTTATGAGCTAACATAGGTGTACCAGTAACATCACCAACAGCATAGATATTAGGTATGTTTGTTTTTAACTGATTATCTACTTCAATAAAACCAAAACTATTGATTTTCAATCCTATTTTATCTAATTTTAATCCGTCAATGTTAGGAATCCTTCCTATCGCTACTAGCACAGCATCATAAAACATATTTTTTTTAGTAATATTTTCCTGAACAATGTCTACTTTCAATCCTATTTTTTTAAGTTCGACTTTATCTATATGAGTATTTAACATTAAGTTAAATCTCTGCTTAATAGATTTTATATATACATCAGTAATATCTTTATCTACTGAAGGAAGAAAATGATTAAATCGATCAATAACGTCAACTTGTGAACCTAATGCACTGTATATTGTAGCCATTTCTAAACCAATAATTCCACTACCTATAATTAAAAAACGATTTGGTATCATTTTAAGTGATAAAGCATCAGTTGAATCCCAAATTCTCGTGTCATCATTCGGTATTGAAGAAATTTTAATCGGCTTGGAACCTGTTGCAATAATTGCATTATCAAAGAAAATAGTAAATTGATCTTCTTTATTCGTAACAAAAATACTTTTTTTAGTCTCAAAAACAGCATTTCCTTCGAAAATTCTTATTTTCCTTTTTTTTCTCATATTGGACAAACCATTAGTTAGTTTGTTTATGACATTTTCCTTCCAATTTTTAATTTTTTCAATATCAATTACTGGTTCACTAAAAAAAACACCTGCTTTATGTAATTCTTTTGCTTCTTTAATTACTTTAGCTATATGCAATAATGTTTTTGAGGGAATACAACCAACATTTAAACAAACACCTCCTAATTTGTTATAACGTTCTATTAAAATAGTATCTAAACCTAAATCTGCACAACGAAAAGCTGCAGAATAACCCGAGGGACCTGATCCAATAATTACAACTTGTGTATAAATTTTTTGATGCATTATAACCCCCTATAAATTAATTTAAAAAATAATATTGAATATATTTAAAAACTACATAATTAATAAGCGTATATCAGATAACAGCTTGCCAATAAATGTAATAAAACGCGCAGCATAAGCTCCGTTTATTACGCGATGATCATAAGATAAAGATAATGGCAACATTAAAGATGGGACAAATTCTTTTCCATTCCATAATGGTTTGATTTGAGATTTTGAAACACCAAGAATCGCTATCTCAGGTGCATTGATAATTGGAGAAAACCAACTACCTCCAATACCTCCTAAATTAGATACAGTAAAACATCCTTCTGTCATATCTGAAGTATTTAATTTTCTCTTTCGAGTTTTTTCTGACAACAACTGCAATTCAAAAGATAATTGTTCAATATTTTTTTTATTAACATCTTTTAATACAGGGACAAATAGATCATTATTTACATCTACAGCAAATCCGATATTAATATATTTTTTTAAAATAATTTTCTTATTATTCAAAATAAAAGAACTATTAAAAATAGGAAATTTTTCTAATGCATGTGCTACTACTTTGATTATAAAAACTAATATCGTAATATTATTACTTATTTTATTGTGAATTTTCTTTTCATTATTATATTTTTGACGAAATTTTTCTAATACAGTAATATCAACTTCATCAAATTGTGTGACATGAGGTATAGTTGTCCAATTCCGATGTAAATTCTCACCTGTTATTTTTTGAATACTACTTAATTCTAATTCTTCTGTGTTGAATTTATTATAATTGTTGATATTAATTGTATTGTTTTCTTCTAAAATGTTTTCTTTTAAATGATTTTGATACAATTCTATATCTTCTTTTAAAATCCGATTTTTAGGACCGGTGGGAATCACACTAGATAAATTAATATTTAAATTTCGTGCTAAACGTCTTATAACTGGGGTTGCATGAAATAAAATGTCTGTTTTGATTTTTTTTTTAAAATTTATATTGATATCTTTTTCTAAATAATTTTCTAAATAATTTTCTTTTTTCTTGCTTAAGGAATCGATTCGATCAACTTCGAACATCATTAAAAGCGAATTAGTTGTAATTTTTTCACCAATTTTTATGTAAATATTTTTTACTACACCTGATATGGGTGAGGGTATTTCCATAGAAGCTTTGTCTCCTTCTACAGTTATTAATCCTTGTTCTAATTTTACTTTTTCATTAATATCAACTAATATTTCTATTACCTCTACTTTATCTAAACCAATGTCAGGCATTTTGACTTCTATATCCACTGTTTTTTACCTCTTAAGCTAAACGCGGATTAATTTTATTAGGATTGATATTAAACTTAAAAATTGCATCTTCTACTACTTTTTTCTCAATATTATTTATATTAGCTAATAAATTTAAAGCAGCTATAACAATATAATGTGCATTAACTTCAAAATGATTGCGTAATTTTTCACGACTATCTGAACGACCAAAACCATCAGTTCCTAATACATGATATTCTGAAGATGGAATATAACGACGAATTTGCTCAGCAAATAATTTCATATAATCAGTAGCTGCAACAGTGGGATTTTTGTTCATGACTTGTTTAACATATGCTATTTTATTTTTTTTGTTAGGATTTAACATGTTCCATCGTTCACAATCTTCACCATTTCTTGCTAATTCTGTAAAAGAAGTAACACTATATATATCTGTTGTAATAGAATACTCTTTTAATAAAATTTCTGCAGCTTCGCAAACAGAACGGAGAATAGCACCAGAACCTAATAACTGTACTTTTAACACAGTGCTATTACCATGTAAGGTTTTTAATTTATAAATTCCTTTACAAATACCTTCTTCTACACCGATAGGCATAGCAGGCATATAATAATTTTCATTAACTGTAGTGATATAGTAATATATATTTTCTTGAGAAGGACCATACATACGCCTTAATCCATCTTGTATAATTACAGCAACTTCATAAGCAAAAGCGGGATCATAAGATATACAATTAGGAATTGTTAAAGATTGTATATGACTATGTCCGTCTTCATGTTGCAATCCTTCGCCATTCAAAGTAGTTCTTCCTGAAGTTCCACCAATTAAAAAACCTCTTGCTTGCTGATCTCCAGCAGCCCAAAATAAATCTCCTATTCTTTGAAATCCAAATATTGAATAATAAATATAAAAAGGAATCATAGGAAAATTATTTGTACTATAAGAAGTTGCAGCAGCTAACCAAGATGAAGCTGCACCTAATTCATTTATCCCTTCCTGTAATATTTGACCTTTTTTTTCTTCTTTATAATATGCTAATTGTTCTCGATCTTGAGGAATGTACTTTTGACCACTAGAGCTGTAAATACCAATTTTACGAAATAGTCCTTCCATTCCAAAAGTTCGTGCTTCATCAGCAATAATGGGTACTATAAGATTTTTTATAGAATTATTTTTTAAGATAATATTTAAAACACGTATAAAAGCTATAGTTGTAGAAATATACTTTTTTTGTTCGCCTAACAATAGTTGAAAATCTGTTAACTCTGGTAAAACTAATTGATTAGTAAAACGAGATAAACGAAAAGGAATATAACCATCTAATTTTTTCCGTTGTAAATGCATATAACAATATTCTTCAGAATTTTTTTTAAAAGTCATATATGGCAATTTATTTATATCTTCATTTTTTATGGGAATATTAAAACGATCTCGAATATGCATTATTCCATTGATATCTATTTTTTTTATTTGATGAGCAATATTTTTACCTTCTGCAGTTATTCCCATACCATATCCTTTCACAGTATGTGCTAAAATAACTGTTGGTTTGTATTTTGTTTCTTTTGCTTTTTTTAATGCATTAAACATTTTTTTAGGATCATGTCCTCCCCTATTTAATTTCCATATTTCTTCATCAGTCATATCTTTAACTAACTCATATGTTTCCTTGTATCTACCAAAAAAATATTTTCGAACATATGCACCATCTTTAGATTTAAAAGTTTGATAGTCTCCATCTATTGTTTCATTCATTAATTGAACTAATTTTCCAGTTTTATCTTTTTTTAATAAACAATCCCATCTGCTTCCCCATATAACTTTAATAACTTTCCATCCTGCACCATAAAAAAAACTTTCTAATTCATTTACAATTTTTCCGTTTCCTACTACTGGACCATCTAGTCTTTGCAAATTACAATTTATTATAAATATTAGATTATCTAATTTTTCACGAACAGCAATAGAAATAGCACCTTTAGATTCTGGTTCATCCATTTCACCATCACCTAAAAAAGCATAAACTATTTGTTTTGAAGTATTTTTTAGTTCTCGATTTTGCAAATACTTTAAAAATTTTGCTTGATAAATAGCACAAATTGGTCCTAGACCCATAGATACAGTAGGAAATTGCCAAAAATTTGGCATTAATTTAGGATGAGGATAAGAAGACAATCCTGTTCCATCAACTTCTTGTCTAAAATTGTTGAGTTGTGCTTCAGATAAACGTCCTTCTAAAAAAGAACGGGCATAAATACCTGGAGAAATATGGCCTTGGAAATAAACTAAATCGCCTCCATCATTATCATTTTTAGCTCTAAAAAAATGATTAAAACATACTTCATATATTGTGGCAGAAGACTGAAAAGATGATAAATGTCCACCTAATTCTAAATTTTTTTTTGACGCACGCAATACCATCATTATAGCATTCCAGCGAATTGCTGAGCGAATACGCTTTTCTAAAATAAGATTTCCAGGATATTCAAATTCGTCTTCACTAGAAATAGTATTAACATAATCACTAGTAAAAAAACATCTAAAGAATTCTACTCTATCAATTTTAGATTTTTTTAAAACTTGTTCAATTAAAAAATGAGCTCTTTTGCGACCTTCTTGACGAACAACAGATTCAATAGCTTGCACCCAATCACTAGTTTCAATTGGATCCACGTCATTATATAAACGTTCTGACATGGTACAAATTCCTTATACATTATATGTATTTAACAATTAAATTAAATTCAGTCTAAAAAATTTTATTTTTATACACTATTCTCTTGATTGAGGAATCAATCATGAATATCTAAAAAAAATCAATAAAATTAATTATATTTATATATATTTAATTTTATTGATTTTAAAATATAAAAAATCTTTTAAACGAATATTATTTAAAAATATTAAAAATGCAATTTTCTTGTTCAGTAACTCGTATAAATGTAGTTCTTTTTGTTAATTCTTTTAATTTCTCTGCACCAACATAGGTACAAGAAGAACGTAATCCTCCCAGAATATCACGTATAGTACCGTCCACACTTCCACGAAAAGGTATTTTAACTGTTTTACCTTCAGATGCGCGATATCCAGCAATTTTCCCTTGATGACGTTTCATAGCAGAAATAGAACTCATACCATAAAACAACATATATTTTTTTGATTTTTCTTCGACTATATCTCCTGAACATTCTTTATGACCTGAAAGCATGCCTCCTAACATAACAAAATCTGCACCCCCTCCAAAAGCTTTAGCAATATCTCCGGAAACAGTACACCCTCCATCACTAATAATTTGTCCACTTAAACCATGTGCTGCATCAGCACATTCTATAATCGCTGAAAGTTGAGGATAACCGACTCCAGTTTTTACTCGTGTAGTACATACTGAACCTGGACCAATACCAACTTTAACTATATCTGCTCCAGAAAGTATCAATTCCTCAACCATTTCCCCAGTAACAACATTACCAGCACAAATAATTTTATCTGGAAAATAATCTCTTACTAATTTCAAAAAAGAAACAACATGTTCAGAATAGCCATTTGCAACATCAATACAAATATATTTTAACTCCGAAGATAATAAAAATATTTTTTTAATTTTTAAAAAATCTATTTTAGAAATTCCAATTGACACAATTACATGGTTCAATACTTCTTTAGAAGATGAATTAACAAAAATTTTCCATTCTTCAAAAGAATAATACTTATGAACCGCTGTTAGTATATTAAAATTTGATAAAGATTTCACCATCTCAAATGTACCTATAGTGTCCATATTTGCTGCAATAATAGGAATACCTGACCAGATAATAGAAGAATATTTAAAAGAAAAACAACGAATAAGATCAACTTGAGCACGACTTTTTAATATAGAACGTTTTGGTCTAATCAATACATCTTTAAAACCTAATTTGATATCTTCTTCAATTCTCATAAAATTATTGTCCTGATTTAAAATATAGCACTGATAATGGAGATCTAAAATATTATGACTTATATTGTAGCACTTACTGGAGGGATTGGTAGTGGAAAAACTACTGTCTCTAATGGATTTAAAAAAATAGGTATCAATGTTATTGATACAGATGTTATTGCAAGAAATATTATAGAGTATAATTCACAAATATTTTGTTCTATTAAAAAAAAATTTGGAGAAAAAATATTAAATAAAGAAAACTCAATTAATCGAATTTTACTTAGAAAATATATTTTCAATGATAAAAATCATCGTTTATGGCTAGAAAATCTATTATATCCTAAAATTTATCAAGAAAGTAAAACTCAAATAAAACTTACGAAATCAAATTGGTGTTTATGGGTAGTACCATTACTAATTGAAAAAAAATTAGAAAAACAAGCTCACAGGATTCTTTTAGTTGACACACCAGTAAAAGAACAAATAAAACGTATAATTAAAAGAGATAAAATCAGTTTTCTAGAAGCAAAAAAAATCATTGCACTACAGACTACCAGAAAAAAAAGAATTTCTATATCAGATGATATTATTTTTAATAAAAAAAATGTTAAAAAAATAAATACATATGTTTGTTATTTTAATTCACTTTACTTATATTTATCAAAAAAAAACGATAAGAAAATTACAGAAATTAAAAAAAACTATTTGACAAAATTTTATTAATATTTTTTTATGAAACATAAAAATGTTAAAATTTATTTTTAAGAGAAGTTATAACATTATGATTTGCAGGTGGAAAATCAAGAGTTTTTAAATGATATAAAAATTTCCAATAATATGAGTATCCTTCAATACTATAAGGTTGGTTTTGCCATTTTTTTATTAAAAAAAAATATAACTTTAATTTTTTTTTAGAATTTATATATTTTATATATTGAAAGAAATTAAATTTTAATATAGTAATTCCGACTTCTTCCAATAATTCTCTTTTTAATGCATGTATTATGTTTTCATGTTTCTTGATTTTTCCACCTGGAAACTCCCAAGTATTTTCTTTATATTTCCCCTTAGTTATATAAACTTTTTTTTTATTTATAATAATTCCAATTGCTGCATATATATAATTCATTGAATTTACCTTGAATAAAAAATATCTTTTTTTTCATGAAAAATACAGTTATAAACTACCATGACAATACTTGTATTTTTTTCCTGAACCACATATACAAAGTGCATTTCGACTAATTTTAGTATTATTAGGATCAACTACAAATTTTTTGTTTAAATTTATATATTTTTTTGCATAAGATAAATTCATCTTACTAAGAAATGATATTACTTCATATTTTAATAATTCTAGCATGCTAGAAAACATATTAAAAGATTCTCTTTTATATTCTTGTTTAGGATCTTTTTGAGCATAACCACGCAAATGGATACCTTGTCTTAAATAATCTATAGCTGATAAATGTTCTTTCCAAAGTGAATCCAATGTTTGTAACATAATCATTTTTTCTATTACACGCATATTATTTGAACCAATTAATTTTTCTTTGTTTTTATAATTAATTTTTGCAAAATCAATTATTTTGCTTATAATTTTTTCATATTTTAAATTAGGTTCTATAGTTAACCAAGATGAAATTGGTACGTTTAAATGAAAATCAAAATTGAATTTATTTTCTAAATCAATAATGTTCCATTTATCTTTCATTGTGTTTTTAGGCATGTATAAAATAATATTTTTTTTTAAAACATCTTTTAAAATATCATAAATCATTGATCTTATATTTTTGGCATCAATTAGTTTATTACGTTGAGAATAAATCGCACTGCGTTGTTCATTAATAACATCATCATATTCTAATAATTGTTTTCTAATATCAAAATTACGATTTTCTACTTTTTTTTGAGCATTTTCTATAGCTTTAGTTACCCAGGGATGTTCAATAGCTTCATTTGAAGATAATCCTAATTTACGCATCATATAAATAATTTTATCAGATGCAAAAATCCGCATTAATGAATCTTCCATAGAAAGATAAAAACGTGAAGAACCACTATCTCCTTGACGACCAGCACGACCTCTCAATTGATTATCAATACGACGCGACTCATGACGTTCGGTACCAATTATGTGTAATCCTCCAACAGAAACAACTAAATCATGTTCTTTTTTCCATTTCTTTTTAATACTTTTAATTTCATCTAAAGTTAGATTTTTATGTCGATTTAATTCGACTTCTAAATTACCCCCAAGAACGATATCTGTTCCTCTTCCAGCCATATTAGTAGCAATGGTAATAGATTTAGGTTTACCTGCTTGTGCTATAATTTCAGCTTCTTTAGCATGAAATTTAGCATTTAAAACACTATGATTAATATTTAATTTTAATAATTTTTTAGAAATGATTTCTGATTTTTCAATAGATACTGTACCAACTAATACAGGTTTATTCAATTTTATACATTCTTGTATATCTTTAATAATAGCATTAATTTTTTCTTTTTTAGTGATATACACTAAATCAGGCAAATCTTTACGTATCATCTTTCTATTGGTTGGTATTACAATAGTATCAAGATTATAAATAGAACTAAATTCAAAAGATTCAGTTTCAGCAGTCCCTGTCATACCTGATAATTTTTTATACAAACGAAAATAATTTTGAAAAGTAATAGATGCAAGAGTTTGATTCTCATTTTTTATAGGAACATTTTCTTTAGCTTCTATTGCCTGATGTAGTCCATCTGACCATCTTCTTCCTGGCATGGTACGACCTGTATGCTCATCTACAATAACTACACTATTATCTTTTACAAGATAATCAACATCTCGAATAAATAATTTATGAGCACGCAGCGCAGATAGGACATGATGCATTAATATTATATTATTAGAGGAATATAATGATTCGCCTGTATTCATTAATTTCCTGTCGAGTAATATTTTTTCAATTTCAATTAATCCTCTTTCTGTTAAATGTACTTGTTTTGATTGTTCATCAACAGTAAAATGTCCTGTTCCACTAAAAATATCTGAATCTTCTTTTTTTTGAGAGACTAAGAAAGGCACGATTTTATCAATTTCTTTATATAGTTCGGAACTATCTTCTGATGGTCCTGAAATAATTAAAGGTGTTCTAGCTTCATCTATCAGGATTGAATCTACTTCATCAACTAATGCATAATTTAATTCTCTTTGTACTCTTTCCTCAGCAGAAAAAATCATATTATCACGCAAATAGTCAAATCCATATTCATTATTTGTACCATAAGTAATATCAGATAAGTAAGCTTTTTTTTTAGCAAAAAAAGACATTTCAGATAAGTTTAATCCTACTGTCAAATCAAGAAATGCAAATAATGGAGTATTTTTTTCAGCATCTCGTTGAGCTAAATAATCATTCATAGTTACTATGTGTACACCTTTTCCACTTAATGCATTTAAATAAGCTGGTAAAGTTGATGTTAAAGTTTTTCCTTCTCCTGTCCGCATTTCTGCAATACATTGTTGATTTAAAACTATTCCCCCAAGAATTTGCACATCAAAATGGCGCATATTAAACACGCGTTTACTCGCTTCTCGCACTGTAGCAAAAGCTTCTGGTAATATATCATCTAAAGTTTCACCATTGCTTAATCGTAAACGAAAAAGTTTTGTTTGTTCTTTTAATTTTTTATCTGATAAACATTGAAATTTCTCTTCTAACTCATTAATAGATAAAACTATTTTTTTAAACTTTTTTAAAATGCGATTGTTCCGATTACTAAATATTTTAGTTAGAAATTTCATTAACATACTATACATTCTCATATTTGCAATCTTTAAATTAGGTAATAGTCAAAAATTTTTTATTATTCTCTTGAATGATTTTAAAATTATTTCAATTCAGTACATATGAAATATAATAAAAAAACTTCATTAATAAAACATTTTAAAATTAATATCAATAGTGTATATCTGATAAAAACTCAAATAATCATGTAGATTGAAACCACATCTTCTCTAATAAAAATTTTCTATTTTTTAAAAAAATCTTGTAATCGAAATAAAAAATTCTTTTTTTCTTTTATTACAAAATTTTCTGATAATTTATCATTATTACAAATTTTTTGGTTTTTTGTAGACCATACAGGTAAAATTCGATTATGTTTATCATTTTTTTCACAAAATAATTGACCCATATTATCAATATAAAACATATTAATATTTTTTGGAGGCTTCAATACTAATGGTATTGGACGTTGATATTGAAGATATCTTCTGTAAATTTGCATTGCTCCAGAAGCACTATATAATTTTGTTGTTTTATTATTATCTCTTCCTATCCAAGTAATTGCAATTTGTTTTCCATCAATACCCACAAACCAATTATCGACTAAATTGTTTGTAGTACCAGTTTTTCCTGCTAAAGAAAATTCTTTAAAAATTACTCCCAATGATTTTGCCGTGCCACTATTAACTACTTGTTGCATAGAATATAATGTTAAATAAGAAGCTTCAGAAGATTCTACATGTTTCGATTGAGGTAAAGTTTGATAAAATACTTGACCATCATCAGAAATAATCGATTTAACTGATGATAATGATGATTTATAACCACCATTTGCAATTATTTGAAATACTTGAGCTATTTCAATAGGTGTTAGATTAATAGCTCCTAAAGATATTGATGGAAAAGGAGTAATTCTATTTTTAGAAATTCCTAAATGTAACCAACTATCAACTAATTTTTTTAATCCTATATCCATGCTGAGATTAACTGTAGGGATATTAATCGAATGAATTAATGCATCTAATAACATTACTTTTCCACTAAAAGAAAAGTTATTATTTTTTGGTATCCAATATTTACCATTATCTAATTTAATAGAAATAGGACGATCAGAAATCCAGCTATTTAAACGATATTTATTTGGTTGTGATAAAGCAGTTAAATATGTTATTGGTTTAGATAAAGAACCAATAGAACGACGAGCTTTTAAAGCACGATTGTAACCATTAAATTCTGGTTTAGAACTTCCAATAATTGCTTGAACTTCTCCAGTAAATCTATCTATAACTATCATGGCAACTTCTAAATCCTTTAGTCTTTTTTTTCTTTTTAATAGAAGCATTTCTATTTTTACAGCTTTTTCCATTGCATTTTGCGAAGTAGGATCAAGAGTTGTAAATATCTTTATTCCCGGAAAATTCTCAATTGGACTGTGAATTTTTTTTTTGAATTCTTGATAGACAAGTTGTACGAAAGAAGGATGGGGTGAAATAATATTACCTTTAGGTTGAACATTTAAAGATCGTTTACATAAATCTTCATAAATATTTTTAGTAATATATTTCTGTTCATACAATGAAAATAGCACCAAGTTTCTTCTTTTTAATGCAGATTTAGGATGAGTCCAAGGATTATATAAAGATGCACCTTTTACCATTCCAACTAATAAAGCGTATTGTTCTAAAGTTAATTCATCTATTGGCCTACCAAAATAATAAATACTAGCAAGAGGAAATCCTCTAATTTGTTCATCACCATCTTGTCCTAAATAAACTTCATTTAAATAAAGCTCTAAAATTCGGTCTTTTGTATAAAAACCGTCTAAAATTAAAGCCATATACATTTCATTTATTTTTCTTAAAATTGAACGAGTATTTGTTAAAAACAAATTTTTTATTAATTGCTGAGTAAGAGTACTTCCGCCTTGTATTGTACGACCGGCCATGATATTTACTAAAAAAGCTCGACCTATAGAAGATATATGAATGCCATCATGCTGATAAAAATACTTATCTTCAATTGCTAAAAGTGTTTTAACTAACATTTCGGGATACTTATTACGAGAAATAAATATACGTTTCTTTTTTTCAGGAGACTTCAACATAGCAATTAATTTAGGTTCTAAACGGAAAAAACTAAAATTACGATTATTTTCAATGTTTTTAATTTCTATTAAAATATTTTTATTAAAAGATAAGCGTGTATGAAACTCACCTTCTTTAATATCAGGAAAATCAAAAGAACGTCGTATAAATTCTATAGTATTGTCTTTTATGCTGTATTCCCCGGGCAACATAACTGAATCTACTTTTCTATACATGGTATTTTCTAAAAGATTTGAGATCTCCTTTTGAGAATACAAATTGCCTGGTTCTAAATTAACTATACGTCCATACAATAAAGTAGGGAGAATCCATACTTTTCCTTTGATTGATCGATTTATTTTAATATACAAATAAAAACCATAAAAAATAATTAAAACCAACATAAAAAAAAATATTTTTATTAATATTTTTCTTTTTTTTTTATATTTTTATACATTAATAATTCTCGCTAATTTTATTAGATATATTTTTTATAAAAATTAATAAACCAATAATAATCTTTTTATTTAAAAAATATAGTTCTATATGCTGATTGTGGTAAGTCAAAATGCGAAGGATATTCTACACATACCAAATATAAACCTTTAGCTGGCGCAGTTGCTCCTGCATAATTTCTATCTTTTTTTTTTAATAACTCTTGAATCCAATCTTCCTTTTTTTTAGAAATACCAACTTCAATTAAAGAACCAACAATATTCCGAACCATGTGGTGCAAAAAAGAATTAGCTGTAATATCAATTACTACCCAATTATTAAAACGGAAAACGTTTAATTTTGTAATTTTTCTATATGGAGAATATGATTGACATCCAAGTGCTCTAAAAGATGTAAAATCGTGTTCTCCTAATAAAAATTGAGATTGAGAATACATTTTTTTTACATTTAATTCTTTATAAATATGATTTAATTTAGTCTGAAAAATAGCAGAACGAACAATGCAATTATATATTATATAACGATAAGAACGTGTTATAGCACTATAACGAGCATGAAAATTTTCCGGAACTTCTTTTACCCATACAATAGAAATATTTTTAGATAAATAACTATTTACCCCTATTAACCAAGACAATTTTTTTCTAATAGCTGTAGTATTAAAATGTACAACCTGTCCCACACTATGAACTCCAGCGTCAGTACGACCTGCACATATAACATTTATCTTATGATTAGCAATTATAGACAAGGCTCTTTCTATTTCTTCTTGAATACTAGGCACATTTTTTTGACGTTGCCATCCATGATGTAAACTTCCATCATATTCAACTCCTAAAGCAAACTTCTTAACATTATTTGATGCCATTTAAAAAAATCCTATTATAAATAGTAATAGAAATAATAAATTTATTTTTTATAAAAACAGTATATCTTTAAAAACTAATCTAATCATATAAAAAAATATTTAATTATAGTTTATGTTAACATAGTTTATTATAATGATTCATTTATCCATAACATAAGAAGAAATTATATTTAATATATACACATAGCATTTTAAAATATTTTTTTAAAAAAATTAAGCAAGTTTTTTATAATTTAAATTATTTGAATTAAAATCTAAATAGTACATTAAGAAAAGCATAAATTTAATATATCTTAAAAAAATGTTTGCTAAATTTAAATTTATAAAATTAATATAATAAATATTATATTGATAATTTTATTTATTTTTAATATTTATTAAAAATATTATCTCGGAGAGAGCTATGGAAAAAGAAAAAAATAAAAAAACATCATCTTTAAATGTTCTTTCTATTGCAGGTTTGCAGCCTTATCAAAAAAAAATAGATGAACAATACATGAATGAAGATCAAATGTTACACTTTCATAAAATTCTTGAAACATGGAAAAACCAATTAAAAGATGAAATTAACCATACTCTACTCTATATACAAGATAAAGCTACAAATTTTCCAGATCCTATTGATCGCGCCACACAAGAAGAAGAATTTAGTTTAGATTTACGAAATCGTGATCGCAGTCGAAAACTAATTAAAAAAATCGAAATTACTTTAAAAAAAATTAAAGAAAAAGATTTTGGTTATTGCAATTCTTGTGGTATTGAGATTGGAATTCGTCGTTTAGAAGCTAGACCTACTGCTAATCTTTGTATTGATTGCAAAACACTAGCAGAAATTAGAGAAAAGCAAATGACTGGTTAATTTAACAGATTAAAATATTTAGATGGGAAGGATGTTCAATTGATTTAAAAATTAATTCGAATATCCTTTCAACATTGAATTCACATTGTTATCTAAATATATTCAACCGGAGCAAATATGGAATCTATTACAATTTCTCAATTAAAAAATTGGAAAAAAAATAAAAAAAAATTCGCAGCTATCACAGCTTATGACTTTAGCTTTGCTAAATTATTTTCTAATCAAGGTGTTCCAGTTATACTTATAGGTGATTCTCTTGGAATGACTATACAGGGTCAAAGTTCTACATTATCAGTAAGAATTAAAGACATTGAATATCATACAAAAGCAGTTAGAAAAGGAGCACCAAAGACATTTTTGTTATCTGATTTACCATTTATGTCTTATTACAATACTAAACAAGCGCTTAAAAACACAGCAAAAATTTTAAGATCCGGTGCTAATATGATAAAAGTAGAAGGTGGAAAATGGTTAGTAGAAATTATTAAAGAATTATCTGATAGATCAATATTAGTATGTGGTCATATAGGTTTAACACCCCAATCTTTTAACTATTTAAGCGGATATAAAGTTCAAGGAAAACACCCACATGATGCAAAAAAAATAATAGATGATGCCTTATTATTAGAGGAATCTGGAATTCAAATGCTTGTCGTAGAATGTATTCCAGAAAAATTAGCAAAAAAAATAACTGAAAATTTATCTATTCCAGTTATTGGAATAGGATCAGGAAAATATACTGATGGACAAATTCTGGTAATGCATGACTTATTAGGAATTACTGAAGGCAAAAAAACGAGTTTTACAAAAAATTTTCTTTCTGAAAGTGGTAGTGTTCAAAAAGCAATTCAAAAATATATATACGAAGTTAAAAAAGGCATTTTTCCTAATAAAAAATATAGTTTCTAAAAATATGGAGTTAAATTGTATATTATAAAAAAAATAGAAATATTACACAAAAAAATAATACTTCTAAAAAAAACAAACAAAAAAATAGGTCTAGTTCCTACAATGGGTAATTTACATGATGGTCATGTAAAATTAATACTTTTAGCAAAAAAATATGCAGATATTATTATAGTAAGTATTTTTGTTAATCCAATGCAATTTAATAATTTATCAGATCTAAAAAATTACCCAAAAACCTTTATACAAGATTGTGCAATATTAAAAGAAAAACATGTAGATATAGTTTTTTTTCCTCATATTGATCAAATTTATCCTAATGGTATAAAAAATCAAACATTTGTTAAAGTCCCAAAATTATCTAAAATTTTAGAAGGTCAAGCACGACCAGGACATTTTAAAGGTGTAACAACAATTATTGCTAAATTCTTTAATTTTATACAACCAGATTTCGCTTTCTTTGGAGAAAAAGATTATCAGCAATTGTTAATTGTAAAAATTCTTGTAAAAGAATTAAATTATATGATAAAGATAATTAGCTTACCTATAATACGACTAAAAAATGGACTGGCTCTAAGCTCAAGAAATAGCAATTTAAATTCTGAAGAAAATAAAATAGCACCTTATTTGTATAAAATTATAAAAGAAACATGTCGAAAAATTGCAAAAGAAAAAAGTCATGTTAGAAAAAAAATCATTAATGAATCTAAAAATTTATTAATTAAAAAAGGATTTTCTATTGATATATTTAATATATACGATTCTCAAACATTAAAAAATCCATCCAAAAAAGTTAAAAAAGTGATTCTTCTAGCATCTGTATGGTTAGGAAAAACTCGTTTAATTGATAATAAGAAATTTTTTTTAATTAATTAAAAAAGCTATATCTTTTATATTATTTTATTTTTTAAAAACTACTTTTCCTATATACGGTAGATGACGATAAGATTGAGCATAATCAATACCATAACCTACTATAAAAAAATTCTCTAGAATAGAGAATCCTATAAAATCAACATTAATATCTACTTCACGACACTCAGGTTTATCTAAAAGAGTACAAATTGATAATGATTTTGGATTTCTAAGTTTTAAAATACCTAATACTTTACTTAAAGTTTTTCCTGAATCAATAATATCTTCTACAATTAAAACATTTTTATTATAAATGTCTTCATCTAAATCTTTTATAATTTTTACGTCACCACTAGATAGCATTCCTCGACCATAACTAGAAGTTGTCATAAAATCTATTTCGTGTTTAATATGAATTCTCCGACATAAATCTGCTATAAAAACAAATGAACCGCGTAGTAACGCTATTAATATCATTTTATTTTTACTATTTTTATACTTCTTAGTAATTTCTTGACCTAATTCTCGAACGCGAATATCAAGTTCTTTTTCAGTAATAATAACTTGAATAATATGTTTCATAATATTAAATAAATGGTTAATGTAAAATGAGTTATATTAAAAATTTAAACTAGTAGACTGATATTTTTTGAGAAAAATAAAATATGTTAAACATATTAACTTTTAATATAAAATTAAAAATAAAATATTTATCTTTTAAACTATTGCACTAATAATGATCATTATGTTATAAAAATTAATTCAATGAAAAAAATTCTTAATAAAAATAGTAATTGCACAAATTAAAAAATTAAAAAACATCTATTCTATCTATATCAAAATGTAATTCATGTTATATTTTATATTTAATTATAAAAAATAACATTTTATAAACAAATAATTTTTTATTGTAATATTTTTTTATAAACATAAACATGTCTAATTTGTGATAAAATCAAAAAATACTGCTTTTACAGCATTCTAAATAAATAAAATATTTTTCATTAATAATATAAATTATATATTAAAAGATATTACTTAATAAAATTAATTAACACGCTATATGCATTCACAAAAAAATATTAATATCTATTTATAGCCTCTTCACTAGAATAGCTGTTCTAATTATTATAACTAGTCATGATGTGGGCTCAGATGATATTTTAAAAACCTGCCCATACTAAAAGGCGGGTTTTTTTATGATATAAAAAACATCAAGGAATTATGAAATATGAAATTATTAAAATTTGGCGGAACTTCATTGGCTAATGCAGAAAAATTTTTATGTGTAGCTAATATTATAGAAAAAAATATTAAAAAAGATCAAATTGCAGTAGTTCTTTCAGCACCAGCTAAAATTACTAACTACCTCGTTAAAGTTGTAGAAAAAACAGTTGAAAACAATCAAATTTTAGAAAGTATAAATCTTGCAGAAAATATATTTATTGAATTAATAAATAATCTTTTAAAAATACAATCTGATTTTCCTTATCAGGAAATAAAAAAAGTTATAAAAAAAGAATTTGATAAATTAAAAAATATAATACATGGAATAATGTTATTAAAACAATGTCCAGATAATATTCGTGCCATTATAATTTCTCGTGGAGAAATACTTTCAGTTTTCATTATGAAAAGTATATTAGAATCTAACAATCATAATGTAACTATTATCGATCCTGTTAAGAATTTTGTTTCTATAGGTAACAACTACTTAGATTCAAGAATCGATATATCTAAATCTAAAGAATGCATTCATAATATAAATATTGATAAAAATGATATTATTTTGATGCCTGGTTTTATTTCAGGTAATAAAGATAAAGAATTAGTAGTATTGGGACGAAATGGTTCTGATTATTCTGCTGCAGTTTTAGCTGCTTGTCTCGATGCGAATTGCTGTGAAATTTGGACTGATGTTGACGGAGTTTTTACTTCTGATCCAAGAAAAATTCCAAATGCTTATTTATTAAAATCAATATCATATCAAGAGGCAATGGAATTATCTTATTTTGGTGCTAAGGTATTACATCCTCGTACTATTGAACCAATTTCTCAGTTTAAAATCCCATGTTTTATTAAAAATACTGATAAAATTGAATCTATTGGAACTTTAATTTGTCAAAAAAATGATTCTAAAGAAGATTTCTTGAAAGGTGTTACTTATCTTGATGACATAGTAATGTTTAATATATCTGGACCTTGTATCAAAGATGTAGGAAATATTATTCCACGCGCATTTTCTATAATATCAAGAGATAATATTAAAATATTATTAATTACTCAATCATCTTCAGAATATAAAATAAATTTTTGTATTTTCCAACATGATGTTGACAAAGTTCTCAACTCATTAAACAAAGAATTTCAATTAGAATTAAAAAATGGATTGCTAAATTCCTTTAAAACAAAAGAAAATCTATCTATTCTTTCAGTCATTGGATCAAATATTTATAAAAAATATGATATTGCATCAAAAATATTTTCTACTTTAGGAGCTTCAAAAATTAATATTCTTGCCATTGCACAAGGTTCTTCAAAACATTCTATTTCACTAGTAATAAAAAAAGAACATATTTTAAAAGCTGTTCAAAACGTTCATAATGTATTGTTTTGCAATAAAAAAATTATTCATGTTTTTTTAATGGGAATAGGTGGAGTTGGTTGCACGCTATTGAATCAAATATTAAAACAAAAAAAAGTTTTAGAAGAAAAAAATATAGAAATTAAAATTTGCACTATTGCAAATTCTAAAAAAATATTTTTTTTAAATGATAAACATGATTTATCTAATTGGAAAAGCGATTTTAAAAAATTCAGTCAGAACTTTAATTTAGAATTATTAAATAATTTAATAAAAAATAATAATTTTTCAAATTCAGTAATTGTTGACTGTACATCTAATCAATTATTATCAGAACAATATGTAAATTTTATTTATAATGATTTTCATGTGGTTACTTCAAATAAAAAAGCTAATACTAGTGAATGGAGCTACTATAAAAAAATAAGAAATGCTACTACTGAAACAAACAAAAAATTTTTGTATGAAACTAACGTTGGAGCAGGATTGCCAGTAATAGAAACTCTTCAGAATCTATTCAGAACAGGTGATACTTTAATACGGTTTCAAGGTATATTGTCTGGTTCATTATCTTTTATTTTCGGGAGATTAGAAGAAGGTGTTTTATTGTCACAGGCTACTAAAGAAGCTAAAGAATTAGGTTTTACTGAACCAAATCCATGCGATGATTTATCTGGCATAGATGTTGCAAGAAAACTTCTAATTTTAGCACGCGAATCTGGATATGATATAGAACTAAAAGATATCAAAATTGAACCTTTATTACCAGACAATTTTAAAATGTACGAAGATGTTGATAAATTTTTGTTAAAATTAAAAGAATTAGATTTGTATTTTTTAGAAAAAACTAATCAAGCACGCAATGCAGGAAATGTATTACGATTTGTTGCAACTATAGAACAAAAAAAGCAATTTTTTATAAAACTTGAAGAAGTCAAAATTAATGATCCATTATATAAAGTAAAAAATGGTGAAAATGCACTAGCATTTTATACTGATTATTATCAACCTATTCCTTTAGTACTACGAGGCTACGGTGCCGGTAATAATGTTACAGCGTCTGGAGTATTTTCCGACTTACTACGTACACTATCATAAACGTCAGGAGCATGGTAATGATTAAAATTTATGCGCCAGCTTCTATTGGTAATGTTGGAGTGGGATTTGATATTTTAGGTGCAGCACTTATACCTATAAGTGGTGATTTATTAGGTGATTTTGTAACAGTAAAATTATCAAAGAAATTCAACTTAATTAACAAAGGTTTATTTTCTAATAAATTACCCCAAAATATTGAAAAAAATATTGTTTGGAAATGCTGGGTAAAATTTTGTAATGTCATCAAAAAAAATATCCCTGTTTCTATTCTGCTGGAAAAAAATATGCCTATTGGATCAGGACTAGGTTCCAGTGCTTGTTCAGTAGTCGCTACTTTAGTTGCAATGAATGAATTATGCAATAAACCCTTAAATTCAAAAGAGTTATTATTTCTTATGGGAGAAATAGAAGGTGAAATATCAGGAAGCATACACTATGATAATGTTGCTCCATCTTATCTTGGAGGATTACAGTTAATATTAGAAGATTCTGAAACAATAAGCCAAACAATACCAAATTTTAAAAATTGGTTTTGGATAATAGCTTGGCCAGGAATAAAAGTTCCTACTTCAAAAGCAAGAGAAATACTACCCAAAAAATACAAAAAAGAAATATGCATTAAAAATAGTCGTTATTTAGCTGGTTTTATTCATGCCTCATATAGTCAACAACCTTATTTAGCAGCACGATTAATGCAAGATTTTATAGCAGAACCATATCGCATAAAATTACTACCTGATTTTTTAAAAGCTAAAGAAAATATTAAAAAAATTGGAGCTATTAGTTGTGGCATATCTGGTTCAGGTCCTACTATTTTTTCTATTTCTGATAATATACATACAGCTCAAAAAATATCTTCATGGCTAACAAAAAATTATTTACAAAATGAAACAGGATTTGTTCACATTTGTTTTTTAGATTCAAAAGGTGCACGTAAAATAGGATAAAAAATGAGACTTTATAATTTAAAAGATCATAGCGAACAAGTAAATTTTGAAACAGCTGTAAAACTAGGATTAGGAAAAAAACAGGGATTATTTTTTCCAGTAGAACTACCTACTATTACACCTATCGAATTACCAAAAATATTGGAAATGGATTTTATTACTCGGAGTACGGAAATACTTTCTAAGTTTATTTATCGCGAGATGTCTAAAGAAAAATTATATGAAAATGTTAAACAAGCTTTTTTATTTAAACACCCATTAAAAATAAAAATCACAGAAGATATACATTGTTTTGAGCTATTTCATGGACCAACATTAGCATTTAAAGATTTTGGAGCACGTTTTATGGCTCAAATGATACTATCGCTGAATAAAGAACATGAGTCAGTGACTATTTTAACTGCCACATCAGGTGATACAGGTGCAGCAGTAGCACATGCATTCTATAAAATGAAGAATGTAAGAGTAATTATTTTATACCCTAAAGGAAAGATTAGTGAATTACAAGAAAAATTATTTTGTACTTTGGGAAAAAATATAAAAACTGTATCAATCAACGGCAGTTTTGACGATTGTCAAAAACTAGTAAAAGAAGCTTTTAATGATAAAAAACTTAAAGAATCTATAGGATTAAATTCAGCTAACTCTATTAATATAAGTAGATTATTAGCGCAAATTTGTTATTATTTTGAAGCTTTTTCTTTAATTTCAGAGCAACAAAGAAGAAATTTAGTTATAGCAGTACCATGTGGTAATTTTGGCAATTTAACTGCTGGATTATTATCTAAATCTCTTGGCTTACCGATTAAATCATTTATAGCGTGCACCAATGCTAATGATACTGTTCCAAGATTCCTTGATAATGGAAAATGGAATCCTAAAAAAACTGTATCTACAATCTCGAATGCTATGGACATTAGCCAACCTAATAATTGGCCTCGAATTGAAGAATTATTTTATCGAAAAAAATGGGATTTAAAAGAACTTAGATTTGGTAGCGTCTCAGATACTACAACCAAAGAATCATTAAACGAATTATTTGAGTTGGGTTATATTTCTGAACCTCATGCTGCAATAGCATATCGATTACTACGAGATCAATTAAAAAAAAATGAATTTGGTCTATTCCTAGGTACCGCTCATCCAGCGAAATTTAAAAATACCATAGAAAAAATATTAAAAACTAAAATTTCATTGCCTAATGAACTGAAAGATAGAATTGCTCTTCCACTATTATCTCATAATATTGATCCTATTTTTAGTAAATTAAAAACATTCTTATTAGAAAAATAAAAATTATTACATTAGAGAGGATAAATAATATTTTCCTCTCTAACAAATAAATATATAAATTTAAAAATTAATTAGTTTTACACATTAAATAAAAAATGAACAATATCACCATCTTGAATACAATATTTTTTCCCTTCTATTCTCAATTTACCCATTTCTTTAATTTTCACTTCACTTTTATATTTTATAAAATCTACATATTTAATAATTTCTACTCTAATAAAACCCCTACTAAAATCACTATGTATTTTATGAGCAGCTTGAATGCTAGTACTTCCATTAAGAATTTCCCAAGCACGAATTTCTTTTATCCCAACACTGAAAAAAGTTATTAAATTTAATAATTTATAACCAGAAGAAATGATGCTATTCAAACCTAAAGCTTTTATATTAAATTCTTTCATAAAATCTTTTTGTTCTTCATTATTCATTTTAATTAATTCTGATTCTAAATTTGCATAAATTGGAATAACTATAGAATCTTCTTTTTTAGCAATATTATTTAATTTATCTAAAAAATAATAAGATTCTTTTTCTTCATTCATATTAGCAACATACATCATTGGTTTTAAAGTTACAAAGCGTAAATAGCTAACTAATTCTTTTTCATCTTTATTTAAATTAAGCGTTTTTAGCATTAAAAATTTTTTTAAATGATTAATACATTTTTTTAAAACATAAATTTTTTTTTCTACTTCGTTATTTTTTAACGATATTTTTTTTTGTAATTGTAATATATTTTTTTCACAAAGATCAAAATCAGATAGTATAAGTTCAGTATTAATAATATCTATATCTTCTTCTGGTTGAACTTTATTATAAATATGAGTAATATTGTCATTTTTAAAACAACGCACAACATGTACTACAGCATCTGTTTCTCGTATATTAGATAAAAATTGATTACCTAATCCTTCACCTTGAGATGCTCCTTTAACCAAGCCTGCAATATCTATAAATTCTATAAATGCATTAACTATTTTTTTAGGAGAAACAATTTTTACAAGATGATCAATACGTTCATCAATAACCGGAACAATACCTATATTTGGTTTAATAGTACAAAATGGAAAATTAGCAACTGCTGAATTTCCTTTAGTTAAAAGATTAAATAAAGTAGATTTACCAACGTTAGGCAAACCTATAATGCCACATTTAAAACCCATATCTTATGCGCCTTGAAAAATAGAAGATATTTTGATTTAATTAACATTATAAAATTTTTAAAATAAAATTCTCTTCTATTGCATGTATAATTGATCTTTGAATTAACATTTTTTCTTTTTTTGTCGGAATTGATAATACGAAAGAAGCTATTTGATCACGATTTATTGGACGACCAATTCCAATTCTTAATCGATGAAAATTAATACTTTTATTATTAAAAACACTAATAATATTTCTTAATCCATTATGTCCATTATGTCCATAACTGTATTTTAATTTTATGATTCCAGGATCAAGTTCTAAATCATCATGAACTATTAATATTTCACTTAAATGAATATTATAAAACGATGCCATTTTAAATACTGACTGACCATTTATATTCATAAAGATATCAGGTACAAGTAATCGAACATGATGCGAATCTATATAAAAAGAAGCAGTAAAACCAAAAAATTTTTCTTCTTTTTTAAAATTGTTTAAGTAACTTTTTGATAAAGAATAAACATACCAAGAACCTGCATTATGACGTGTATTATGATATTCTGCTTTTGGATTAGATAATCCAACTATCATTTTAATAGTATTCAAAAAACATCCTTTAATATTGAAATAATTATTTTAATATTTTATAAAGTAAATTAAAAAAACATATAATATATATTATATGTTTTTTAATAATTACATAAAACGTCATAAGAAAACAATTATATAATATGAATTCTATGTAAATCATACTATTTCAATACAGTTCATAAATTACTTCTGTAAACGATTAGAAGCTTCTTCCCAATTAACAACGTTCCAAAAAGCTTTAATATAATCTAACCGTCTATTTTGATATTTTAAATAATAAGCATGTTCCCAGACATCTAAAGCAATTATAGGATCACCATAAGTATTAGATATTGATTTCCCCATCAAAGGATTATCCTGATTAATAGTAGAAACTATTGATAAAATACCATTTTGGTTCACTAACCATACCCAACCAGAACCAAAATGATTAAGTGCTACTGACTCAAATTTATCTTTGAAGCTATCAATAGTACCAAATTGTTTTTCTATTTCTATTTTTAGATCCTTTGTTAAAACTGTTCCTAATTTTAGACTTTTCCAAAAAAAACTATGATTTATATGACCACCTGCGTTATTACGTAATACGTGTTTCTTTTCTAAAATAATTTCATTGAAAATAGATATTAATTCATCAATAGATAATGAGGAAAAAGCTGTATTTTCTAAAATAGAATTAGTGTTATTGATATAATTTTGATGGTGTTTGGTATGATGAATTTTCATAGTCTGTTCATCAAAAAATGGTTCTAACGCATCATATGAATAAGGTAGAGAAGGTAGAATATAACTCATTTTATTTTCCTAGATATGATTGTAATAAAATTGTCGTATTATTTTTAAAAATTATTAAATTAATAATTTAATCTTAAATATTTTTATAAATTATAGTACACTTATTAAATTATTAACAAGAATCATAATACATATTTTTAAAGTATCTAGAACTAAAATTATAAAAATATACAAGATTAACTATATTCAACAAAAAATATTTTAAAAAATGAGATTTTGATGTCTATAACTCAAGAATTCAATTTGCTAAGTAATCGGTTTCGTACTTTTTATCCTGTTGTTATAGATATTGAAACAGCAGGATTCAATGCAAATACTGATGCAGTATTAGAAATTGCTATAATTACATTAAAAATGGATGAATTAGGATGGTTACGCAAAGAAAATACATTACATTTTCATATAGAACCCTTTAAAGGTTCTATAATAAACTCTGATGCAATAGCTTTTAACAAAATTGATCCATTTAACCCATTACGTGGTGCTATTAGCGAAAAAATAGCAATTCAATCTATATTAAAAATGGTGCGTAAAGGAATTAAAATACAAGGATGTAGTCGAGGAATTGTTGTAGCACATAATGCTAATTTTGATCATAATTTTTTAATGGCTGCAATTCAAAGAGTGAAAATAAAAAATAATCCTTTTCATCCATTTGTTACGTTTGACACAGCCGCATTAAGTGCATTAGTAGTTGGCCAAACTGTCTTATCTAAAGCATGTAAAGCTATTGGCTTATCATTTGATAACCATCAAGCACATTCTGCACTTTATGATACTTTACAGACTGCTGAACTTTTTTGTGAATTAGTAAATCGTTGGAAACGTTTGGGTGGTTGGCCTCTTAATTTAGAAAAAAAAATTTAATAGTATTAAAAATATTAACAAGATAATTATCTTATATATTTTACAGTATTCTTAATAAGAAAAAGATATGACATTAGTAATAAAGATCAAAATTCAATACTCTTTATTTAATGTCATATCTAATCTAGATATTATCTATATAATATAGGTTTTCTTAAAAATTACGTTTTATATTTTTTTACTGTTTTGGATATGAGTTCTTTTAATTGACCATTTTCTAACATTTCAAGTATAATACTACAACCGCCAATGAGTTCACCATCTATCCACAACTGAGGGAATGTTGGCCAATTAGCATATTCTGGAAGTTTGTTCCTAATTTCTGTATTTTCTAAAACATCTACATAAGCAAATTTTTCACCACAAACTGACAAAGCCTTGACTGCTTGTGCAGAAAAACCACAACTAGGAGCTTCCGGAGTTCCTTTCATATAAATTAAAATAATATTATCTTTAATTTGTTTCTTAATCTTTTCAATAATACTCATGTTAATTTCCATTTTTAAAATTTATGTAAAATATCTGTTTAAACAATTTATATAAAAATTTTCTCAAAATACTATAAAATAATTAATAGACAAACTTATTTTTTTTTGCAATACTACATTTTTAGAAAAAAGGGGCTGTTTTTGGATTTGACAAAATTATCAACAAAGTAAAGTGCATGCCGAGGAACGGTTTGCCTCGATAAAAGCCGTAAAACAATAATTGCAAATAATACACAAAAATACGCTTTAGCAGCTTAAAAAACTGTATCAAGCCCTTCCTTCTTAGCCTTTTTCTCTTAGGATGAGAAATTCGGGAGGTCATAAAAAAGAGAAAAACGTGAACATCAAGCTTGATGATGACACGAAGAAATTTTTCAAGCTATAAACCTAAAATGCGTTTTTCCAAATTAGGTAATGAATTGAATAAAGAAAAAACTAAGCATGTAGTACTTTATTCGTAGAGATTTTGGACGCGGGTTCAAATCCCGCCAGCTCCAAAAATATGTATACTAACATTAAAAAAATTTTTTAAAAAACTATGTGATATTAAATTTTAAAACTTTATTTTCTTTAAAATACAAATTTAAAATTCTTTTTTCAAACTTATTATTCATTTCGAAATTATATAAACAATAATGATACACATCATTAAAAGAATCAGAAAAAATTGGCATGCCAAAAATATAAACTACTTGTTGTCTTGTCATACCAACATAATTTTTATTTAACATACTCTGGTTGAAATATGCTTTTTCTAAAAAATCTGATCTGAATTTTCTTTTTTCTAAATCAGAACAGCCAGAAAATAACATAACTATCAATAACATCTTGATATAATTATTCATAATAATATCTTATTATAGTTTACATAAAAATAATTAACACTCTTTATTAGTATTTTACTATAATTTATATTAATAAAAAATATCAATTTTTCAAAAATATTTTAATTAAATTAATCTTTTCTTATATTTGTTAAATCACCTAAAAAAATTTTTTAGACCAACTTAACTTAGAAGTTAAAGTTTTAAAATAATTATAACTTTTAGGGTGTACAAGGTTTAAATAATAACAACTTTTACGAATAAATACACATTCATCTTTTTTGATTGTTAAAATAGTTTGACTATCACAGCTTATTTTTAAATTAGTTTGAATATTAGAAAATTTCAAACAAATTATACTGTCACTATGAATTACTAAAGGACGCGCAGATAAAGTATGTGGAAACATTGGCACTAATACAATAGCATCTAAAGATGCTGCTATAATTGGTCCACCAGCTGATAGTGAATAACCAGTCGAACCCGTAGGCGTTGAAACAATCAATCCATCTGCACGCTGAGAAAAAGAAAATTTATTATCGATGTACACTTCAAATTCTATCATATGAGCTAAATGTTTTGCATGTAAGACAACTTCATTAATAGCTATGCTAGATCTTGAAATTATTTTTTTTTGACAAACTTGTGCATCCAATAAAAACCTATTTTCTAGCAAATAATCTCCCGACAAAACCTTTGATAAATTTTTTAAACCAGTATCTGGGTTTAAATCAGTAAGAAAACCTAAATTACCTCTGTTGATCCCGATAATTTTAATATTATAAAGTGATAAAACACGCGCTGCACATAATAAATTACCATCTCCACCTATAACGACTGCTAAATCACAAGATTCGCCAATTTCAATTAATGTAGCAGTATGAGGATTATTTAATTTTAATTCTTTAGCAACAGTGTATTCAATAAACACTTTATAACCATTTTTTATTAACCACTTATAAAGAGTCTTATGTGTTATTAATGCACTCGCATGACGCGGACGCCCAACAATACCTATACAAGTGAAATGTTGCTTCATTACATAAAAATTCCCAAAAAAATAATGCACATTATATTATAATACTAAACAGTCTTGAAAGATTAATTATAAGGTTTATAATAGCTTAATTATTAATATAATTAATGGTAACTTTTATGAAAAATCAAGAAAAAAAAATATATGAAGAAAATATTTTTAAAAATAATGATACTGTAAAAGAAAACAAAGATAATTCAATTGATGTACTCAAGCTTCAAAGCAAAAAAATAGAAGATTTAAAATTAGAAATAATTCAGAATCAAAAAAAAATTAGTGACATTGAGTTACGAAAACTAGCAAATATAGAAAATATAAAAAAAAATACTGAAGAAAAAATAAAAACAATAAAAAAAACAGAAACTGAAAGATTTTTAAAGGAAATAATTCCTATAATAGATTGTTTAGAAGAAATCTTGATATTATCTGATAAATTAAACACAAAAGACGAACCTTTAATAAAAGGTATCGAACTTACATTGCAATCTTTGTTAAACATATTACATAAATTAGGAGTGAAAATTGAAGGTAAAAAAAATGAACTCTTTAATCCTGATATTCACATATCAATATCAGAAGAATTGTCCGAAAACACACTTCCTAATCATATCATTTCTACTAATAAAAAGGGATTTACTTTCAATAAAGTATTATTAAGAAAAGCAATAGTCAAAGTGGCTAAAAATTAACGTTTTTCTATTTTTTAAAATTCTTACTTAAATAATAATTTTATATTATTTTAGCATAGAAAATTCTTTATTTTTTAAATACAAAACCAATTAATCGGTTTTTTTTTATTTTCAATTAATATTTTGTTAGCTAAAGAAAAATGTTTACATCCGAAAAAACCTCGATGTGCTGATAAAGGAGAAGGATGAGATGTTTTTAATATATAATGCTTATCTTCATTAATTAAATGAGATTTTTTTTGTGCATCATGCCCCCATAGCAAAAAAACAATAGAACTTCTATATAAATTAATTGTAGAAATTACTTTATCAGTAAAAATAGTCCATCCAATATTACTGTGTGATTTTGGTTTTCCTGATTCAACTGTTAAAATAGTATTTAATAAAAAAACACCTTGATGAGCCCAGTTTTCAAGACATCCATGATTAAAACTATGTTTTTTTTTAAAATCACTATTTAACTCTTTGTATATATTCTTTAAAGAAGGTGGTATAGTAGAATTTTTCGGTACAGAAAATGATAAACCATGTGCTTGATTCTCAGAAAAATATGGATCTTGTCCAAGAATAACAACTTTTATATCATTAAAATGAGTTAAAAAAAATGCATTAAATATATTTTTCTGTTCTGGGTAAATTATTTTATTTAAACGTTCTTGTTTAAGAAATTTGATTATATCAATAAAATATCTTTTTTTTTTCTTGAAATAGAACATTTTTCCAAGTTCGAATCATATTCATTTTTAATTACCGTTTTTAATAAAAATTTAATAAAAATCTTCTTTTCACAATATAACATAATAGGAAAAAAAATGGTTCTAGTAACACAAAATGCTCCTAACTTTATAGCTCCAGCAATTTTAAAAAATAATGAAATTGTTGAACAGTTTGATCTTAAAAAATATTCTAATGGTAAATCAATTATACTATTTTTCTGGCCAATGGATTTTACTTTTGTATGTCCATCTGAAATTATAGAATTTAATACGCTATATTCAGAATTCAAAAAAAGAAATGTTAAAATTGTAGGTGTGTCAATTGATAGTATTTTTGTTCATCAGGCATGGCAAAAAATACTACCTAAAAATGGTGGAATTGGAAAAATAAAATTTCCTATGGTATCTGATATAAAACATAGCATTCAGAAATCTTATGGCATTGAACATCCAAATCTTGGTGTAGCACTGAGAGCCTCATTTTTAATTGATTCTAATTGGATTGTACGTCACCAAGTTGTAAATGATCTACCATTTGGAAGAAACATAAAAGAAATGATACGCATGGTAGACGCTATAGATTTTCATAATAAATTTGGTGAAGTGTGCCCTGCTAATTGGAACAAGGGAGAAAAAGGTATTGCGCCTTCTTCAGAAGGAGTTGCTAAATATTTAAGTAAATATTCTTAAAAAAACTTAAAGTCAGCAAAAAAAATATTTTATGCTGGCTTTATTTTTCGATCTATATTTTATATTATAACAGATGCAGTCAGTTTTAATAATTAAAGTAATAAACACGTTTAAATAAAGTTATCATCATCAATATCGTCGTCTGTATTATAGATATCATCATTAACGTTTTCTGAAATTAGTTCATTTCTATTGATATCTGATTGATCATATTCATAATTGATTAGATCATTGTTATGAGAGTTATTATTGAAAAAGTTATCTTCAGCATGGTGATCTAAAGATGATTCATTAACAGTATCAAATATATCTTGTTCTGGTTTCGTATGGTTAAAAACGTTCATTAACATGTTACCTAAAATCATACCACCTGCTACGCCTGTTGCTGTTTGTAATGCACTACTAAGAAAACTACCGCTTCTACTACTATTACCATTACTATTTGTTGTCGGAAATGATTGATTAACAGGTAAACTAGTTGTATTCGAATAATTATTTGGCAGTATATCTGTTTTTTTTTGCCATATATTGCTATCATTAGATGATAGTTGAGAAGAAGGATTCTTTTTGAAAAAACCAGATAAAAAACTTGGTTTTTTATTTAATTCTTCTCTATTCAATGCTTTTATTTTTGTTTTTAATTCTTCAATTTTCATGCTCATTTTTTTTATAGCTGTTTCTTGAACCAATATTGTTTGAGTCATATAATAAGAAGAAGCTGGTTGTTTTTTCACTAAATTTTGAATTAAATGATCTGCTGATTCATCTCTTTCAGAAGAGTTTAATTCAGTTTCTTTTAAACGATGAAATAAATTTTCTATTAAATTTTTTTCTTCATCTTTCATAATAAGATCTCATTTTTAAGTCAAGTTAATAAACTATTATATTTTTAATATTATTAATAATTTTTATTATAAAACTATAATTATTTTATCATAATACTTTCGTTTCAAATAAACAATATAAAAAAAAATATTTTTTATGACAAGTAGGATTACTTTGCCCTAAAGAATGATTTTGTTTATATGCATCTAATAGTTTAATTATGTTATACTTTTTAACTTAATTTGATTGTTTTTCATGAAAGAGATAAAAGTTTATATGAAAGATCCGGCACGAGAAATCATACAAGTCGATATTGAAGAAGAGTTAAAAAGCTCTTACTTAGACTATTCTATGTCTGTAATAGTTGGCCGAGCTTTACCAGATGTTCGAGATGGTTTGAAACCTGTTCACCGAAGAATACTTTTTGCAATGTATATATTAAATAATGATTGGAATAAAACATATAAAAAATCTGCTCGTGTAGTAGGCGATGTTATAGGAAAATATCATCCACATGGAGATTCTGCTGTATATGATGCCATAGTGCGTATGGCTCAAAAATTTTCATTACGTTATGTGCTTATAGATGGTCAAGGAAATTTTGGTTCTGTAGATGGAGATTCGGCAGCAGCAATGCGATATACAGAGATTCGGATGTCTAAAATAGCTCATGAACTATTAAGTGATTTAGAAAAAAATACTGTTGAATTTTTACCAAACTACGATGGAACTGAATATATTCCAGAAATACTACCGTCAAAAATACCTAATCTTTTAATAAATGGATCATCAGGTATAGCTGTAGGAATGGCCACAAATATTCCACCTCATAATTTACATGAAGTCATTGATGGATGCTTAGCTTATATTGATAACAATGATATTACTCTAAATGAATTAATTAAGTATATTCCAGGACCAGATTTTCCAACTGCAGGGATTATAAATGGAAAATCAGGTATCGAAGAAGCTTATCGCACAGGAAAAGGAAAAATTTATATTCGAGCACGAAATAAAATTGAAAAAAATAATAAAAATAAAAAAGAATCTATTATATTTGACGAAATACCTTATCAAGTAAACAAATCACGTTTAATTGAAAAAATAGCAGAATTAGTAAAAGACAAAAGAATTGATGGAATTACTGCTTTACGTGATGAATCTGATAAAGATGGAATGAGAATTGTTATAGAAATTAAAAAAGAAGCAGTATCTGAAATAATTTTAAATCAATTATATACTTTAACTCAATTGCAAATATCTTTTGGGATTAATATGGTTGCCTTATGTCAAGGACAACCAAAAACATTATCTTTAAAAGAAATATTAAAACATTTTTTATTTCATAGACAAGAAATTATTACAAGACGTAGTATTTTTGAATTAAATAAAATACGTAATCGTATACATATCCTTGAAGGATTAAACACTGCTGTAATAAATATTAATGTAATTATTGAAATAATAAAACAATCAGGAAATCCGGCAGATGCAAAAAATTTTTTAATCAAAAAAAAATGGATATCTGAAACGATAAAAAAACATGATTATTTACAAGAAGAAAATTATGTAGATAAAAAAAAACCTGAATACTTTTTTACTGAACAACAAGCACAAGCTATATTAGATTTACGTTTACATAAATTAACTAATTTAGAAAAGAAAAAAATTATTGCTGAACATAGTGATTTAATAAGAAAAACTAAGGAATTAAAAGAAATACTTGAAAATCCAAAGCGTATGTTTAATGTTATTAAATCGGAATTATTGTCTATAAAAAATAATTTTAGTGATACAAGACGTACAGAAATTATTGAAAATCATGCTGATATTGATATTGAAGATTTAATTAATCAAGAAGATGTAGTAGTCACACTGTCTCATTCGGGATACGTAAAATATCAACCTCTTTCTGATTATAATGCTCAAAGACGGGGTGGAAAAGGAAAATCAGCTGCAAAAATAAAAGAAGAAGATTTTATAGAAAGTTTAGTAATAGCAAACACACACGACACCATATTATGTTTTTCTAGTCGTGGTATTCTATATTGGATGAAAGTTTACCAATTACCAGAATCTAGTAGACATGCAAGAGGAAGACCTATAGTTAATTTATTACCTTTAAGTCCCAAAGAAAGAATTACAGCTATATTACCAGTTCATGAATACAAAGATGATCTTAATATTTTTATGACTACAGCACATGGAATAGTAAAAAAAAGTTCTTTGAACCAATTTAAAAAACCTAGACTTGCAGGAATTATCGCTATTAATTTACATGCAAACGATGAACTGATTGGAGTAGCTTTAACTGATGGAAACAATAATATCATGTTATTTACACAAAATGGTAAAGTAGTACAATTTTTAGAAAAAAGTGTTCGAACTATGGGCAGAACTGCATCTGGCGTGAAAGGTATTAAAATTAAAAAAAATGATAAAGTTGTTTCTTTAATCGTACCAAAAAATAAAGGAAGTATTTTAATAGCAACTAAAAATGGTTATGGAAAACGTACAAAAATTAGTGATTTTCCTATAAAATCACGTGCTACTCAAGGCGTTATCTCCATTAAAATCACAAAAAAAAATGGCAAAATCATTGGAGCAATTCAGGTTGTAGAAAAAGATCAAATCATGATGATTACTAATGCAGGAACATTAGTTAGAATTAGGGTTTCTGAAGTAGGAGTATTAGGAAGAAACACACAAGGTGTAATATTGATAAGAACTTCAAAAAATGAAAAAGTTGTTGCTTTACAAAAAATTGTAGAACCTATATAAAAAAAAAAATATATTTATCTCTTAAAACATCTAATATATATTAATAATTAAATAAAAACAAAAATTTTTTATACTCTTTACAATAAGTTAAATTCATTATGAAAAAAAGTCTGTTTGTTACTAAGCGTGATGGAAGAAAAGAAAAAATTAATTTAGATAAAATTCATAAAGTATTAAATTGGGCATCTGAAGGATTAAATAATATATCTGTGTCACAAGTTGAATTATGTTCTCGTATTCAGTTTTATAATAATATCACTACTATTAATATTCATGAAACTATCATAAAGGCTGCAGCTGATCTCATTTCACAAGATACACCAGACTATCAATATATGGCTGCAAGATTAGCTATTTTTCATCTTAGAAAAAAAGCTTACGGTCAATTTGAACCACCTCAACTATATGATCATGTAAAAAAAATGGTTCTTTTAGGGAAATATGATAAAAATTTATTAAAGAACTATTCTTATGAAGAATTTTTACAAATGAATTCTTTCATTGATCATTGGCGAGATATGAATTTTTCATATGCAGCAGTAAAACAGTTAGAAGGAAAATATTTAATACAGAATCGCATAAGTGGAAAAATATATGAAAGTGCACAATTTTTATATATTTTAATAGCTGCATGTTTATTTGCTCAATATGCCAAAAATATTCGAATGAATTACATCCATCGCTTTTATAATGCCATATCCACTTTTAAAATTTCACTACCAACACCCATTATGTCTGGAGTTAGAACACCTACTCGTCAATTTAGTTCCTGTGTTTTAATTGAATGTGCTGATAATTTAAATTCTATTAATGCTACAACAAGTTCTATTGTCAAATATGTTTCTCAACGTGCTGGTATTGGAATTAATGCTGGACAAATTCGGGCGTTAGGAAGCCCTATTAGAAATGGAGAAGCATTTCATACTGGTTGTATACCTTTTTATAAACATTTTCAAAGTGCTGTAAAATCCTGTTCTCAAGGAGGTGTTAGAGGCGGAGCTGCAACTATTTTTTATCCAATATGGCATTTTGAAGTTGAAAGTTTATTGGTTTTAAAAAATAACAGAGGAATTGAAGAAAACAGAGTACGTCATATCGACTATGCTATTCAAATTAATAAATTAATGTATCAAAGGATGTTATCAGGAGATCAAATAACATTATTTAGCCCCTCTGATGTTCCTGACTTATATGAAGCATTTTTTTCTGATCAAAAGAAATTTGAAGAAATATATCTGCAGTATGAAAAAAACAAAAAAATAAGAAAAAAAACAATCAAAGCATTAGATCTATTTTCATTGATGATGCAAGAAAGAACTTCTACTGGACGTATTTACATACAAAATGTAGATCACTGCAATTCACACAGTGCATTTAATCCAAAACTATCTCCAATAAGACAATCTAATTTATGTCTAGAAATTACATTACCTACTAAAGCGTTAAATGATATCTATGATGTAGATGGAGAAATAGCACTGTGTACATTGTCAGCTTTTAATTTAGGAACAATTAAAGATCTTAATGAATTTAAAGAATTATCTATATTATCTGTACGTGCATTAGATGAAATATTAGAATATCAAAATTATCCAATACTAGCAGCGAAAAAGTCAGCTATTTCTAGACGTTCCTTAGGCATTGGTGTAATTAATTTTGCATATTATTTAGCTAAAAATAAAGTACGTTATTCAGATGGTAGCGCAAAAAATTTAACACATAAAACTTTTGAAGCAATGCAGTATTATTTATTAGAAGCATCTTGTGAATTAGCAAAAGAAAAAGGAGCATGTTCTTTATTTCATCATACTAACTATTATTTAGGGAAATTACCTATAGATACATATAAAAAAGATATTGATGCTATATGTAATGAACCGCTACATTTAGACTGGAATGTATTACGTTATAAAATTAAAAAATATGGTCTAAGAAATTCAACATTATCTGCTTTGATGCCTTCAGAAACATCTTCTCAAATATCTAATGCAACAAATGGCATTGAACCACCAAGAGGTTTTGTTAGCATTAAAGTATCAAAAGATGGAATATTGCGTCAAGTTGTTCCTGAATATAAAAAATTAAAATCACAATATGAATTGCTTTGGGATATACCAAATAACACAGGATATCTTCAACTCACAGGTATTATGCAAAAATTTATCGATCAATCTATTTCAGTAAATACTCATTATGATCCAAAAAGATTTTTAAATAATAAAATCCCTATGAAGCAACTTATTTACGACCTTCTATTATCTTATAAACTTGGTTTAAAAACACTATATTATCAAAATACTCGAGATGGTTCTGAAGAACATCAAAACATTATGTCTGAATCTATAACAGAAAATACTTGCGAAAGTGGTTCATGTATTATATAAAAATAAAAAATATAGGTATTTAAAAAAATACGTGCTAAAACATTTAATTTATCATTAGGTATAATAATATGTCTTATACAATTTTTTCAAAAAAAAAAAATAATCAACTTAAAGAACCTATGTTTTTTGGACAATCTGTAAATATTGCTAGATATGATCAACAAAAGTATAATATTTTTGAACAATTGATTGAAAAACAATTATCATTTTTCTGGAGACCTGAAGAAATAGATCTTTCTCGAGATAGAATAGATTTTCAAAACTTGCCTAATAATGAACAACATATTTTTATTAGTAATTTAAAGTATCAAACCTTACTTGATTCTATTCAAGGAAGAAGCCCTAATATAGCTTTTTTGCCAATTATCTCTATTCCTGAACTAGAAACATGGATTGAAACATGGTCTTTTTCAGAAACCATCCATTCACGTTCTTATACTCATATAATTAGAAATATTGTCAATTCTCCATCTTTAGTATTTGATGATATTATTTCAAATAAAAATATTAATGACCGTGCTCAAAATATTTCTATATATTATGATGAACTAATAAAAATAACTAGCTATTGGCATTTATTTGGTGAAGGTATGCATTCGGTAAATAGAAAAAAGATTGATATCAATTTACGTTTGCTCAAAAAAAAATTATATTTATGCTTAATCAGTGTAAATGTTTTAGAAGCAATTAGATTTTATGTTAGTTTTGCATGTTCATTTGCATTTGCAGAAAGAGAGATAATGGAAGGTAATGCAAAAATTATAAGATTGATAGCACGTGATGAAGCGTTACATTTAACAGGAACTCAACATATTTTAAATATTTTAAGTAATATAAAAAATAACGAGGATATGAAAGATATAATTTTAGAATCTAAAGAAGAAGCTATTAATATCTTTATTTCAGCTGCACAACAAGAAAAAAAATGGGCAGAATATTTATTTCAGAATGGTTCGATGCTAGGATTAAATAAAGATATTCTTTGTCAATATATAGAATATATTACAAATATGCGTATGCATGCAATAGGTTTTCCAATGCCTTTTACAAAACAATCTAATCCTATTCCTTGGATTAATAATTGGTTAACTTCTGATAATATACAAACTGCTCCTCAAGAAACAGAAATCAGTTCTTATTTAGTTGGTCAGATTGATTCAGAAATATCTAATAATGAATTTAAAAAATTTAAATTATAAAATGACTTATACTATTATTGAAATAATAAATATCCAAAAAAAAATTATTTATAAAAAAAAAAATCTTTATTATTTGTTTTAGAATTAAACAATATAAATATAGAATATCAGTGCCGATCTGGATATTGCGGAATGTGCAGAATTGAATTAATTAAAGGAAAAATATTCTACTTTAAAAAACAACCTATAGCTGCTTTATTTAAAGAAAGAGAAATATTTCCATGTTGTTGTCAACCAAATGGAAATATTGTAATTAAAATATGAAAAATGTATTTGTTTTATTTCATAAAATATATTTTTATTAAGATTGAATTGATGTTAATGCAATAGTGTAAACAATATCTTCTACCGAAGCACCTCGTGATAAATCATTTACCGGTTGTCTTAATCCTTGCAACATCGGACCAATAGAAACTATTTTTGAAGAACGCTGAACAGCTTTATAAGCTATATTACCGGAATTTAAATCTGGAAAAATAAATACATTTGCAGATCCTTTAATTGGTGAACAAGGGGCTTTTAATTTAGAAACGTTTTTTGAAACTGCTGCATCATACTGTATAGGACCATCAATAATTAAATCAGGTCTTTTATTTTTAACGATAAAAGTAGCTTCTTTTACTTTGTCAACTTGATATCCGAATCCAGAACAACCAGTTGAATAAGATAGCATAGCAACACGTGGTTCTATTCCAAAAATTTTTGCTGAATCTGCAGATTGAATTGCAATTTCCGCTAATTCTTCTGCAGTAGGATTAACATTAATAGCACAATCGCCATAAATAAAAACTTGATTTGGTAGTAACATAAAAAAAATAGATGACACTAATAAACTCTCAGGATTAGTTTTAATGATTTGTAATGCTGGACGTATAGTGTTAGATGTTGTATTTACTGATCCAGAAACTAATCCGTCTACTTGTTTAGATTCCAATATTAGAGTAGCTAAAACAGTATTGTCTTGTAATTGTTTTTTTGCGGAAAATTCACTTATACCTTTGTCTCTGCGAATTTCTAAAAGACGAGGAACATATTTTTGCCTTATTGAAACAGGATTAATTATTTCAATATCTTTATTTAAATGTATACCTTGTTCATTTGCTATACTATATATTTTTTTGGGATCTCCTAATAATACACATTGAGCAATATTAGAATCACAACATATTGCAGCAGCTTTTAGTATTCTTATTTCATATGATTCAGGTAGTATAATACGTTTATTTCTTTTTTTTGATAACGTTTTTAAAGTATAACAAAATTCTTTTGGTGAATACATCACGCTGCAATTATACTTTTTTTTAGAAACCATAATGGAAGTATGACAAAAAAAACTAGAAATATATTTTTGTAACTTTTTAATATATATTAAATCTTTTACCTTAATATTAAAGTTAAATTTTTGCAATTGCGATAAAATATCTATTGTACTACTTTCTGTAAAAAGAACAGAAATAGATTTTTTAATTAAAACCTCGCATAAAGAAATAATATATTTTCTTGATTTTAATACTCCTGTCAAAATAATACATTTAATCTTATTACTGTACAAATTGGAATTTAAATTTAAAATATCTATAAAAATATCTATACGACTAAAAGAAATTATTATTAAAGCATTTAAATAATTCTTATTTAACATGTTTAGAAAACTTTCATCAAATATAATTATTTCTTCTATAATGTGAGTTTTTTTTTGCGTTAAATTAATCTGTTTCACATTTAAAAAATTAAAAAGATCTATTACATGTGTTTTTATAATATTTTTATTCCAAGGAATACAAGCTATAATTGGAAAAAAAATATTTCTAAATACTGCTTTCAGACCAACTATTTTTTTTTTACATTTTATTTTTTTTAAAAATTTTAGTTTTTCTGTAAAATCATATTTTTTTTCTATAAAAGGAGAATTAATCTTATTAAAGATTACACCTAAAATATTTTTATATTTTTTTTGTTTTAAAAGTAAATTTATTTGTTTTTCTTTTTTTTCAATACATGCTGAAGAAGAATTTTCTAAATTTGATACCAATATCACTTCTGCATTTAAATTTTGAGAAATGTCATGATTAATTTCTTTAAAATTAACGTTATGATTATTATTAATACCTTCAATTAAAATAAATTGATATAAAAACTTATTTTTATAACATTCTTCTATGATCTTATTTGATAACAATAAATATTCAGAAGAGTTAAAAAAAATTTCAGAAAAATCTATATCGTCTAGTACATGAACAATTTTTGAAAAATATCTTTTAATAATTAATGATGTATCGTCTAATAAATTTTTTACAAAAGAAAAATATAATATAGATGGAATAGATTTTTTTTCAGATTTGTTTTTATTGAAAAAATCAATCATACTCAAACTTATTGAAGTCAAACTAATATCTGAATCTAGAGGAGTTAACATTATAATACGTGACATAATTATCCTGTTATGACATATAAACATAATAAAATACTAGAAAATAACTATTTTATATTAATTATATTATTAGTTTCTTGAGCTATTGCTAACTCTTCGTCTGTCGGAACTACAAAAACTGGACGAGAAGTGCATTTAGTTATTATTCCCGATCTACCAGCTGTCATAGATAAATTTAGTTCTAAATCAATTTTAAAACCTAATATAGATAATCTGGAAAGAGTTAATTCTCTAATTAAAGGCACGTTTTCACCAATTCCACCAGTAAAAACAACAGCATCTAAACGATTTTCCATTAAGATTATATAAGAAGCAATATATTTTGATAAACGATGACAAAAAATATCTACAGCTCTTGTAGCATCTTTTTTATAATTATAATTTTTCTCAAAATAGCGAAAATCACTGCTAATACCACTTAAGCCTAATAGTCCTGATTTTTTATTTAAAATTATTTCAATTTCATCAATACTCAAATCAAGTATTTTGTTCATGAAAAAAATAATTGAAGGATCTAAATCCCCGCTTCGAGTTCCCATCACTAATCCTTCTAGAGGAGTTAATCCCATTGAAGTATCTACACATATTCCATTGCATATAGCAGAAATAGAAGTTCCATTACCTAAATGACATGTTATAATATTTAAAGATTTGAATTCTTTATTTAATATGACAGAAGTTTTATGAGCAATATAATTATGACTAGTACCATGAGCACCATAACGTCTAATACCGTATTTCTTATAAAAATTGTACGGAATTGCATATAGAAAAGAAGTTTCAGGCATATTTTGATAAAAAGATGTGTCAAAAACCGCTACATTTTTTCTTGATAAACTAGGATATTTTTCTATAATTGTTTTAATACCAATTAAATTAGCTGGATTATGCAATGGAGCAAAGCAAACTGCATCCTGAATACATTGTATAATATTATTATCAATCAAAGTTGATTTTTTTATTTTAGTTCCCCCATGAACTACTCTATGTCCTATACCTATTAAATTTTTTAAAATATCTTTTTTTTCTGATAAAACTTGATCTATAATAAAATTTAAGGCGGCTTCATGATTAATTTTTGAACCTATTTTTTTTTTATATGTTACACCTAGACACTGCCACGTAATATATGTCTCTGACAAAAACAAACACTCCACTAAACCAGATAAATATTTTTTTTCATTATTAGGATTTAATATTGCAAATTTTATAGAAGAACTACCACAATTTAATACAAAAATTAAACTATTCAATTTTTTATCCATTTTTCTGTTTTAATAAAATTAAAAAATACATTTAGTATTTCATATAAAATATTTACACTTCTTTAAAAAATAGGAGAACCAAATGACACTTCAAAAAAAAATTATTAAATCATTAGGAGTAAAATCAGTAATTATACCAGAAATAGAAATCAAAAATTGTGTTGATTTTTTAAAAAAATATTTACTTGATCATGTTTACCTAAAATCTTTAATAGTCGGTATTAGTGGAGGACAAGACTCTACATTAACTGCTAAATTGTGTCAAATAACTGCTGAAACATTAAGAAATGAAAGAAAAGACATTAATTATCAATTTATCGCATTACGTTTGCCATATGGCATTCAATCTGACGAAATAGATTGTCAAGATGCAATTAATTTTATAAAACCAGATCAAGTATTTAATATTAATATCAAACAAGCAGTTTTAAGCAGTGAAAATTCTTTAAAAAAAGCAGGTATTATTATCTCAGATTATATAAGAGGTAATGAAAAAGCCAGAGAAAGAATGAAAGTACAATATAGCGTTGCTGCAGTAAAAAAGGGTCTGGTAGTCGGAACAGGACATGCAGCAGAAAGCATAACCGGATTTTTTACAAAATATGGAGATAACGGAACAGATATAAATCCTATTGCCAAATTAAATAAACGACAAATTCAATTATTATTAAAAAAATTAAATTGTCCAAAGCATTTGTATTTAAAAAAACCAATGGCAGATTTGGAAGATGAACATCCTCAACAAGATGACGAATCTATTTTAGGTGTTACATATAATATGATTGATTCTTATTTAGAAGGAAAAAAAATAAACCTCGAAAATCAAAAAATTATTGAAAAATTATACTTTGATACGTTACATAAACGTAATTTGCCAGTTACACCATAAATTATTTTAATGCAATACAATTTTTTTTTGTTCAATAGAATGAATTTGAATTTTAATTATTTCACTAATTGGATCTTCAGGACAATGTTCTACAAAATAGATTAAATCTGTTAAAGCAACATGATTACATTCTAATTGTGCATATATTAGACCTCTATCACGAATTTCATATGGATCATTCGGATCAATTTTAAGTAATAAATTAGTAACATTTAATGCTAATTCCATTTTTTTTTCTTCCATTAATGCGGATTTTAATGTATCTAACATTTTTCGGATAACAGTAATAGATTCAGATTTGTATAAATCATTTTCATATAATTCTGCCGTGGGACTAATATTGCCTTTTAACCAGACTTCTAATGTATGTTGATCTAACATCTCTCCGTTAAAAGGATTAATAAGCCATTTTTTCTTATTAATCCAATCTGCTCTTAAAATAAGTTGAGTAGGAAATACAACAGGATTTAAAGGCAATTTTAATTCTTGAGCAATATGTAAAAAAAGAATACCTAAGGATACTGCAGTACCTTTTCGTGTTTTAAGAACATTATCAATCCATAGTGCATCTGAAAGATTATAAACACCACTTGCACCACCAAAGTTCCAGTGAATATAAAATAATTCCAATAATTTTTCTAATTGTCGATCAGGTTCATTTTCAGATGAAATATAAGACTCGGCTTCTTTTATTCTATTTTTTAATTCAGATAGAACACAATTTGAAGGAAAATCTTCTCGAATAGCTTGAGAAGCAATAATAATAGATTCAAAAAGTGATAATTTAGAAAAATCAATATTAGAAATGGCTTTCATATTATTAGTAATAGTAGTATTTTTTTAAATTAGTAAATAAATTTAAATGGTATAATTTTATATGTAATTAATACATATTTTATATTAAAATATAACATTTTTTTTTATTTTTGTTAATAAAACATTTTTTTATTTTATAAAATTTTATTTATCATATTTTTTACCGATTGTCACACGATCGTTGCCTCCATAATCTTGATAAGATTCTATTTCAACAAAATTATATTGTCTAAATAAATCTTGTACCTGTAATTTTTGTTTCCATCCATGCTCTATTAATAACCAACCTCCATGAAATAAATAATTTTTTGCGTTTTTTACTATATTTTTGATATCTGATAATCCATTATCATCAGATATCAAAGCATTCAACGGCTCAAAAAAAATATCTTTTTTAAAAAATTTTATTTCTTTTTTACTAATATATGGTGGATTACTTACAATAATATTAAATTTATTTTTTACATTTGAAAACCAATTACTACAAAAAAAAGTAACATTTTTAATATTTAATTTAGCTGCATTCATTCTAGCTACTGTAAGAGCTTTTTCTGATTTATCAATACCAATAACATTCCAACTAGAACATGTACTTGCTAAAGCTAAAGAAATAGCTCCGCATCCAGTACCTAAATCAAGAATTAAAACAGAACTACTCTTAATTTTAGATAATACTTTTTCTACTAAAATTTCTGTATCAGGTCTTGGAATAAGAGTATCATATGAAACATATAAAGACAAAGACCAAAATTCTTTTTCTTTTATTATATAAGCTATAGGTTCTCCTAAAGATCTGCGATAAATTAAATAATTTAAATATTTATATTGTTTCTGAGTCAATTCGATATCATCAGAACCAATAATAAAACTACGTGTGCATTTTGAAACATAACTCAATAAAAATTCAGATTCATATTTTGGATTATCAACAGAAGATAATCTATTAATAGATTTTTCTAACCATTTTTTAATATTCATAGCTCTGATTGAGATAAAGAAGCAAGCATATCTGCTTGATGTTCTTGAGTTATTGGATCAATAAGCAAATCTAATTTTCCTTGTAACACTTCATCTAATTTATAGATAGTCAAATTAATTCTATGATCTGTAATTCTATTTTGAGGAAAATTATATGTTCTATTTCTATCTGATCGTTGACCTGTTCCCAACAAAACTCTTCTCATAGAAGATTTTTCTTGATGTTTTTTTTCTAATTGGGCGGCATAAATACGTGCTGATAAAATAGACAAGGCTTTCGCTTTATTTTTATGTTGTGAACGTTCATCTTGACATTCTACTACATTACCAGTAGGAATATGAGTTATTCTAATAGCAGAATCAGTTGTATTAACGTGTTGCCCTCCTGCACCAGAAGAACGAAAAGTATCTATTTTTAAATCCGAAGGATTAATTTCTTCTTTTTCAGTTTCAGGAATAACTGGCATAACTGCAACAGTACAAGTAGATGTATGAATTCTCCCCTGTGATTCTGTTTCTGGGACTCTTTGTACACGATGACCACCTGATTCAAATTTTAAACGACCACATGCACCTTTCCCTGTAATTTTTATAATGATTTCCTTAAATCCTCCTTTTTCACTTTCACTGACATTCATTATGTCTACTTTCCATGAATGATATTCAGCGTATCGAAAATACATTCTAAATAATTCGCCAGCAAAAATAGAAGATTCGTCTCCACCTGTTGCTGATCTAATTTCAATAAAACAACTATGTTCGTCATTAGGATCTTCAGGTAATAATAATTGACTAATTTTTTTTTCTAATTTTTTCTTTTTTTTATTAAAAAGAAATAATTCTTCTTCAGCTATGTCTTGAATTTCTATATCCTTTAATAAAACATTAACATTCTTAATCTCATCTTCTAATTGTTCCCATTGAACAAAACATTTTATAATTTTAGAAAGTTTTAAATATTCTTTAGATAAACTTTTTAAGTTATCTCGATCGGATATAATCTTTTTCTGAGTTAACATTAGTTCAATTTCTTGATAACGATCTCGTAAAGATTTTAATTTGTTTAAAATAGAATTATTCATAAAATCCTTCTTCTGTTAGACAGAATATTTTAAAAATAATTTTTAATTAATATCAAATAATGTATTATTAATATTATTAAAATTATAAAAAATATTTTTTTATTTAATAAATTTTAAAAACGATAAAAATTAAAATATCTATACTAGAACAAGTATATCATTTTAAATTTTTTCATGTAATTTTAATAAAAACTAATATAAAAAAATATTTTAAATTAATAAATAAAACTTCAAATGATTCATACATGGTTATCTCCTGCAAAAATTAATCTATTTCTTTATGTAACAGGAATGCGTAAAGATGGGTATCATGATATACAAACATTATTTCAATTTCTCAATTATGGTGATACATTGAAAATAATTGCTAATAAAACAGGTTGTATTCAATTGTTTACCGAAAAAAAAAACCTTCTAAATGTAAAAAATAGTATTATTATCGCTGCTAATTTACTAAAAGAAAAAGCACTATTTGATGGAAAATTACGTAATTTTAGTTATGGAGCAAAAATAATTCTAAAAAAGAAAATACCTATAGGAAGTGGACTAGGTGGAGGTTCGTCTAATGCTGCAACTACTTTAATTGTTTTAAACAAGTTATGGAATACAAAATATACATTAAAAGAACTAGCCTTATTAAGTGTTAAAATAGGAGCAGATGTACCTGGTTTTATTGCAGGCAAAACAGCTATTATTGAAGGAATAGGAGATATATTATCTCCTGTTATACGAGAAGAAAAATGGTATTTAGTTGTATATCCTCATATTCATATTTCAACAAAAAAGATGTTTTCTAGTCCATTATTAAAAAAGGATAAACCTAAAAAATCAATTCAAGCATTATTAATGCTACCATTTAGGAACGATTTTGAAAATATAGCGAAAAAAAAATTCACTAAAATAAAAAAATTAATTTCCATGTTATCTTCACATGCCCCTTCACGGATGACTGGAACAGGTTCTTGCGTTTTCTCTGAATTTAATAATAAGAAATCTGCAGAAAAAATTTTTTCTTTATTACCTAAAAATATGCAAGGATTTATAGCAAAAAGTGTTAATATTTCACCATTACATAAAACTCTTCATAAAAAAAAATATATATATTAAATAAAAAATATATTTTGTAATTAAATATGTAAAAGATTACTAATTCAAAACAAAAAAGGTTCTTTATGCCTGAAATGAAACTTTTTTCTGGAAATTCTATTCCCAAACTAGCAAAATTTATCGCAAATCGATTATATATTAATTTAGGAAAAGCATCTGTAGGCCGATTTAGTGATGGTGAAATAAGTGTTCAAATAAATGAGAATGTAAGAGGTGGGGATGTTTTTATCATTCAGTCTACTTGTTCGCCTACCAATGATAACATCATGGAATTAGTTGTAATGGTAGATGCTTTAAGAAGAGCTTCTGCTGGTAGGATTACTGCAGTAATACCATATTTTGGATATGCTCGTCAAGACCGTAGAGTTAGATCAGCACGAGTTCCTATAACAGCAAAAGTAGTAGCTGACTTTCTATCCAGTATTGGAGTAGATCGTGTATTAACAGTAGATCTTCATGCAGAACAAATACAAGGTTTTTTTGATGTTCCTGTCGATAATGTTTTTGGTAGTTTAATTCTTTTAGAAGATATGCTCCAAAGAGAACTAAAAAATCCAATTGTTGTATCTCCTGATATTGGCGGGGTAGTGAGAGCTAGAGCAATTGCTAAACTTCTGTATGATACTGACATGGCAATTATCGATAAAAGAAGACCTCGTGCTAATGTATCTCAAATTATGCATATTATTGGGGATGTAGCTAATCGTGATTGTATTTTAGTAGATGATATGATAGATACAGGGGGTACTCTTTGTAAAGCCGCAGAAGCACTTAAAGAAAGAGGAGCAAAAAGAGTTTTTGCGTATGCAACACATCCGGTTTTTTCTGGTGACGCATCAATAAACTTAAAAAATTCTGTTATTGATGAAGTTGTTGTATGTGATACTATTCCATTATCAAAAAAAATTGAATTACTACCAAATGTACGAACACTAACCTTAGCAGGCATGTTAGCAGAAGCAATAAGACGTATTAGTAATGAAGAATCTATTTCTGCTATGTTTGAACATTAAATGTACTTTATTAAAACCTCTGCAATTCTAAGCACACTATAATTTTATGCTAATATGAATAATGTGCTTAGTTTTTAAAACAAACTGAAAAATAATAAAAAATACTTTTTAAACATTACAAGAATAGAGATTAGCATAGAATGATGTATATAATATATATAACCGTTCTGATTAAAATAATTAAAAATAAAAAGAAACAAAAATATCAATAATATACTACGCAATACTCCAAAAAACCCTCCTAAAATAATATTATAATAAGACAATTTAATTTTTTTAATAATTTTTTTCATAAAAAAATTTAAAATATATCTTATAACAAAAAAAAAATAATCATAACGAATATTAAAATCTTATCTTTTAAAAAAACATTTTGAATTGCATTTTTAAAAAAAGAACTAAAATAATTATATTTATTAAAAAAATAAAAATTAAAAAACCAAAAAAAAACGGAGAATACTTCTTGACAAAAACCACGTAACAAGCCAAAAAAAACCGAAACAATAACAGTAGCAATAATAATATAATCTAGTAGAAACATAGATTTTTCCAAAACCATATTTTTTATCTATTATGTTACTTAAACTTGTATATTTAAAGAAAGAAATTCTGAAACAGTCCAAAAAGAACCGAACACTATAATAGCATCTTGTTTTTTTGCTAATATCAACGCTTTTTTATAAGCTTCATTAATATCATTTAAAACAGATGTATTATAAATGGGAAAAATATCTTTTAATTGCTTTTTAGTGGCAGTCCGAATTGTTTTTAAAGGTGCAGCAAACCAATAATGAATTTTACTTTTTAAAGGATTGATAATACCTGAAATATCTTTATCGTTTAATATACCTACTACTGCATATATTTTCCCTTTTATATCAATTTCATCTATTTTTTTAGATAAATAAAAAGCAGCATCAGGATTATGAGCTACATCAATAATAATGTAAGGACGAGTAGAAATTATCTGAAATCTACCTAACAATTGAACATTAGAAATAGATTCTCTTATAATTTTTTCATCAATTTTAATACCTGAATAATAAAGAGCAGCTAATGCAATAGCTGCATTTGATAATGGTATTTGAGTAATAGGCAAATTATATAACTTAATATCTGAATGAAAAAAATTCCAATAACAATCTTGTTTTTCCCAGGACCAATCTACATTATTTTTTTTTAATATTGTTTTTTTTTCTTTAGCTATTTGATACATAGAATCAGGAATATTTACCTCGCCGATTACAGAAATTTTATTTTTTCTAAAAATACCAGATTTTTCACGCGCAATGCTTGCACGATCAGTTCCTAAAAAAGAAGTATGATCTATACCTATATTAGTTATTATAGATATATCAGAATCTACAATATTGGTAGCATCTAATCTACCTCCTAATCCTACTTCTAATATAAGAATATCTAATGAATATCTTTTAAATAAAATCAATGCAGCAAGTGTAATAAATTCAAAATAAGTTAGTAAAATACCATTTCTTTCTGATTCTACATTCTGAAAGGCGGAGATATAATCTTCTTCATTGAGAAAAAATCCATTAATCCGTATTCTTTCGATAAATTTTATAAGATGAGGAGAAGTGTATAATCCTACTTGATAACCTGCATTTAATAGTAATCTTTCCAACATCGCGCAAGTTGTTCCTTTTCCATTAGTCCCTGCAACAGTAAAAATAAAAGCTTTTGAATCTAATACATCTAACTTTTTTGCAAGAGACTTTATTTCAGAAAGATCATATATTATTTTTCTATCTGATTTTTCTAAATATTTAAGCCACATAGATAAAGAATAATTTTTATTAAACATATCGCTTTTAGCATCTTTTATATCAAATAAAATTGAAAATTTTTATGTATAACTATATCGTTGAGTAAAAATATTAATATATTAATATTTTTTATAATACGGAATGCTACTAATTATAGATGTTATTATTATAACAATTAATATTATTATAAAGTTTTTAATATTTCAGAATTTCTCAAGCATTATTTTTATAAAAATAAAAATTAAAAAACTAGTAATCTATATTTAATTTTAATGTTTTTTTATAATAATAATAGATATGAAAAAACATATTTAATCGAAATACAATATAGAAAAAATAATACAGAAAATATGGTAAAAAAAATTATTATAGAACGTAGTACTAATTTTTTTTATATACTAAACAGACAATAATATTTTTAAAAATTTATTAATGTTTTAAAATTTAAAAAATAAAACGTCATAAGAACATTATTTATTAAAAACAATGTTTCTAATGAATAACTAATAGAAAATAATATAACTTTTGAATTAGAAATTTTACTAACTTCATTTTACAAAACCATATGCCACAATAATGAAAAAATAATCAAGATAAAAAAACTAAAAAAAATCATAAAGAAAATAATACTTTAAATATTATTAATTTTTTTCTTATAAATACAATTATATACTTTATATGTTATCAAAAATGAGAAAAAATACTCTAAAGTTACGAAATATGAAAAACTATATTCTAAACATATCTTTTTTATCAGTAACAATTTTGACAATATAATATTTACACGTATTTTAAAAATGAATATTATATAGTTAATTTCATCAAGCTAATTAATGGACTTGGATATATCCCTAATATTAATAATATTATTCCTGAAATACATATTACTACTCCGGAAGGAGTATAAAACCAATTTTTATATATTTTCGAATCTATTTGAAATAATTTCTTTTGCTTTAAATACAAATTCAGAATCATTCTTAAATAACAATATAAACCTAAAACAGTTCCAATCAGAAAAGAAAAACCTATTATCCATAAATGTTCTTGCATAATAATTGATAAAATATAAAATTTTCCAATAAACCCTAAAGTCATTGGAATACCTGCTAAAGAAAGGAGTGATAAAGTAAATATAGTAGATAAAAGTGGTTGTGACCAAAATAGTCCTTGATATAAATGTATTGATGAATCAATATTATATTTTTTATCTGAATTTGAAATTAAATTAATAATACCAAAACATGCTATATTGCTGAATAAATAACTACACAAATATATTGTACTAGCTTCTAAAGAAAATAAATGATTCTTCTTAGATGTAAATAATACTATTAAAAGATATCCTAATTGAGATATTGATGTATATCCAAAAAATCTTTTAATATTTTTCTGGAAAAGAGCCATTAAGTTACCAATTACTATAGAAAAAATAGTAATTAATAATAATATAAAATGTAATGTTTCACTATTAAAATTAGAGATACGTAAAAAAAAGTGTAATAATCCAATAAAAACAGCAATTTTACTGGTAGTGGAAAAAAAAGATAATACCGATGTAGGTGTTCCTTGATAAATATCAGGAGTCCATAAATGAAATGGTACAATTGATAATTTAAAAAATAAAGATACAAGAACCATACAAGTACCAAATAAAACTACTAGTTTTTCATTTTTAGAAACAATATCAAAAACTTGATGTATTGATAAAAAATCAAGACTTCCAGAAATAGAATAAATCCATGCAATTCCAAGCAGTAAAAAACTAGATGAAATACCAGATAAAATAATGTATTTGAATGAAGCTTCTAAAGAATGTTTTTGATAACTAGAATAAGCAATTAAACCAAAAATTGGTAAAGATATAAGTTCAGTACTAATAAAAAATGCCGCCATATGATTTGATATAATTAATGAAATGGCGCCTAAATTTGAAATTATTATTAACAAATAAAATTCTTCTTTATTAAACGGATATTTTAACAACCATGGATATGCGAAAATACATGTACACAAACTAGAAATCATAATCATTCCAATATATAAAATAGAATAACTATCAATATAAAATAGAAAAGTTATGTCTATAGGAACAATCTTAGTCAATAAATATAGAGAACAAAATGCAGATATAAAACCTAATATACTAAAAACAGCAATAAAGAAATGATTTCGATTATAAGAAATAGATAACATGACTGTTAATGCAGTGAATATTATAATCAACAAAGGAAGTAATGCTGTTAATTGTTGTAAGTTTATTGTCATTATTGATTACAACCTTATTTTTAGAAGAGAATTATTAAATTCTTTTTCAATATTGTGTATAAAATTATATGAAAGATCTATAATTTTTTGTGGATATAAACCTAAAAAAACTAACATAAATATCAATACTATTATTATCCATAATTCTTGTTTTTTTATAAAAAAATTTGAAAATTTTTTTTTGTATGGACCATAAAAAATTTTTTGAATCATGTTCAAAGAATAAATAGAAGAAAAAACAATACCTATTGTTGCTAATATAGAAACAAATGGAAAAAATTGAAATACGCCGGACAAAATTAAAAATTCACCAATAAAATTTCCTGTTCCAGGAATTCCTAAATTTGCAAGGGAAAAAAACAAAGAAAAACCTGGAATCCAATAAAGACAAGACCACAAACCCCCCATTTCTTTCATATCTTGAGTTTGAAAACGTCTATAGATTTGACCAGATAAAATACATAAAGCAGCAGTAGTCAAACTATTTGATAACATCTGAACAACTACTCCTTGAAGTGCTATTTCATTATTGCTATAAATAGCTATTAAAATTAAACCCATATGAGAAATAGAAGAATAAGCAATGAATCGTTTTATGTTAGTTTGAGAAAAAGCAAGCCAAGCTCCATAAAAAATACTCAGCAGACCTAAAAACATCGCAATGAAAGAAAACTTTTCTGTTGAATGGGGAAATAAAACTAAATTATATCGTAAAAGAGCATAAGGAGCAGTTTTTAGCAAAACACCAATAATTTCTACTGAACCACAAGAAATTGATTGGGAATGTATATCTGGTAACCATCCATGAAATGGAACAATAGGCATTTTTATAGCAAATGATAAGAAAAAACCTATCATAACTATATATTCTATATATCGATTAATTGGTGTATCAAGCAATAAATTATAATTGAAAGTTAATATATTAGTACTTTGATAATAACTAAAAACTAATAATAAAATAGACGATAAGAGTATTAAGCCAGAAACTTGTCCATATAAAAAAAACTTGTTAGCGGCAAGAAAATTTTTATTTTTTTCAGTTTGATCACTCCATAATGCAATTAAAAAATACATTGGAAGTAACATGATTTCCCAAAAACAAAAAAATAAAAATAGATCACAAGAAATAAAAACACCAATAATACAAGTTAAAACAAGCATGAAATTAAAATAAAAAAATCCTTCGTTTTTTTTTATTTCATGCCATGAACATAAAACTGCTATTATCGATAAAACAGAAGCGAAAATAAGCATGATGATAGAAAAACCATCAATTGCAATGTTAAATTCAATGCCAAACCTTGATATCCAAGGTATAATTAATTGATGATCCCAGTGAAAATCATGTCTTTTTTGAAAAAAATTACCATCTTCTTGAATAAATATTTGAATGACAATTAATAATGTGAGAATTATTCCCGATAATGCAATCCAACGAGGAAAATTTTTATGCAGTCTATAAGAGAAAAAAGAAAAAAAACTACTAAAAAATGGAATGATAATTAACAAAGAGAGTAACATTACACGTATATTCCTATTATTCACTATAACTATTTAATTAATGGAATTATTTTTTTAGAAAATATAAATTTATTAATAGAACATACTATTTTAAATGAAACTAATAAAATAAAATTAATAAAAAAATTAAATTTATACCTAATATCATTGAAGTTACATACCATCTTGTATAACCATTACTAGTTTTCAACAAATAAAAATTGAATATGTGAATGATTTTCAGAAAACAATTAACAACTTTATTGAATGGATCAGAAGATAAAATTTTAGATACATATAAATAAAAATTTACTAAGGACATATTATAGAACCAATCAAAACCCCATCCTTTTAAAAAAAAATAATACACAAATCTTATTAATCTAAATTTAAAAATTTTATTAATCCAATATGGATTTTGAATCCAGAAATAATAAGAGAAACATATTCCAGAAATAGATAATATACTGCATATTATTTCAAATATTAATTTTTTATCTATCAATAAATGAGATAAAGGAAATACATATAATAATGGTGGTGATATGTAAGAACCAAATACAGTAGAAAAAAACAAAAGAATAAACAATGGAACATTATGTCCTAAATTTTTAGATGTACTAACTGCATGAATATTTTTTCCATGAAAAATAATAAAAATCATTCTAAATGTATAAATAGCTGTTAAAAAAGAGCAAAATAACGCGATTAAAAATAAATACATATAGCCACTCTGTAAAACATTAAATAAAATGTTACCTTTGCTGTAAAATCCAGCGGTAACTAAAGGAAAAGAAATTAAAGATGCACCTCCTACTATGAAATTAATGTATAAAAAAGGTAACTTTTTACGTAAACCACCCATTTTAAATATATTTTTTTCATTTTTACATGATAGAATTAATGAACCTGCAGATAAAAATAATAATGCTTTAAAAATAGCATGTACAATCAAATGTGTAATCGCTGCACTCCACGCCTTAACTCCTAGAGCTAAAAACATATATCCTATTTGACTCATAGTAGAATAAGCTAAAATACGTTTTATATCATTTTGAACTAAAGCAGAACAACTAGCAATTAATATTGTTAGTGTACCAATAAACGCTACAAAATATAATATTTCAGGAGTTAATAAAAATAAAAAATGTGTTCTAGCTATTAAGTAAACACCTGCTGTTACCATGGTAGCAGCATGTATTAAAGCAGAAACAGGACTTGGACCAACCATTGCATCAGACAACCAAGTTTGTAAAGGTAATTGAGCTGATTTTCCAATCACACCTAATAATAAAAAAAGTGTAATAATATTTAAATCAGAAAAATCTTCTATATTTAAAAAACTTAATAAAAATTTAATTTCTTTAAAATTGAAAGTATTGTATTTTTTATATATTAAAAATATTGCAATAATTAAAAAAATATCAGAAATTCGAGTTAAAATAAAAGCTTTAAAAGCACAAAGATTATTTTTATATTCAGTGTAATAAAAACCAATTAATAAATAAGAACATACACTAACTCCTTCCCATCCTAAATACATAAACAAAAAATTATCAGCTAACACTAAAACTGACATACTTGCTATAAATAAATTAGTATATGCAAAAAAACGTGAATAACCTTCTTTGTGTCTCATATACCAAGAAGCAAAAATATGTATCAATAACCCTACTCCTGTAATTACAAATAACATACTTAAAGATAGTCCATCTAAAGATAGAGAAAAATCAATATTTAATTCATTAATACATAACCATTTCCACAATATCTGAGTAAAAATTTGATCATTATTTTTAATAATACTTGTACCATAAAAACAGGTTATAATAAATGATATAAATATAGAAAATATACCTATTTTTAATGTACTTTTTCTAGAAATAACACCTTGAATAGAAGATAAAAATAAAAACCCGATTAGTGGAAATAAAGTTATGAAAAAAATAATATTCATCCATTCATCTCACTTAAAATATCAATATTTAATGTTTTTTTACGTCTATAAATTTGAAGTAATAATGCCAAAGCTATACTAGCTTCCGATGCAGCTAAAGTAATAGCAAATATATACATTATTTGACCATCTGTTTGATGCCAGTAACTACTAACTACAATCAATGCTAATCCAGCAGCATTGATCATTATTTCTAAACCAATTAATATAAATAATATATTACGTCGAACAATTAAAGAGGTTAAACCTAAAATAAATAATATTAATGATACAAATAATCCGTGAAATAAAGAAATCATGCATTATTATCCTCAATAAAAATTAACTGATTACAGAATTTTATTTTTATTTACATATTTCTTTTCTTTTCCAATATGAAATACAACAACTAAAGCAGATAATAAAAGAATAGAGGATAATTCAACTAATAGCATATACGGACCAAATAAATTCATCCCTACCATTTTCGAATCAATTAGAATACTATCTATTCTTTTTTCTTTTAAAAAAAATATTGTATAAGTCATAGATAAAAATAATATTAATGATAAAATACTGGGCCCAAGCCAAAAAATAGGTTTTAAGTAATTTTTTTCTTGTAAATCATGTTCATTACTGATGTTAAGAGTCATAATAACGAAAACAAACAATACTATAATGGCTCCAGCATATACAATAACTTCTAAAGCACCAGCAAAAAAAGCTCCGAGTGAAAAAAAAATGCCAGATATGGATAAGAGAGAAATGATTAAGTACAACAAGGAATATACTGCATTTTTTTGTATAATCACAAAAAAAGTAGAAATAACTGCTGAAAACGAACATATATAAAAAACAAATTCCATAAAAATCTCCTTATGGTAATAAATCTTTTACATCAACAGGCTTGGATTCGATATTTAAATCACCTGGTTTTTTTCCTTTTATAGCTACACCAGAAAAATTATAAAAATCATAATTTGGATATTTACCAGGACCTGAAACTAATAAATCTTTTTTTTCATATATTAAATCTTTTCTTTTAAAATCAGATAGCTCAAAATCAGGAATTAATTGTATTGCTGCTGTAGGACAAGCTTCTTCACACAAACCACAAAATATACAACGAGAAAAATTGATTCTAAAAAATTTTGGATACCAACGACCGCTAGTTTTTTCAGATTTTTGTAAAGAAATACAATCAACAGGACAAACTGCAGCACATAAATTGCAAGCAACACAGCGTTCTTGTCCATCTATATTACGGGTTAATATAATCCGACCTCTATAACGAGGAGCTAGATATACTTTTTCTTCTGGATATAATTTAGTTTCAGATTTAGAAAAAATATTCATACCAACCATTAAAATACTTCTTATTTGAGTAAAAAATCCAACAATAATATTTTTTAATATCATAAATAACAAATCTCTTATAAAATTCATAACAAAATAAAAAAAGCAGTTAAAAACAAATTACATAATGTTAAAGGTAAACAAAATTGCCATCCAAATAGTAAAACTTGATCATACCGTGGTCTTGGTAAAGATGCCCGGATCAAAATAAAAATAATAATAAAAAAAATAGTTTTTAAAGCAAACCAAATAAATCCAGGAATCCAAGGACCAAGCCAACCACCAAAAAAAATTGTTACTATTAATGAAGAAATCGTAATAATAGAAATATATTCACCAATAAAAAACAGACCAAATTTCATCCCCGAATATTCAATGTGATAACCATCAGCTAATTCCTGTTCAGATTCAGGTTGATCAAATGGATGTCTATGACACACCGCCAAACCTGCTATAAAAAATGTTAAAAAACCAAAAAACTGTGGGAAAATATTCCACATGTCTCTTTGACTGTTTATAATATCAGATATTTTAAAAGATCCTGATTGAGCTACTACACCCATCAATGATAAACCTAAAAATACTTCATAACTTAATGTTTGAACACAAGCACGCATAGACCCTAACAATGCATACTTATTATTACTAGACCAACCAGCAAATAATACGGAATAAACAGACAAACTAGCCATCATTAAAAAAAATAAAACTCCTATATTTAAATCAATAATAACAAAATTTGAAGTAAACGGGATAATTGGAATTACACATAATAATGAAGTAAAAGCTATTATTGGTGATAAAACAAAAATAAACTTTCTACTAAAAGGCGGGATCCAATCTTCCTTAAAAAAAATTTTAATCATATCAGCACATAATTGTAAACTTCCGATCCAACCAACTCGATTAGGTCCATGTCTATTTTGAAAAAAAGCTAGTAATCTTCGTTCGATTACACTTAACATGGCAGCAGAAAAAACTGTTACAAATAAAATAAAAATAACTTTTAACAAACAAAAAATTATTTTAATAATGTTTATGTCTAACCAAATCATTGAATGAATTCCTGTAAAAATTTAATTGTTTTGCCAACAAGCATAATAGGAAAACCTTTTCTTCCAATTGGTAAACCTATTTGTTTTTCACTTAAATATTTAGAGAATTGTACTGCTAAATAATAATCTTTATTCAAACAATTAAATTCTATTATAGAATCTTTTTTTAAACCTAACTTCATCGCATCTATTAAACCAATCAAAGCATATTCTAAGGGTATGTTTTCTTGTATATTCGAAGAATATTGAGTCATCTCTTCATTTCCAAAAAGATGATAATAAGGAATTATATTCCACTGTCTTTCTGCTATGAAATTTTTTGAAATTACATTTGAATACATATCAACTTTGCTTTTATTTTTTTTAAAAATATGTATACCTGAATCGCCAGATATTAAATTTTTACCTACTTCTATCTGAAATTTATTCCATGCCTGAGGTGAATTCCATCCAGGAAACCAGGCAAAAGGAATATGAGATACAGACTCGTTAGGTTGATTGCAACCTTCCATAGAAAACGCAAACATACTATTAACATCTTTAGTCTGACAAGGTTCATGAACATCAATATCAGAACGTAAAGATGTTCTTCCACTAGAACGAATAGGAGATCGAGCAATTTTTTGTCCCTGCACCCTAAAACTAGCATTCAACTCTTTTATTTTAATTTTTTCTAAAATTGAATATTTTTTAGAATAAGAGTTAATAACATCATCTAAATTAAACCAATATACTTTCGTATTATCAATTTTTGATTTGATCGTATGCAACCATTTCCAACTATCAAAAAGACAATTATTTTTATTGTAAAAGTTAGGATCATAAACTTGGAAAAAACGCTGTGCTCTTCCTTCAAAATTTATTATTGTTCCAGAACTCTCAGTAAAATTTGTTGAGGGTAAAGATAATCCAGATTTTTTATAAGTTTCTGTATACTGATGATCTACAGTAATCACATTTTTTTTATTTTTAAAAAAATCATCACAATCATATTGAGAGGCAAACCGATATAAATCGTATTCCATAAAAATTACAGCATCTGCTTTTTCCTGCTTAATTTTATCTAATACACATTCTATAGACATACCTCCGAGCAATGCTAAACCCAAAGAGTTAGAGCTCGACGTTAAAAAAGTAACACCAACATGATGATTAATAGTATGAATTTTAATAGCTTTAGCTATATTTATAGATGCTTGTATAATAGAATCACTAAAAGAATGAGAACCTGAAATAATCAATGTTTTTTTAGATGAAATCAATCGATTAGCAATTAACGATGATTTTTCTTTTAATCTAGGATCTAGATTTAAAACTTTTGGTAGATTTTTATCTAATTCATGAGCAATAGCAGATGCTAAATCTACCTGTTTATCGATAGGTGCAAAATAGCACCATTCAGAAATGTCATCTAATTTGCTTTCATGTGTATGCATTATATATAAAGAGTTTTTAAATTTTTCTGAAATGTAAATATGAGAAGAAGCATTCCATTTTGGTATTCCATATGTATGTGTTATATCTTTCGCTCTATTTTTAACTGCTTGACGCACAGCTAAAGCAACACGGGCAGATGTTTGTGTTAAATCCTCTCCAAGCACTAAAATTACATCATAACTTTCAATTTCTTTTAACGAAGGAATATATATATAATTATTTTTTAAAAACTCTAAAATCAATCCAATACACGCTTGCTCTTTTTCAGACATTCCATTAGAGAAATTTTCTTTACCAACTAGTTCTTGTAATGCAAAATTATTTTCTATACTTGATCTAGTAGAACCAACTCCAATTACACGCTTATATTTTTTAAAGAAAGCAACTCCAACTTTTATAGCTTCATTAAAATTCAATACGGTTAAATTATTATTACAATTAATATATGTAGGTTTTGTAGGACGTTTATTTAAATTAAGATGTGAATGCCCAAAACGACCAAGGTCACAAAGTAAATAATGATTTATGTTTTCATGATATCTGTTTTCTATTCGACGTATTTCACCATAACGTTCTCCAATACTAATATTGCATCCAACACTGCAATTATGACATATTCCTGGAGCATATTGCATATCCCATTTACGACTATATTTTTTAGAATGAATTTTGTCAGTAAACACTCCAGTAGGACATAGTTCTATTAAATTTCCTGAATATTCACTTTCTAATCTACCATCTTCTACACGACCAAAATAAATATTATTATTAGAACCATATACTCCAAAATCAATACCATCTGCATAATCATTATAATATCGAACACAACGATAGCATGCAATGCATCGATTCATTTCATGTTTAATAAAAGATCCTAAATATTGATTTTTATGTGTTCTTTTTTTAAATCTATAATTCCGCATACTATGTTTTGTCATTACAGTCATATCTTGCAAATGACAATGACCACCTTCTTCACATACTGGACAATCATGAGGATGATTTGTTAATAAAAGTTCGATGATAGTACTGCGAAAAATCTCTGATTCAGTACTTTTAACAGAAATTATAGCTCCATCAATTACGGGAGTCATACAAGACATAATTAATCGACCTTTACGATCTTCTAAACTATCATATTGTGTCACTGCACATTGACGACATGCTCCTAAACTTCCTAATAAAGGATGCCAACAAAAATAAGGAACATTAATACCTACAGATAAGCAAGCTTGTAACAAATTTTCTGATTTATTAACATTATAAATTTTATGATCTATGTAAATTTTAGCCATAAGAGAATGATTCCAAAAACTTCTATTTTAGAGAAATCTATTTAAAATAAATATTTTTTATAACAATTTCAATATTTTAACTAAATATCGTTAGATTGAATTCCAATAATTTTTTCATAGAATTTAATTTTTTTTATGTTAATTCCAGATTCAAATTCAGATCGAAAATATTTGATAGCACTTTGTAAAGGTTCTATTGCTCCCGGTGCATGAGCGCAAAATGTTTTTCCCGGACTCAAATGAGAACATAATCGTTCTAAATTTTGAACATCGTTCTTTTGTCCTTTTTTTTGTTCTAAACTTTTTAATATTTTCACAATCCATGGTAATCCATCTCGACATGGTGTGCATAAGCCACATGATTCTCGAGCAAAAAATTTTTCTATATTATAGACGAGAGAAACCATATTAGTTTTGTTATCAACAGCCATACAAAGAGCAGTTCCTAAACGACTACCAGCTTGACTAATGTTATTAAAATCCATTGGAAGATCTAAATGTTCTTCAGTTAAAAAATCTGTTCCTGCACCACCTGGTTGCCAAGCTTTCAAGAAAAAACCAGACTTCATTCCAAATGCATAATCTTCTAAAATTTCACGAGCGGTAATACCAAAGGGTACTTCCCAAACACCAGGATTCTTTACTTTTCCTGAAAAACCCATTAATTTAGTGCCTGTATCAGAACTTCTAGATAAACTTTTATACCAATCTACACCATTTAGTATAATAGATGGAACATTAGATAATGTTTCAACATTATTTACACAAGTAGGTTTTCCCCATAAACCAAATACTGCTGGAAATGGTGGCTTAGATCTAGGATTAGCTCTACGACCTTCTAAAGAATTGATTAAAGCTGTTTCTTCACCACAAATATATCGCCCAGCTCCAGTATGTAAAACTAGTTCAAAATTAAAACCACTTCCTAAAATATTTAATCCAATATAACCAAAATTTATCGCTTCCTGTATAGATTTTTTCAAAACATATTCTGCTTGAATATATTCTCCTCTCAAAAAGATATATGCACGAGAAACATTTAATGCATACGATGCTAATATTATTCCTTCAATTAATTGATGGGGAAGTTTTTCAATTAATAATCTATCTTTATATGTACCAGGTTCCATTTCATCAGCGTTACATATTAAATAAGAACATTCTTTCATGTAAGATGCGTTTTTAGACATTAAACTCCATTTTAAACCAGTAGAAAATCCTGCCCCTCCTCTTCCTTTTAAACCAGATTCTTTTATTGTATTTACAATATCTTCTGGCAGCATGTCTTTTAATGCTTTTTTTAAAGCTGTATAACCATTTAAATTACAATATTCTTCAATCCACACGGTTTTTTGATCATCTCTTAACCGCCAAGTGAGAGGATGTGTTTCTGCAATACGTAAAATTTTATTCATTTGTATGATTCCAACAAATGTGGTATAGATTCTGGAGTCAAAAAAGAATATGTATCTTCATTGATCATGATTGTTGGACTTTTATCACAATTTCCTAAACAACAAACTGGTAATAAGGTAAATCTATTATCTTTAGTAGTTTCTCCTATTTTAATTTTTAAATAATCTTCTAAAGCCATTTTAATTGTTTTATAACCAGTTAGAAAACAAACGACGCTATCGCAATACCGGATAATATTACGACCTACAGGTTTACGAAAAATTTGACTATAAAAAGTAGCAACTCCTTCAACATCACTTGTTTTGATTTTAAGTATTTCAGCAATAGCATGAATGGCTTGATCAGAAATCCAGCCTCGTTTTTTTTGAACAATTTTTAATGCTTCTATTGAAATAGCACGAAAATTTTCATAATATTTCTTTTGATTTTCTATTTCATTTATTTCTTCATTAGTTAACTTAAATTTTATAGAAATTTCTCGAATTTGACTTTTTTTTTATTCATAATTATCTATCCACGTCAGACATAACAAAATCTATGCTACCTAAGTATACAATTAAATCTGATATTAAACTTCCACGAATTACTGAAGGTATTTGTTGTAAATGTGGAAAGCTAGGTGTGCGTATTCTTGTGCGATAACTCATCGTACCACCATCACTGATTAAGTAGTAACTATTAATTCCTTTTGTTGCCTCAATCATTTGAAAACTTTCATTTGCTGGAATCACTGGACCCCAAGAAACTTGTAAAAAATGAGTAATCATAGTTTCAATATTTTGTAAAACACATTCTTTAGAAGGCGGTGTAGTTAATGAATCTTGAGATTTAAAAGAACCTTTTGGCATATTATGTAAACATTGTTTTAAAATAATAAGACTTTGATAAATTTCTTCTACTTTAATCATTACTCTAGAATAACAATCACTTATTCCTGAACCTATTGGTACTTCAAAAGTATAATTTTGATATCCAGAGTACGGTCGCCATTTTCTTACATCAAAATCTAATCCTGTAGCACGTAAACCTGCACCAGTTACACCCCATTGCAATGCTTCTTTTTTATTATATTTAGCAATTCCTTTTGAGCGATTTATTAAAATACTGTTTTTTAAAGCAGTTTTTATATAATATTTTAATCGTTTGGGCATCCAATCAAGAAACTCTTTTAATAAAATATGCCAACCTTCTGGCAAATCATTAGCTACTCCACCAATACGAAACCAAGCAGGATGCATACGAGCACCTGTAATTGCTTCAACTAAATCATATATTTTTTGACGATCAGTAAAAGCAAAAAAAACTGGAGTCATAGATCCTACATCCTGAATAAAAGTTGAGATGTATAATAGATGACTATTTATTCTAAATAACTCTGACATCATTACTCTAATAACTTCTGCTTTTTCTGGAACTGAGATATTAGCTAATTTTTCTACAGCCAACACATAAGGAAGTTCATTTACACAACCACCAAGATATTCAATTCGGTCAGTATATGGAATATAACTATGCCACGACTGACGTTCTGCCATTTTTTCAGCTCCGCGATGATGATATCCAATATCTGGGACACAATCTACAATATTCTCACCATCTAATTGCAAAATGATTCTAAAAGCACCATGAGCAGAAGGATGATTCGGTCCTAAATTTAAAAACATAAATTCTACATTATCATGTTTGCGTTTCATACCCCATGACTCAGGATTAAATCTTAGTGCTTCCATTTCCAAATCTTCTTTCTCTTCATTTAAAAAAAATGGTTCATACTCCGTTGCTCTTGCTGAAAAATCTTTTCTTAATGGATGCCCTTTCCATGTATTAGGCATAATAATACGAGTTAAATTAGGATGTTTATCAAAGATAATGCCAAACATATCCCAAGTTTCACGTTCATACCAATTTGCATTAGGAAATAGAACAGTAAATGTTGGCAAAATTAAATCATGTTTTAATAGTGGTACTTTGATCATAATATCAGAGTTACGTTCAATAGATATCAAATGATAAAAAACTGAAAAATCAGCTTCAGGCAAATTTTCACGATTTAATCTGAGACGTTCATCTATACCATGCAAATCATAAAGCATAATATATGGTTTAGATAAATTACATAAAAATCTCCCTACTTCTATTAATAATATTCTATTGATCCAAATAACAGGAAAACCAGTCAAAGTAGTTTGATAAAAACACAGTTCTCTACCAAAAACATCAAACAAATTTTTAACTACTGAATCTGTTAAATGTTCTCTGGTTTTTTTTTTCGGAAAAAACGTATCTTCTTTTGAAATTAAATCTATCATAAATCTCTCACTGTACTGAGTTGAAAAATATAATAATACTATTATCTAAAACACACATGAGTCATATTAAAGAAATGTATATTTTTCAATTAAATAGTTAAATTTTTTCTGAAGTTGGAAGATTAATAATCTTAATTGTTTTATTTCTCTTTTTAACTTTTTCAGACAGCATTTTTTTATGATATACACCTTGTTCTCCAATAACCCAAGATAATGGTCTTCTTTCTTCATTAATTAACTTTTGCAATAACATTAAACCTTGCATATATGCTTCAGGACGAGGTGGACAACCAGGAATATAAATATCAACCGGTAAAAATTTATCTACACCTTGCACAACAGAATAAATATCGTACATACCTCCAGAATTAGCACATGCTCCCATCGAAATAACCCATTTCGGTTCTAACATTTGATCATATAATCTTTGAATAACAGGAGCCATTTTTATAAATGGAGTACCCGCAATAACCATCACATCAGCTTGTCTAGGAGATGCACGTAAAACTTCAGATCCAAAACGTGCAACATCATGAACAGAAGTAAAAGCAGAAACCATTTCAACATAACAACAAGACAAACCAAAATTATAAGGCCATAGAGAATTTTTCCGTCCCCAATTAACTAACTTATGTAATAATTGAGTTATTTTACCCATGAAAACATTCTTTCTTAAATATTCTTCAATAGGATCTGAAACAGACTCAATCTTTTGTTTTGGATAGTTTTTATTATTTTTATCACTATCTACTCTAGTTAAAGTATAATTCATGTTATATCTCATTAAATCAAAATATATTATATGTTTAAAATAATTAAATATTATTTTTATTTTGAAGACACCCAATTTAACGCTTTAATACGAACTAAATAAAATAATCCTAATAAAAGAGATATTGTAAACATCAAAGCTTCACTAAATCCAGTCCATCCAGATTCTTTTATACTAATAGACCAAGCATACAAATAAAGTGTTTCAACATCAAAAATAACAAAAAACATAGCAACTAGATAAAATTTCACAGAAAAATAAATATGAGCATTTTCTGTTGATATAATCCCTGATTCAAAAGGAGTATTTTTATATCTAGATAAAGATCTACCACCTAATAACCAACTTAACAAAAGCATAAAACAACATAATCCAAAAGAAAACACTACAAAAACAAAAAAAGATAAACATTCAGTAATTGTTTCTGTATTTATGAACATAGATTTCCCCTAAAAATTTTTGTAATACTTAAATTACTATATGTTAATCATTTTAGATGTCTAAACTATATAAAAAAGCAAACTTACTATAACATTAAATATGTTAATCAATATGTCAAATAAAAAAATCTTATAATATCAGTTATAGTGTATTAAAACTTTATTTTTTTTCTGTTAACCCTTGATGAGCGGAAAAGCGACCCCATCTAATAATCATTCAATGTTGTAGAAGTAAAGTAATAATATAAAACGCTATGTAACTAATTAAAAGCCAAAAAAATGGCCACATAAAGGTTGCAAACCCAATTTATCAAGATATTAAATAGGAGAAACGTTCATGGGTAAAATTATTGGTATTGACTTGGGAACAACCAACTCTTGTGTTGCCATTATGGATGGCAACAAACCTCGTGTTTTAGAAAATGCTGAAGGTGATCGCACTACACCTTCAATTATTGCGTATACTCAAGAAGGAGAAGTTTTAGTTGGACAACCTGCTAAACGTCAAGCTATAACTAATCCAAAAAATACACTTTTTGCTATAAAACGTTTAATTGGTAGAAAATTTCAAGATGATGAAGTACAACGTGATATAAAAATCATGCCTTACAGAATTGTAAATTCTGATAATGGTGATGCATGGATTGACGTTAAAAAACAAAAAATGGCACCTCCTCAAATTTCTGCAGAAGTATTAAAGAAGATGAAAAAAACTGCAGAAGATTATTTAGGAGAAACAGTAAAAGAAGCCGTTATTACAGTTCCTGCATATTTTAACGATGCTCAACGTCAAGCAACTAAAGATGCCGGAAGAATTGCAGGACTAGAAGTAAAAAGAATTATTAACGAACCAACAGCAGCAGCACTTGCATATGGTTTAGATAAGGGAAAAGGAAATAGAACAATAGCTGTTTATGATTTAGGTGGTGGAACTTTTGATATATCTATTATTGAAATTGACGACGTAGATAAAGAAAAAACATTCGAAGTTCTTGCTACTAATGGAGATACACATCTTGGAGGAGAAGATTTCGATAGTAGATTAATTAATTATTTAGTAACAGAATTTAAGAAAGAACAAGGAATAGATTTAAGAAACGATCCATTGTCCATGCAACGTTTAAAAGAATCTGCAGAAAAAGCTAAAATAGAATTATCATCTGCACAACAAACAGATGTTAATCTTCCTTATATTACAGCAGATGCCAATGGACCTAAACATTTAAATATTAAAGTCACTCGATCAAAATTAGAATCTTTAGTAGAAGATTTAATAATACGCTCTATTGAACCACTAAAAGTTGCATTAAAAGACGCTGGATTATCAATATCAGATATAAATGATGTAATATTGGTAGGTGGTCAAACAAGAATGCCTATGGTTCAAGCTAAAGTCGCAGACTTTTTTGGAAAAGAACCTAGAAAAGATGTAAATCCAGACGAAGCTGTAGCAGTTGGTGCGGCAGTACAAGGAGGAGTACTCTCTGGTGATGTTAAAGATGTTTTACTACTCGATGTAACTCCTTTATCACTAGGAATTGAAACTATGGGTGGAATAATGACTCCACTTATAACTAAAAATACTACTATTCCTACTAAACATAGTCAAATATTTTCAACAGCAGAAGACAATCAATCAGCAGTAACTATACATGTTTTACAAGGTGAACGTAAAAGATCATCAGATAATAAATCATTAGGACAATTTAACTTAGATGGAATTGATCCAGCACCTAGAGGCACAGCACAAATTGAAGTAACATTTGATATTGATTCTGATGGAATATTACATGTATCTGCAAAAGACAAGAAAACTGGAAAAGAACAAAAAATTACTATAAAAGCATCTTCTGGACTAAATGAAGAAGAAATTAAAAAAATGGTAAACGATGCAGAAGCTAATTCTGAAGCAGATCAAAAATTTGAAGAATTAATTCAAACAAGAAACCAAGGTGATCAGTTAGTTCACAGTATAAAAAAACAATTAAACGAAAATAAAGATTTAATTGATGAAGAAAATAAAAAAAATATTCAATTAGCTTTAGATGAATTAGAAAAAGCATTAAAAGGAGAAAATAAATCTGATATTGAAAAAAATATACAAAATCTTTTAAAAACATCTTCTTTGCTAAAAGAAATTCATCAAAAAAAATCAGAAAAAAATCAGAAAGACGAAAATATATCATCTAATAAAAAAGATGAAAATGTTGTAGATGCAGAATTTGAAGAAATTAAAGATCCTAAAAAATAATTAATTTGAATACAGGATTAAAAAGTAACTATTACGGACTTTAAACTAGCACGGGCGCAGATAATCTTCTACGCCCGTGTAATTATTTTTAAATCAGGAAGAGTAAGTAAGAATGGCAAAAAAAGACTATTATCAAGTTTTAGGGATTTCAAAATCAGCTGAAGAACGTGAAATTAAAAAAGCGTACAAACGATTAGCAATGAAGTATCATCCTGATCGAAATCAAGGAGATAAAACTGCTGAGGGAAAATTTAAAGAAATAAAAGAAGCTTACGAAATTTTAATCAATGAAGAAAAACGAAATGCATATGATCAATATGGACATGCAGCATTTGAAAATGGTCAATCTAATAATACATACAGTAGCACTTTCACCAGTTCTGCAGATTTTGGAGACATTTTTGGTGACGTATTTGGAGATATTTTTGGAGGTAATAGAACTCAAAGATCCAAAAAAGGATCAGATTTATGCTACAATATAGAAATTTTATTAGAAGAAGCAGTAAAAGGAACAAAAAAAGAAATTCAAATTCCAACTCTTCAGAAATGTCACACATGTTATGGAACTGGTGCAAGAACTGGAACTAAACCTCGCGCATGTGCTACCTGCCATGGTAAAGGTCAAATACATATTAGAAAAGGATTTTTTACTGTACAACAATCATGTCCTACATGTCACGGAAAAGGTTCAGTAATTACTGATCCCTGTAATTTATGCCGTGGACAAGGACGAATTGAAAAATATAAAACATTGTCAGTAAAAATTCCACCAGGTGTTGATACTAATGATCGAATTCGTTTGAATAATGAAGGAGAAGCCGGTGCTAATGGTGCACAATCAGGCGATCTTTATGTACAAATTACAGTTAAAAAACATCCTATTTTTGAACGAGAAGAAAATAATTTATATTGTGAAGTACCAATAAATTTTACAATGGCTGCATTAGGTGGAGAAATAGAGGTTCCTACACTAGATGGTAGAGTTAAACTAAAAATACCTCATGAAACACAATCAGGAAAACTTTTTCGTATTCGTGGAAGAGGAGTAAAATCTATACAAAATAGACATCAAGGTGATTTATTATGTCGTGTTGTCGTAGAAACACCTGTTAATCTTAATGACAAACAAAAAAATCTTTTACATGAATTAGGAAATAGTTTTAATGGTTTTCGAGGTGAAAAAAACAGTCCTCGTTCAAAAAGATTTTTTGATGGAGTGAAAAGATTTTTTGATGACTTGACAAGGTAGAGTTTTATAAAGTATTGCTTCTAAATTAGAGGCAATACTATTAATGATACTATATTTTACATATTTTACTAATTTGTAATGAAAAATTAGACTTGTAGCGTGCAGCTTTATTTTTGTGTATTAAACCTTTATTTACATGACTATCAATAATGGGTTGCATTTGTTTAAATGCATCTTCTGCTGTTTTTTTATTGCCAGACATAATAGCTACTCGTACTTTTTTTATAAAAGTACGAATCATTGAGCGTCGACTAGAATTTTTTTTTCGACGTTTTTCAGATGTAACTGCATCTTTTTTAGCAGATTTTATATTAGCCAATTTTTACCTCTAATAATTTTAAAAAATCACAAATTTATTTAAAAAAAAATATTAATATACTAAAAATACATTATGATTAATATAATTTTAATGATGTATTTAATTAAAAGTAATTTTTTTTAAGAAAATATAAAAAAATTCTATCAGTTTTTTAAAAAAAATTTTTTCAACATAATTTACTTCATTTAATAAGGTTGACTTAACAATGAAGATCATACGAGGCATCCATAATATTAAAGAAACAGATTCTAATTCAGTTATCACTATTGGGAACTTTGATGGAGTACACTTAGGTCATCAGAAATTATTTTTAAATACATGTAAAATAGGTAAAAAATATAAATTATCAACTATAATTATTTTATTTGAACCCCAACCACTAGAATTTTTAAGAAAAAACAATGCTCCTGGTCGGATTACACAATTCCGTGAAAAAGTAAAACGTATTTCTTCTTATGGTTTCAATAATATTTTATGTATTAGATTTAATAAGTCTTTCGAATCTCTAAGTGCAGAAGATTTTATCATAAATATACTAATAAATAAACTACATGTAAAATTTGTAGTAATAGGAGATGATTTTAGATTCGGATTCAAAAAAAATGGAAATGTTGATCTATTAAAAAAATTAGGAAATAAATATCAATTTAATGTTATAAAAGTTGAATCCTTATATAAAAATAATATAAAAATTAGTAGTACTAATATTAGAAAAGCGCTTTCTAAAAATAATACGAAATTAGCTTCTTTATTTCTTGGTCGTACATTTAGCATATCTGGTAAAGTTGTTCATGGACATGCAATAGGAAGAACAATAAATTATCCTACAGCTAATATACTTTTAAATAAAAATTTTCCATTAACTAATGGAGTATATGCAGTGAAAGTAAGATACTCTTCAAATAAAAAAAAAGCTGTAGGAATATCTAATATTGGGATCAAACCTAGTTTTTTCAATGAAAAAAAAAATAAATTACTTGAAGTGTACTTATTTAATATAGAAATAGATTTATATGGAAAGGATATAGAAGTATTTATATATCAAAAAATACGTGATGAAAAAGTTTTTCCTTCAAAAAAAGAACTAAAAGATCAAATTTTTCAAGATATTTTAAGAGTTAAAAAATATTTTAAAATTTATTAGAAATATTGGAAAAAACAAAAATGAATGATTATAAAAAAACTTTAAACTTGCCTAAAACAAAGTTTTCTATGCGAGGAAATCTTGCACAAAAAGAGCTAAAAACATTAAAAGATTGGCAGAAAAACAATTTATATGAATTAATTAGAAAAAAAAAGCAAGAAAAAAAAATATTTTTTCTTCATGATGGTCCACCATATGCTAATGGAAATATTCACATTGGACATGCAGTAAATAAAGTTTTAAAAGACATCATCATCAAATCCAAAAATATGTCAGGTTTTGATGCGCCTTATATTCCATCTTGGGATTGTCATGGATTACCAATCGAACAAAAAGTTGAAGAAAAAATTAAATTTAATCAGGAAAAAATATCTACTTCAAAATTTCAAGAAAAATGTAGAAAATATGCACAAAATCAAGTTGAAAAACAAAAAAAAGATTTTATTAGATTAGGAGTGATAGGTGATTGGGAAAATTCTCATCTTACAATGAATTTTAAAAATGAAGCAAATATAATCAGAACTTTGTCTAAAATTATCAAAAAAAAATATTTATACCAAGATTTCAGGCCTATACATTGGTGTCTGAAATGTTCATCATCATTGTCTGAAGCAGAAATTGAATATGCTAAAAAACAATCAGATTCAATTATAGTTGGTTTTAAATGTAAAGAAAAATCAATTATAGAAAATTTATTTCATTTTCAAATTTCAAATAACAAAGAAATTCACCTACTTATCTGGACAACAACACCATGGACACTTCCATCTAGCAAAGCTATCTCAATACATCCAAATTTTCAGTATCAATTAATAGAAACTAAAAAACATTATTTAATTATAGCAAAGGAATTAATTGAAAGTGTACTAAACACATTAAATATAAAAACATGGATAGAAATAAATTCTGTTAAAGGAAAATTATTAGAGAAAATAAAGTTTTTGCATCCATTTTTAAACAATGTTGATTTACCTGTAATTTTAGGAGAACACGTAACTCTTGAGTCAGGAACCGGAGCTGTTCATACAGCACCAGATCATGGGCTAGACGATTATATAATTAGTCAAAAATACAATATTAAAACAAGCAATTTAGTAGATTTTAAAGGAGATTACATCTCTGACATACATCCTAAATTAGATGGTATAAATATTTTTAAAGCAAATCTAATTATTATAGAATTATTAATTAAAAATAACACATTATTTCATCATAAATATTTACAACACAATTATCCACATTGTTGGAGACATAAAAGTCCAGTTATATATAGAGCCACTCCGCAGTGGTTTATAAACATAGATCAAATGCAATTGCGTGATAAATTATTAAAAGAAATAAAAAATGTAGATTGGATACCAGAATGGGGAGAATTAAGAATAAGAGAAATGATTAAAAAAAGACCTAATTGGTGCATTTCAAGACAAAGAAAATGGGGTGTTCCAATGTCGATTTTTATACATAAGACTAAAAGAACAATTCATCCTGAAACTTTTCTTTTAATGGAAAAAATAGCAAAAAAAGTAGAATTAGAAGGAATACAAGCATGGTGGAACATGAATTTAGACGAGATATTAGGTAAAGAACATAATTCATATGAAAAAGTTTTAGACATATTAGATGTATGGTTTGAATCAGGGAATACACATACTTCAATAGAATACCATAATAAAAAATATACTAAAAAAAATGCAGACATGTATTTAGAAGGATCAGATCAACATAGAGGTTGGTTTATGTCTTCATTAATAATATCAACATTAATTACTAATAAGGCACCATATTCTGAAGTATTAACACATGGATTTGTTGTAGATGAAAAAGGACAAAAAATGTCTAAATCTATAGGTAATACTATTAGTCCCAACGATGTAGTAAATACGTCAGGAGCTGATATTTTAAGACTATGGATTGCTTCTTCTAATTACTCTAACGATATTTCAATTTCTCATGAAATATTAAAGCGTTCATCAGAAATATATAGAAGAATTAGAAATACAGCACGCTTTATGTTAGCAAATATTAATGATTTTGATCCTAAAAAAGACATAATATCTAAAGATAAGATGATTTTTTTAGATAAATGGGCTATAGGACAAACTAAAATAGTACAAGAAGAAATTATTAATTTGTATAAAAATTATAACTTTCATGCGATAGTACAACGTTTGATGTATTTTTGTTCCATAGAAATGGGTTCTTTCTACCTTGACATAATAAAAGACAGACAATACACATTAAAAGTTGATAGTCAAGAAAGACGTAGTTCTCAAACAGCTATATATTATATAATTAATTCACTTGTACGATGGATTGCACCAATATTGTCTTTTACTGCCGATGAAATATGGAGCTATTTACCAAATAAAAATTGTCAATATGTATTTATGGAAGAGTGGTTTGACAAATTATTTTATTTAGATCAAGATGACTTATTTAATTATCAATTTTGGAATGAAATAATTAAAATAAAAAACGAAATAAATAAATTCTTAGAAGAAGCAATAAAAAATAAAACTATTAATAATTCACTGGAAGCTTCAATAGTTTTATATGTCTCAACTAAATTATTAAATAAACTAAAAATTTTAGGAAAAGAAATAAAATTTATTTTTTTAACATCTGATATAGAACTAAAATTATATGATATAGCTCCTATAAACACAAAAAAAAGCAAAATTATTCCAGATTTAAAAATCTCTTTAGAAAAAGTTAAAGGTAAAAAATGTCCACGATGTTGGCATTATTTTAATTTCTCTAAAAGTAATATAAAAAATAGTAATATCTGCAATCGCTGTATTTTAAATACTACAGGACATGGTGAAAAACGTATATTTGTATAATGAAAAATCAATATCTTAAAAAATTTAAAAACTGGATTTATATAACTATAATAATTTTTATTCTTATTATAGATGCATCTAGTAAATATTGGATTACACAATATATTAAAATATATGAAACAAAAAAAATTTTTTCAATATTAAATTTTTTTCATGTACATAACTATGGTGCAGCATTTAGCTTATTATCTAATGAAAAAGGATGGCAAATATGGTTTTTATCAATTATTAGTGTTCTTACTATACTAGTAGTAGCAAGAATTATTGTAAAATCAAAAAAACAAGATAAAAAAAAAATAACTGGATATTCCTTCATCATTGCAGGTGCAATAGGAAACTTAATAGACCGAATTATTTATGGATTCGTCATAGATTTTATTGATGTACATATTAATAATTGGCATTTTGCTACGTTTAATGTAGCTGATTGCAGCATTTTTATTGGTATCATAATGCTTATACGAATAAATTATTAAATATAAAAAATTAAATAGTTTATATAATATTCAATAACTATTAATATGGATATTTTAGAGGTGATAGAGTGAATATTATACTAACTAACCCTCGAGGTTTTTGTGCTGGTGTTAAAAGAGCAATTTCAATAGTTGAAAATGCATTAAAAATTTATAAAAAAACAATTTATATCAGACACGAACTCGTACATAACGAATATGTTATCAATGAATTACGTAAAAAAGGTGTTGTTTTTGTTGAAAAAATTTCACAAATTCCAGATCATTCAGTAGTGATTTTTTCTGCACATGGTGTATCAAAAGAAGTTGTGCAAGAAGCTTTTAAAAAAAAATTAATTGTATTGAATGCTACTTGTCCATTAGTAGAAAAAGTACATATGGAAGTTTCAAAATCTAGCAATAAAGGAATAGAAACAATTCTTATTGGCCATAAAGGACATCCTGAAGTAGAAGGTACAATGGGACAATACAACAATAAAAATGGGAAAATATATCTTGTTGAATCTATAGAAGACGTAAATAATTTATCTGTTAAAAATGATCAAAAATTGAATTTTGTTACACAGACTACCCTATCTATTACAAATACAAAAAATATCATTACTGCTTTGAAAAATAAATTTCCAAAAATTTCTGGTCCTATTAAAGAAGATATCTGTTATGCAACAACTAATCGTCAAATAGCAGTTCGTGAATTATCTCAAATAACTGATATAATATTTGTAATAGGTTCAAAGAATTCTTCTAATGCTAATCGTTTGAAGGAATTAGGCAAAGAAACTGGTACATATACAAAACTTATTGGATCTTTTCTTGATATCAAACCAAAATGGCTAATAAATAAAAATTATATTGGAATTACAGCCGGTGCATCTGCACCAGAAATATTGGTAAAAGAAGTAATTAAACATTTACAAACATTAGGTGCTAATAAACTCACTGAAATCATAGGTATTAAAGAAAAAAGAGTTTTCAAAATTCCCAAAAAAATATTAAATATCAAAACAATTTTAGACGATGTGGATAAAAAAAATGAATAAAAAAACTCGTATTGCAATTACTGGTCCTATGGGTCGTATGGGTCAAATGCTTATTAAAGAAATTCACAAACATGAAAATGCATATTTAACAGCAGCTTTAGTTCAAAAAAATCACCCGCTAATCGGAAAAGATATTGGTGATATTCTGAAAATAGGAAAGATGAACGTCTGTCTTACTGAAATGCTAAATATAAAAAAAAATGATTTTGATGTTTTAATTGATTTTACTAAACCTAGTAGTACATTGGAGTATTTGCAATACTGCAACAAATTTAAAAAAAATATTATTATTGGAACTACTGGATTTTCAAAAGAAGAAATCAATATGATGAAATCATATTCTCAAAATATTGCTATGATCGTATCATCAAATTTTAGTATAGGAATTAATTTACTATTTCAATTAATTGAAAAAACTACCCAAGTTATCGGAAAAAATTCTGACATAGACATCATTGAATATCATCATCGTAATAAAATAGATTCTCCTTCAGGTACAGCATTAGCAATAGGCGAAGTTATATCAAAAGTAATGAATTGGGATTTAAACACACATTCTATATATTATAAAAAAGGAATAAATAAAATTAGAGATGGAAAAAAAATTGGATTTTCTACTGTACGTGCAGGTAGCATTATTGGTAAACATAGTGTCATGTTTTCTAGTTCTAGTGAAGAAATTAAAATTACTCATACTGCATCCAATAGAAAAGCTTTTGCTAAAGGTGCTATACACTCAGCTTTATGGATTCACAAAAAAAATGCAGGTCTATTTGATATGAAAGATGTGTTATCATTTTATTAATATAGACTTATGTTTGTAGACTTATATTTGAAAAATACTTAATTTAAATTATGTAATTTTCAACAAAATATAAATCTTTTTCATGATAATAGACAAAAATATTAATTTTAGTTAAAATAAAATGAAATTAATACAACAGTAATAAAAATTAAGCATATAAAAAACGTTTTTTTAATGGAGGATGTTTTGAGCCAATCAGCAGTACTAGTTTTAGAAGACGGGACTAGATTTCACGGACGAGCTATTGGGGCTAAAGGAATAACTGTAGGTGAAGTTGTTTTTAATACATCAATAACTGGTTACCAAGAAATAATCACTGATCCCTCTTATTCACATCAAATCGTGACATTAACTCATCCTCATATTGGCAATGTTGGAACCAATTTTAATGATGAAGAATCATCTAAAATTCATGCAAAAGGTCTCATTATTCGTGATTTGTCACCAGTTGCAAGTAATTATCGAAACAAAAAAAGCTTATCTTCCTACTTAAAAGAGAATAATATTGTTGCAATATCTGATATTGATACAAGAAAATTAACACGTATTTTACGCATGAAGGGTTCGCAAAATGGATGTATTATAGAAGATAAAAAACATAATTATACTATAGCACATGAAAAAGCTAAAAACTTTTTAAGTTTACAAGGTTTAGATTTAGCAAAAGAGGTTTCTACTAAATCTATTTATAATTGGAAACAAGGTAGTTTTACTTTTAATAAAAAAAATTTTATTTCTATTAATAAACAAAAATTTTTATTTCATATTGTCGTATACGATTTTGGAGTAAAAAGAAATATACTTCGTATGCTTGTAGATAGAGGATGCTATTTAACAATCGTTCCTGCTCAAACCGATCCAAAAGTCGCATTAAATTTATCTCCAGATGGCATTTTCTTATCTAATGGACCAGGTGATCCAAGACCTTGTCATTATGCTATTGATGCTATCCAATATTTTTTAAAAATTAACATCCCTATTTTTGGAATATGTTTAGGGCACCAACTGCTCGCTTTAGCTAGCGGAGCTAAAATTATAAAAATGAAATTTGGACATCATGGCGCTAATCATCCCGTCAAAGAAATCAAAAACAATAGGGTTATTATCACATCTCAAAATCATAGTTTTACCGTAGATAATAAAAATTTACCAAATAACATAGAAATTACACATAGTTCTCTTTTCGACGGAACATTACAAGGACTATCTTTAATCAATAAATTAGCTTTTAGTTTTCAAGGTCATCCAGAGGCAAGCCCTGGACCACATGATGCCTCATCTTTATTTGATAATTTCATTAAATTAATCATTTTTCAAAAAACTAAAACTCAGTAATTAATTAGGGAAAAAAAAATGCCTAAATCTACTGATATAAAATCAATTTTAATTCTTGGTGCAGGTCCAATAGTTATTGGACAAGCATGTGAGTTTGACTATTCAGGTGCACAAGCTTGTAAAGCTTTAAAAGAAGAAGGATACAAAATAATTCTTGTAAATTCTAATCCTGCAACTATTATGACAGATCCTTGTATGGCTGATGCTACATATATCGAACCAATTCATTGGAAAATAGTAGAAAGAATCATTGAAAAAGAAAGACCAGATGCACTTCTTCCAACTATGGGAGGACAAACAGCTTTAAACTGTGCTTTAGAATTAGATCATAAAGGCATTTTAGATAAATATAAAGTAAAAATAATAGGCGCAACAGTTAATGCAATTAAGAAAGCTGAAAATCGCAAATTATTTGAAGACTCTATGAAGAAATTGAATTTAGAAACTGCAAAATGTGGTATTGCACATAATATTCAAGAAGCATTTATAGTTTTAAGGAATGTAGGTTTTCCATGTATTATTCGTCCTTCTTTTACCATGGGTGGTCATGGAGGAGGGATTGCTTATAATCATGAAGAATTTGAAACAATATGTGAAAGAGGACTTAAATTATCTCCTAATACAGAACTTCTAATTGATGAGTCGCTTATTGGTTGGAAGGAATATGAAATGGAAGTTGTTCGAGATAAAAATAATAATTGTATTATAGTTTGTTCAATTGAAAATTTGGATCCAATGGGAATTCACACAGGTGATTCAATTACTGTAGCACCTGCACAAACTCTTACTGATAAAGAATATCAAGTAATGAGAAATGCATCTATGTCAATTTTACGAGAAATAGGCGTAGAGACAGGAGGTTCTAATGTACAATTTGCAATTAATCCAGAAAATGGTCGAATGATTGTTATTGAAATGAATCCAAGAGTTTCTCGTTCTTCTGCATTGGCATCTAAAGCAACCGGATTTCCTATTGCAAAAATCGCAGCTAAACTATCCATTGGATATACACTAGATGAACTTGCGAATGATATCACAGGAACGAATACCACTGCATCGTTTGAACCATCAATAGATTATATAGTAACGAAAATTCCCAGATTTAATTTTGAAAAATTTTTAGGATGTGATGACAGATTAACTACACAAATGAAATCTGTCGGAGAAGTCATGGCAATAGGTCGTACTTTTCAAGAATCTATACAAAAAGCTATTCGTGGTTTAGAAATAGGCGTTAGTGGTTTTGATTCCAAAATATCTCATCTTGATCCAGAATATTTAATCAAAATTAGACATGAATTAAAAGACGCTGGTGCTGAACGTATTTGGTATATAGGTGATGCATTCCGATCTGGTATGTCTGTAAACGATGTATTTAATTTAACATCAATCGATCCATGGTTTCTTATCCAAATTGAAGAAATTATTCTATTAGAGAAAAAAATCATAAAATATGGATTTATTGGATTACAACGTGATTTTCTTTATTTTATTAAAAGAAAAGGTTTTTCTGATCAACGTATTGCAACACTAACACAAAAAAAAGAAAGCGAAATAAGACAATTACGTTACAAACTCAATTTACATCCCGTTTATAAAAGAATTGATACATGTTCAGCTGAATTTTCAACTGAAACAGCCTATATGTATTCAACATGGGAAGATGAATGTGAATCATATCCTAATAAAAATGATAAAAAAATTATTATATTAGGTGGTGGTCCTAATAGAATAGGACAAGGTATAGAATTTGACTATTGCTGCGTACATGCTGCTCAAGCTTTACGAGAAGATGGTTTTGAAGCAATTATGATTAACTGTAATCCGGAAACAGTATCTACTGATTATGATATTTCAGATAGGCTATACTTTGAACCAATTACATTAGAAAATGTTTTAGAAATAGTAAGAATAGAACAACCTAAAGGAATTATTATTCAATATGGAGGACAAACACCTTTAAAATTAGCCCGTGAATTTGAAAAAGCAGGTGTTCCTATTATAGGAACAAGTCCAGATGCTATTGATAATGCAGAAGATCGTGATCGTTTTCAAAAAACTGTCACTAAATTAAAGTTACAACAACCTTTAAATGCAACTGTTTTTACTTTAGAAGAAGCTTATAAAAAAGCAAAAATAATTGGTTATCCAATAATGGTACGACCATCTTATGTTTTAGGTGGTAGAGCAATGGAAATTGTATATGAATCACACGGATTAGAAAATTATTTCAAAACAGTATTAAAAGAAAATAATACAACGCCTATTTTATTAGATCAATATTTAGATTATGCAACAGAAGTAGATGTAGACGCTATATGTGATGGTGAAACAGTTTTAATTGGAGGAATTATGGAGCATATTGAACAAGCTGGAGTTCATTCTGGCGATTCTGCATGCTCATTACCAGCGTATACTTTAACTAACAAAGTTCAAAATAAAATTAGAAATGAAGTAAAAAAACTAGCTTTAGAATTGTCTGTAAAAGGGCTAATGAATGTGCAATTTGCTATCAAAAATAATATAATCTATATTATCGAAGTAAATCCAAGAGCAGCTCGTACAGTCCCATTTGTTTCAAAAGCAACAGGTCTTGCATTAGCAAAAATTTCTGTTCGAGTAATGTGTGGAAAAACATTATTAGAACAAGGTTTTATTAAAGAAATTATTCCTCCATATTTTTCAGTTAAAGAGGCCGTTCTTCCATTTGATAAATTTCAAGGTGTAGATCCTATATTAGGTCCAGAAATGCGTTCTACAGGAGAAGTAATGGGTATTGGAAAAAATTTTTCTGAAGCTTTTTCTAAAGCTATGTTAAGCGCTCATACTAATATGAAAAAAACAGGTCGTATACTACTCTCGGTTAGAGATGATGATAAAAATAATATTGTTAATCTAGCAGTTAAATTAAAAAAGATAGGTTTTAAGATAGATGCAACCAAAGGTACATCTATAGCTTTAAGAAAGTCTGGAATTTCGTCTAGATTAGTAAATAAAGTACATGAAGGACGTCCCCATATACAAGATCGTTTAAAAAACGGCGAATACTCTTACATTGTCAATACTACATCTTGTCATCAAGGAGTAAAAGATTCAAAACTAATATGTCAAAGTGCTCTTCAATATAAAGTGCACTACGATACGACAGTTAATGGAGCTTTTGCAACTGTTATGGCATTAAATGAAAACCCAACAAAAAATGTCAAATCATTGCAAGAGATGCACAAAAAAATAAAGTGATTATATCATAAAAAACAATCTATTGCACTTTAAATTAAATAAATTTTTATAAATATGTTGTAAAACATATTTATAACGCATATTGAGGATTCTATTTTCTTATGAATATAAGTCTCATTGCTGCTCTATCTAAAAACTTTGTGATTGGGAATAATAATACAATTCCTTGGCATCTTCCAGAAGATTTAAAATGGTTTAAACAAAAAACAATAAATAAAAACATTATTATGGGTCGTTTAACTTGGGAATCTATTAAAAAACCTTTACCAATGCGTAAAAATATAGTTATTAGCACTAATGAAATCAAAAAAAAGGGTATAATTTGGGCTAATTCAATACCTAATGCAATTATTTCAGCAACATGCGATCAAGAAATTATGGTTATCGGAGGAGCTAAAATATATAAAGAAATGTTATTTTATGCTAATAAATTATATTTAACTCATATAGATATCAACATTATTGGTGATTCTTATTTTCCCGAATACAGATTATTTCCATCTTGGAAAGTTTTATTTAGAAAAAAAGTTCTTAAAAATTCAGTAAATCCATATAACTATTATTTTGAAATTTTATCAAGATAAATTAAAATATTTTTTAACATGAATAATTTATATAAATTATTTTGATAAGCAAGCTTGCGAAAACCATTTTTTATCTTCCCATCGAAACATAATTAATTCTTCCCCCCAACAACAACCACCATCTAATGAAAAAAAAGGCTTAGGTATATAAGTTCCTTTTAAAGAAGACCAGTGTCCAAAAAAAATAGAATAAAATTTTGAAATATTAGAAGGGATTAAAAACCATGGTTGTAAAGGATATTTTACAACACTAGGAGATTGCTTATAGAACATATTTAGTCGAGCATCAGGATAACAATATCTCATTCTTGTAAAAACATTCATAGAATATCGTAGTTTATCTAATGCATTTAAGTTGAATTTCCAAAAATTTATATTATTATTATATATATCTTTTAGAAAAACAGAATAATTTTTACTAGACAAATAATGTGCAATCTCTAATGCACAAATTTTTGCTATATTAATATCCCATTGTGGACTAATTCCTGCATGTACCATAATAATTTTACGTCTTTCATCAACTTTTAAAAGAGGTTGACAACGAAGCCAGTTTATTAAATCGGCACTCTCTGATGAAGAAAGAAATTCATTAAAGTAATTTTCTTTTTTATTTTTCTTTACACCGGCATGTACTGCAATTAAATTAATATCATGATTGCCTAAAACTATCTTTACTCTATCTTTTAAAGAATACAGATATTTTACAACATTAAGGGAATCAGGACCTCTAGATACTAAATCACCTGCAATCCACAAATAATCTTTTTTAGTATTAAAAGATACTTTTTTCAATAGCATTCTAAATTCTTTATAACAACCATGTATATCACTTATAAAATAAGTACTCATATATTAATATCTCTTAAAATAAAAATGAGAGTATTAAAAGTCAAATTAATTAACTTTTGAAATAGTATTAGATTTTTTATACAAATAATTAGATAATTGACAATACTGAGAAATAGAAATATTTTCAGCTCGTAAATTTGAATCAATATTTAACATAATTAACTCTTTTTCAGAAAATAGATTCTTTAAATTATGACGTAAAATTTTCCTTCTATTCTGAAAAGCGTTTTTTGTAACATAACTTAGAACATTTATGTCATAAACAAAATAAGGAGAATTAACATGAGGAGTCAAATTAATAAAAACAGAATTAACTTTAGGAATAGGTTGAAAATCTTCAGGTCTAACGTTTAATAATGTTTTAATATTACAGTAATATTGAGATATAATACTTAAGCGACCATAAGATTTATTACCAGGAACAGCAATCAATCTTTCAGCAACTTCCTTCTGTAACATAAAATTCATATCTTCAATAAATCGAATTTGTTTAAACAATAATATAATTAAAGATGTAGAAATATTATATGGCAAATTTCCAAAAATACGAATTAATTGTTTTTTCTTATAAAATAAATCTACATAATTAAAATTTAATGCACTTTGATAAAAAACTATTAATTTTGAATAAAATGAACGTCTTTTTAATAAAAACAATAAATTAGGATCTACTTCAATAACAATGAGTTCTTCTAACAATTCACAGATTGGTTTGGTTAGTGCGGCTAATCCAGGTCCAATTTCTATTAATGTTTGTTTTATCTTTGGGTTAATAATTTTAACAATATCTTGAATAGTATTTTTATTTACAAGAAAATTTTGTCCATACTTTTTTAAGGGAAAATGTTTTTTAATCATAAATTCATATTAAGTTATTTAAAATCTAAATGCATTTAAGGAATGTACACTTATGAGCTTATAATTTTGATATAAGCAATATTTTTAAGTTCTTCTATCCACTTATGTTTTTCTAGTTTCATTTTCTGGTTCAATAGAATATTATAAGCTTGTTTTTTTGTAAAATTATAAAATCGATCTACTTGACGTTTATCTAGCAATTTAAATATATGCCATCCAAAATTAGATTTAATAGGCTTACTTATTTCATTTTTATTTAAATATAGTAATTCTTTATTAAAATCAAAACTAAATAATTCTTTTGAAATCCATCCTAAATCACCTTTTTTATTAGATGAATAAGAGTCATGAGATAAGTTTTGAACTGCATCATCAAAATTATAAAGTCTTTTTTTAATGTTTTTATATATACTAAAAATATTATTTTTTGATTCTATATCTGTTAAAATCATAGATGGTTTTATTAAACAGTGTTGCATGTAAAATTCAGTTTCAATTTTTTCGTTATTGTTTTTAATATCATTAACTTTTAAAATATAAAATCCTTTATCTCCTAAAAAAGGCCCTAAAATTTGTCCGTTTTTAAAAATGTTTAAAGTTTCAGAAAAATGATTTTGTATATCTAAAAAATGCATCCAAAAACTTTTTTTTACTAAAAAAATAGATCTATTTTTTTTACAATTTATAAATAATTCTTCAAAATTATAACCTTTTTGAAGTTTATTTACGATGTTTTCTGCTATTTCTTTTCTATTTTTAATGATATTATCAGAATCTTTTTTTGAAAAAGGTAGTAAAATATAGCTTAAATTTATTTTTTTTAATTTTTTATTGTTTTCTATAAGTTTTTTAAAAATAAAAGTGATTTCTTTTTCAGAAATATTAACACGTTTACGAAGTTCGTAATCTTGTATTATTTTTATTTTTAATAATTTTTCAACATTTTTCATGTAGTTGTCATAAAACAAATGATCGTGAAGATTATGAAACAAAATATGATTTTTTAATTCCTCAAAACTAATATTTTTTTTTATAGCAATATTTTTGATAACACTATCAATTTGTTCTGCAGTCACTTTAACATTCATTCTATTTGCTTCTTGTAATATTAAAGAATCTACAATTAATTTTTGAACTACTTTTTCTTTTAAAAAATTATTTCTTAAAGGAATTTTAAAATCTCTACCTTCTTTTTTTAACAAAAGAAGAACTTTATTTACATCACTATTTAATATGATTTGGTCATTAACAATAGCTGCGATGTGATCTATGTGATTATCTTTAGCTAAAACATGAAACATACTAGTAAAAATATAAAAAAACAAAAAAATACATGCTTTCATTACAATTCTTCTTTTATAAATAAGTGTTTTATACGAAAATATTTTTATTATTAAAAATACAATAAAAAATATTTTTTATGATTTACTTTACGAGTATTTAAAAAAATTAAAATAAATTTATAATATTTTCTTGAGGTTATTTTAAAAAAAATATAAAGTATGAATTATTTATATAAAAATTTATTTTTAATATACCCTAAAATAATGAGAATTTATGGAATCTTGGTTAATATCCTTTATAACACAATCGTTAGCATACTCTCTCTTAGTAGTTGGCGTTGTTTCGTTCTTAGAATCTCTTGCCTTAGTAGGATTGTTACTTCCTGGAATCATTTTAATGACTACATTAGGCACGTTTATAGGTGATGGAAAATTATTATTTTATCCTGCTTGGATAGCTGGTACAATAGGATGTTTATTAGGCGATTGGATTTCATATTATATTGGCTTGTATTTTAAAAATTGGCTATGTAATTTTAATTTTCTAAAAAAAAATCAAAAATTACTCGATAAAACTAAATTTGTTTTGCATAGACATAGTATGATGACTATTATTATTGGACGATTTATAGGCCCAACTAGGCCCCTAATACCAATGGTTTCTGGTATGTTAAAATTACCATTAAAAAAATTTATTTTTCCTAGTATTGTTGGATGTATATTATGGCCTCCAGTATATTTTTTTCCTGGCATAGTCACAGGCATCGCTATAAAAATACCTCAAAGTTCTCAAAATAATTATTTTAAATGGCTCTTATTGCTTATTTCAATTTTGATATGGATCGGAATATGGCTAATATCAAAATGGTGGAAAATAAGAAAAAATTATACAGAAAATTCCACTTCTTTTTTCACTAAGAAAAAGATAGGATGGTTAGCAATTTTAACTATGTCATCTGGGATGTTAAGCTTAATTGCTATACAATTTCATCCTACAATGTTAATTTTTAGGAAAATTTTTTCTACTATATTAGTATGAATACAATATTTTAATAAAAAAATATAAATTATAGTTTTAAACAACGATAAGTATAATTTAATCATATTAGATGATATTTCTTAGTGTTAAGAAACATATAAAAAATCCATATGCAATAATTTTAATTTAAATGAATGTCTTTGGATAGCTTGTACTTTAACTTTATATTTTTCGTCTTCAAGGAGCAAGAAAAAATTTTCCTTATAAAATTCTACTTTTTTTTGTAGATTAAAAACAGAGTTATGATCTAATATAAGTAGAATTTCAGTTTTATTAACCCCATATAAAACTCCTGGAAATTTATTATTAATCCGCAATCTTCTACTAAAGCTTTTACCTTTTTCTAATCTTCTTTCTACTTGAAGTGTCAACATTTTAGACCTCTTTAAATATAATACATTCTTAATTATAATTTTTTTGTGATCTTAACCAACAAATTTCTTCAGCCCATATATTAGGATTGACTGTTTCTAAAATCATTGGTACATTATAGAAATCTTTATTTCTTATAATCCATCTAAAAGCTAGTTTTCCTATTTCACCCAATCCTAAACTTTCATGACGATCAATACGACTATTAAATTTTCTTTTCGAATCGTTTAAATGTATTCCTCTTAAATATTTTAATCCTATTAAATTTTTAAATTTTTTAAATGTATTTTCACAATCTTGTTCAGTACGTAAATCATATCCTGATGCAAACAAATGACATGTATCAATACAAACTCCAACTCTAGATTTATCATCAACGTTTTTAATAATTTCAGATAAATGTTCAAAACAATATCCTACATTAGTTCCTTGTCCTGCCGTGTTTTCTATAACTGCGACTATGTTTTTAGTTTTATCTAAAGCTATATTAATAGAATCAGAAATTCTTAACAAACAAGAATTTTCAGTGATTTTATTTAAGTGACTACCTGGATGAAAGTTCAAAAACATTAAACCGAGTTGACTACAACGAATTATTTCATTAATAAAAGCATCTCTAGATTTTCTTAATAAATCATCAATAGGATGACCTAAATTAATTAAATAACTACTATGAGGTAAAATTTGTTGAGGTTTAAATGTATATTTAATACATAAATCTTTAAAACAATCTATTTTTTCTTGAATTAATGGGGGGGAAATCCATTGACGCTGATTTCTCGTAAAAAAAGAAAAAGCTGTTGCTTTAATTTGAACAGCACGTAAAACTGTTTTTTCTAAACCGCCAGCAGAACTAATATGTGCACCAATATAGTTCATTTTTTATATTTTTCCTATAAAAAATTTTTATTTCAAAAATTGAAAAATAAAAAAATAAAGTAATAAAAATATACTTTTAGTATAAAATTATTTTTTAAATACAAGTATAAATTTTTACGTTTAAAATAATATAATACTTAGAAAACATATTTTAATCAATAAAAATAAATTGAACACATTTAATTCGTTATTTAATATTTTTTTAGATACAAAAACTTATTAAGATTTTTTTAAGATTTAAATAAATTTTTTAAATAAGAATTAAAAAAATTAAATATTTATAACAATTGTAATATTTTTATTGTCTAATAGTAGTTATTATATAATTAATTTCTAATTTACTAGAAATTATTAAAATTAAATTTTTTAAATATGATGACTATATAATTATATTAAACATAATTACATCACTACATTTTAAAATTATAATTATTTCTTTATTTTTTACTAGATTACCTAAAAATATAGTTTTAAAAATTTCTACGCATTAATACTAAATAAACTCATAAAATAAATTTTTTATATATCAACTAATTTATATTTTAAACTATTATTTATTAAATTTAAATTCATAAGAATTAAAATTTATTATATATTAAGCAATTAATAATTTTCTTTCTTTTTCATTTATATCATTGTATTCTCTTTGAGAGAGATATTTTATTTTTTAATAATACATTATATTTTATATTTAATTGTTTTTGAAATTTTATTGTTATTTGTACATAGTAAATATGTTACAAATTATATCAAATATATAAACTTCAAAGAATTATTGTAAAAATATACAATTTATCTTTATTATCCCTTCTGGATGTGCAATGAAAAATCATCACAACAATTTTTATAGTTTAATCACAATTCTACAGGAGTACTGGCTGCAACAAGGATGTACTATTTTTCAACCATTAGATTTACCGATAGGAGCAGGAACATTTCATAATATCACTTTTTTAGGTACTATTGGACCAGAACCAATCAACGCCGCATATGTACAAGCTTGTCGTCGTCCTTCCGATGGAAGATATGGAGAAAATCCCAATCGTTTACAACATTACTATCAATTTCAGGTAATTATAAAACCTCCTTTAGATAATATTCAAAATCTTTATTTAAGATCATTAAATTTATTAAATATAGACGAAAAAATACATGATATACGTTTTGTAGAAGATAACTGGGAAAATCCTACTTTAGGCGCTTGGGGCATTGGATGGGAGGTCTGGTTGAATGGAATGGAAATTACTCAGTTCACTTATTTTCAACAAGTAGGTGGATTAGAATGTAATCCTATAACTGTAGAAATAACATATGGTTTAGAAAGAATTGCTATGCATATGCAAAAAAAATCAAATGTATACGATTTAATCTGGAATACACATGGTAATCAAAAAATAACTTATGGTGATATTTTTCAACAAAATGAAAAAGAACAATCACAATACAATTTTCAGTATTCCGATATTGATTTTTTATTTAACGCATTTAAAGAATATGAGTTAGAAGCAAAAAAGTTAATAAAGTTAAGAAAACCATTATTATTAGTTTCATATGAAAAAACATTACAAGCAAATCATATATTTAATTTATTAGATGCAAGAAAAGCTATATCTTCAAATGAACGTCAAAATTATATTTTACGTATTCGAAAATTAACTACTGAAATAGCTAAAAAATACTTAAATATGAGAAAAAAATTAGGTTTTCCACTATGTTATAAAAAAAGAGAAAAAAATGATAAAAAAAACATTATTAATTGAAATAGGAACTGAAGAATTACCTTCTAGATTATTATATAAAATATCCTTATATTTTCATGACAATTTTGTGAAAAAATTACATTTTTATAATATTTCATATAAAGATATTAAATGGTTTTCTACTCCAAGAAGACTAGCGTTAAAAGTAATAGATATTGATACAACAGAAAAATGTATAGAAATGACGAAAAGAGGCCCGTCGATTTTACATGCTTATGATGAAAATGGATTTTTAACACAGACGGCTATACGCTGGTTAAAAAATTGCAGAATTGATATAAATCAAACTGATCGTTTGAAAAATGAGAAAGGTGAATGGTTATTATATAAGAGAAAAGAAAAGCAAGAAAAAATTGAATTATTAATTCCTAAAATTACTGAATCTGCTCTTAAAAATATCTTTATAAAAAAATATATGCGATGGGAAAAAAATAATCAAAAATTTTTTCGTCCTATTCGTAATATTGTAATTCTCTTAGAAAATGAAACTATCATGGGAAATATATTTAATATTCCTTCTGGTAATCTTCTTCAAAATCATATTTCTTCACAAGAAAATAAAATAAAAATCAAACATGCAAGAGATTATCCAAAAATTCTTTTTCAAAAAAATAAAATTATTGCTGATTATGCAATTCGAAAAGAAAAAATTCTAAAAAATATTAAAGAAAATGCACAAAAAATTAATGGTTGTATAAAAAACAATAATTTTTTAATTGAAGAAGTAACTTCTTTAGTAGAATCACCTACAGTACTTTTAGCTAATTTTGAAAAAAAATTTCTTAATTTACCCGAAAAAATACTAATATATACTATAGAAAAACAACAAAAATGCTTTCCGATATATGATTGTAAAAAAAAACTTCTTCCAAATTTTATTTTAGTCTCTAATATTAATTCAAAAAAACCAGAAAAAATTATTAAGGGCAATGAAAAAGTGATGCATGCACGACTTTCAGATGCCGAGTTCTTTTTTAAAAATGATAGAAAAATAAAATTAGAAAACTATCTTTTATCTCTAAAAAAAGTTTTGTTTCAAAACAACCTCGGATCATTATATGAAAAAACAATGCGCCTTAAAAAACTTATTAAATGGATTGCTCAATACAATTCTAGTAACATACAAGATTCAATTAGAGCAGCACTTCTGTCTAAATGTGATCTTATTACTCATATAGTGTGCGAATTTCCAGAATTGCAAGGTACAATAGGTATGTACTATGCTTTAGAAGATCAAGAAAAAAAAGATGTTGCCATTGCTCTTCAAGAACAATATCTACCAACCTTTTCAGGTGATAAACTTCCACGTACTTCTATAGGTTGCGCATTATCAATTGCTGATAAAATGGATACTTTATCAGGAATGTTTTATGTTGGAAACATCCCTAGTGCAGATAAAGATCCATTTGCATTACGACGCTTAGCTATAGGAATAATACGTATTATTATAGTAAAAAACATACCATTAAATTTGAAAGATTTAATTAGTAAAAGTCTTTGTTTACATCATGAAAAAAATTGTAAAAATGTAATTTTATCTGATAAAATTTTCAAATTTTTTGTAAAAAGACTATTGTATTGGTATGAAGAAAATGGATATAACATCAAAGTTATTCAATCAGTATTATCATATAAATCAACAAATCTAATAGATATTCATCAAAAAATACAGAGTATATCTTATTTTCTACAAACAGAAAATTCGAAATTAATAATATTATCTATTAAAAGAATATCTAATATTTTAGAAAAAGAAAATAATAAAATTACTGGATGTATTAATATAAAACTAATAAAAGAAGCAGAAGAAATTATATTATTTAATCAAATAGAAAAGTTCAAAATTGATACAAGAAATTTATTTTTAGAACAAAAATATCAAGATATTTTAATAAAAATCAAAGATTTTGAAAAACCTATATCTAATTTTTTTAAACAAGTTAGAATATATGATTCTAATTCTAAAATACGTTTAAATCGACTACTTATCTTATATGAAATAAAAAAAATTTTTTTTTCAATAACAGATTTTTCTTATTTATATTAAATGTATTTTAAAAAATTAAGGATTGAATATAAAATAATTTATTTTTTTAAAAATAGAAATTATAAAGATTTTAAAGTGCCTTTAGGTAACAATGATGCTATAAAGTCTTGCTTTATAAATACTTCACTAGTCTCATTCAGTTGAAGTAAAATATAACCATTTTTTGTAATTTTTTTTATTCGTCCTAATAAACCACTAGTTGTTATAACTTCATCTCCCTGAACAAGAGAATTCATGAGATTTTTATGTTCTTTGTCTTTCTTTTGTTGAGGACGAAAAAGCACAAAGTAAAAAACTAACAAAAATATTATTACCATAAATATTAAAGAATATGAATTACTACTTTCTAGCGTTCCATTTGTTACAGCATTAGCATTTTGAACAAAAAAACTCATTTATTTTACCTCAAAATTATTTTTTTACAAAACGGTTTCATTTTTTTGCTTATAAAAATTCAATACAAATTGATAAAATGTATTATTTTTTATTGCATTTCTTATATTAAACATTAATGTCTGATAATAATGTAAATTATGTATTGTATTTAAACGAGCTCCTAATATTTCATTGCAAGAATCCAAATGATGCAAATAAGAACGAGTATAATATTGACAAGTATAACAAGTGCAAGTACTATCTAAAGGCGATAAGTCTTTTTTATATTTCTTATTTCTAATTTTAATAATACCATTTGTAACAAATAAATATCCATTTCTTGCATTTCGAGTTGGTATGACACAATCAAACATATCTATACCCCGATTTATTCCTTCTATTAAATCTTCTGGTTTACCTACTCCCATTAAATATCGAGGTTTGTTTTTTGGCATTTGAGGACAAATATGATCTAACAATTGATACATTTCTTTTTTTGTTTCTCCAACAGCTAAACCACCTAATGCATATCCATCAAAATCGATTTTTATTAATTCCTTTAGTGATATATCACGTAATGATGGATATATTCCTCCATGAATAATACCAAATAATAAATTTCTATTTTTATAAAAATCAAAATATAAACGACTTTTTTTTGCCCAGTATAATGATCTCTCCATTGCATTTTTTGTTTTTTGCCAATCTAAAGTATATTCAATACATTCATCAAAAATCATAACAATATTTGAACCTAAATCCAATTGAATTTTCATAGAAATTTCTGGAGTTAAAAATATTTTCTTTCCATCAATATAATTTCGAAAAATAACTCCTTCTTCATTAACCTTACAGAATTGTGACAGACTAAAAACTTGAAATCCTCCGGAATCAGTAAGAATAGGTCCCGACCAATTCATAAAATCATGCAAGGTACCATGCAATTTTATTATTTCATGTCCAGGTCTGCAGTATAAATGAAAAGCGTTAGCTAGAATAATTTTACTTCCTGTGTTTTTAATCTCTTCTGTACTAACACTTCTTACAGAACCATAAGTACCTACTGGCATAAAAATAGGCGTTTCTATGACTTCATTATTAAAATTAAATACACCATATCTAGCATTTCCATCTTGATGCAAAACTTGAAAATTCATTTCATCTCCAAAATTCTCACAATATTTTTAAAATAATTATTATTTAAAATATACTATATAATAAAATTTTTATATAAATCTAATTTATTATGAATTCTATATATCGTATCTCTATAAAAAAAAACTATATTTATAGTTGCTTTATAATGAACATTTATTATATTTTTATATTTCAAAAGTAAGAAAGTGACTTAATTAATATTAATTTAGAAAATTAAAAATTAATAATCGATATTTCAATAATTTTTTTATAAATAAAACATATAAAAAATATTAGAGTCACCAAAATAAAATTTTTATTTTATTCAGGGAAAAATGACATTTTCTAAAATACAAAATGTACTAATTTCTATCGAAATAATACGATGATCTTTTTTTGTAAAACTTAATGTTTTTAACTATCGAAGAAGAAACTTCAATTAACATGTAATATATAATACTTTCTTTGATTTTAACGGTTCTAATAAGTTAAAGCATACTACAACCTTTATATAGAAAAATTACGTGATTATACCTAAATCTTTCTTATGTAATCTATCTAAAAAGTTAAATTAAAAATAGCAATAGAATATATTTTTTATATAGTTTAATAGAAGTCAATATCTAATATATTTCTAAATCTTTTATTATATGATAGCAAAGAGATTTCTTTGATATTATTAAAGATTTCAGCAATAATCGAATAAAAAATCACCATGAAACAGAGTTTAAAAAAAATTTATAATCAATAATGAAAATTTAATATTTTAAAAATAAAAGATTCAATCTTACTTCTATTTTTTGTATATCTAAAAAAAATAAGCAGGTATTACTTCAATATTTTTAATACAATTAAATTACAATATTAATTTCATTAATTATATTAAAAAAACATTTATAGATTGGTATCCTAGTATGTCTATAAGCAAGTATTAAACAACATATAATACGAATCAAATGAAGATAAAAAATATAATTAATTTCATTAAATTAAAAATATAGAAAATTATATGATTTACTTCTTTTTAAAAGAAAGAACATTGCCAAAAAAATATTTAAAATTATTATTTTTTTATTAAATAATTATCAATTTTACCTTTGAGTTTTTGACCAGCTTTAAAAGTAACTACTCGTCTAGCTGTTACAAGAAATGTTTCTCCTGTTTTAGGATTTCTACCAGGACGAGCTTTTTTATGCTTTATTTGAAAGTTTCCAAATCCAGATAATTTAACATCTTCTCCCTTTTCTAAAGATTTTTTAACTTCTTCAAAAAAAAATTCTACAAATCTCTTTGAGTCTTTTTTAGTTAATTGTAATTTCTCAAATAAATTTTCTGAAATTTCGGCTTTTGTAAGCACCATAAGTTTATTTCCTTAAAACTGCTTGAAATTTTTTATTTAATGCTCCTATACAATCGTTCATCATTAAATTAATTTCATTGTCTTGCAACGTTCTCTCTTGATTCTGAAAAATAAAACTAATCCCTAAACTTTTTTTCTTATTATAAAATTCTTTACAAGAATATATATCGAATAAATTAATTTCTACTTTTTTATTAATAAAAAAATTTTTACATTTTTTAATAATAGCACAAACAGCAATATCTTCTGATATCAATATTGCAATATCGCGTCGAATAGTAGGAAATTTTGAAATATCTTGAATTTTTAATGGTTTAATATCTGGAAAATTACTGAGTGATATTTCAAATAAAAATGTCGAACTATTAACATTAAGTTCTGTTTCTAATCTCGGATGGATAGCTCCAATTCTACCAATAAAGTGATTTTTAAAATATATAGATGCACTTTGTTCCGGATGTAGTCCAGCTATTATTTCTCGTCGAAATTCTATATGATCTAATGTACAAAATGATTCTAATATAGATTCTAAATCACCTTTTAAATCATAAAAATCCATTTTTCTTGTTTTATCATACCAATTTTCTTTAGTGTAATTTCCACTAATTGCTGCTGCTAAAAAAAATTCTTGTTGCACACCAAGATTTTTAGTTTTATCTACTGAAAAACAAAGTCCACTTTCAAAAATACGCATACTGTTTTGCTGACGATTTTTATTGTAAGAAATGTTTTTAATCAAACCAGGCCATAATGATACACGCATACATGACATGTCTTGAGAAATAGGATTAGATAATAATAATTTTTTTTTATTTGGGAAAATTAAATTTTGTATTTTAGGATCAATAAAACCATAATTTATAACTTCATAATAACCTTGATTAATTAATATAACAGCAGACTTTTTAAATAAAGAATCTTTTAATTCATGTTTTTTATTACAGTTTAGAAATTCTTTTAATGGAGTTGAATAAATTTTGTTATATCCATATATTCGAAGTATGTCACTAATTACGTCTTCCTCAATTAGTATATCAAATCGCCAGCTAGGAGGAATAACATCCCAAAATTTTTCTTGAAAATTGAATTGATAATCAAGACTATGTAAAATTTTTGAAACAATAATTATGTCAAAAGAAAAACCTATTATTTTATTTATCTTTTCATGATACAACCTTATTTTATTATTATATACAACTGAATTAGATTTTTTAGTATTAATAGGACCAGTAACACCTCCACATATTTTTATAATTAAATCAGTTGCATATTCAATAGCATAGGTTTGAAGAAATGGATCAATACCATAATTATAATATTCTAATACTTTATTAGATTTCATTTTTCTTATAATATAAGAAATAGATTTTTTACTAATTAAAGATGAAGTTAATAATATATTCTTAGTGTTTTTATTTATATTAACAAAGCAAGAATTAATATTTCCAGGAATAGATAATATTTTCTCTTTATCAGAAACAACTAATATGTTTTTATTTAAGCAGATCTCTATATTATTTTCTAAAAATATATTTTCCTTATCTTTTGCCATACGAACTATAATAGCATTATTTATATTATCTAAATTTAACGCATTTAATGGTTGTCCGATTTCAATCAACACATAATTTATAATATTTGTTATAATATTTTCTGATAAAAGATCAGAAAAAAACAATTTTTTTTTCATCCAAAAAGGAGTATCAACATTTATATCAATGTTTTGAACAATTCTTCCTAAAAAATTAATACATTCTTTTTTATCTTGAATATCAATATCAACTTTTTTTTCAAACATAACAGGAACTGATCTATATATTAAAGGCGACATTTTTAAATTATTTATAGCAGCTATGTTACGAGATAATCCTAAAAGACTTAGACCATCTGGACGATTTGATGTTATAGAAACTTTAATAATATTATCATTTAAAGATAAATAATCATTAACGTTAATTCCTATCGGTGTTTTTTTAGGAAATTCAATAATCTTATTATCATTAACAAAAAGACCTAATTCAAAAAAAGAACATAGCATCCCTTCAGATAATTCTCCTTTTAAAATTCTTTTATTGATTATAACATTTTCAGATAAAGTAGAACCAACAGTAGCTACTGCAACTTTTATTCCATTACAACAATTAGATGCTCCACATACAATATTCAATAATTCCTTTTTACCTATGTCTACTTTTAGTATTTTTAGATTAGGAAATTGAGAATGTAAAACACATTGAACTATTTTACCAACTATAATACCAGAAAATGTAGATTTAATTTTTTCAACATATTCTACTTCAATACCAGAGCTAGAAATTTGTTCATGTAAAATCTTGCTATTAACTTTTGGATCTATCCATTCACGTAACCATTTTTCACTAAATTTCATTTTATCTCACTAATTATATTTAAATTGATTTAAAAATCTTATATCATTTTCAAAAAAAGATCGAATATCAGATATTCCATAGCGTAACATTGTCATCCTTTCAATACCTATTCCGAAAGCACAAGCGGAATATACCTTTGAATCAATATTAACATTTTTTAAAACATTAGGATGTACTATGCCACATCCTAATATTTCTAAAGGTTTCCCATAATGATTAATAATGTCTACTTCTGCAGAAAGAACGGTAAAAGGAAAATATGATGGACGAAATTTAATGGAAACCTTGTTTCCAAAAAAATCATATAAAAATTTATATATAATCCATTTTAAATTAGAAAAATTAATATTTTTATCAACTATTAAGCCTTCAATCTGATGAAACATAGGTGTATGTGTAATATCGTAATCATTACGATACACTTTTCCAGGAAAAATAAATCTAATTGGAGGTTTTTCTTTTTTCATAATACGAATTTGCATACTTGAAGTTTGGGTTCTTAATAATCTGATATTATCAAACCAAAAGGTATCATGACTATCTCGAGCTGGATGGTTTTGAGGAATGTTTAAAGCATCAAAATTATGATATTCATCTTCTATTTCGGGACCATTGACTGATTGAAAACCTAATTTTAAAAAAAAGTGTTTTATGTAATTAATAGTTTGTGTTATAGGATGAAAACAACCACATTCAGTACGACGACCAGGCAATGATATATCAATAGTTTCTTTTCTAATACGTTTTTCTAAAATAAGTGTAATTAATTTTTGTTTTTTTTGATTAATTTGGCTAATAATTTCTTGTTTTTTTTGATTTATAACAATACTATATTTCTTCTTTTCTTCAAAAGGCAAGTTTTTTAAATTTTTTATATAAGAAATAAAAACACCTTTTTTACCTAAATATTTAATACGAATTTCATCTAATTCTTCTATTGTTTTTGAATTTTTTATATCTATTTTAATAGTTTCAAATAATTTATTTAAATTTAGCATATTGTGCATTTTTTATTTTATTCATATTTAAGTATATATTTAAGATACGAAAAAGCTCCCATAAAGGAAGCTTGTTTTTATTTAGACTAACAAGTCTAGATTTGAATTAAAAAAAAATCTATTGAACATTATTAATTATCAAATGTAGAGGGGAGATTAATTTCCCCCTCTTGCAGATTAAAAATTAATATTTATAATAAAGCTTCTTTTGCTTTTTTTACTAATGCATTAAATGAAAACATATCAAATACAGCGATATCAGATAATATTTTTCGATCAATGTTAATTGAAGCTCTTTTTAAACCAAACATGAAATTACTATAAGACATTTTACTTTGACGAACAGCAGCATTAATACGCGAAATCCATAATTGACGAAATTGTCGTTTTCTTTGTCGTCTGTCACGATAAGCATATTGACCAGCCTTAATCACTGCTTGACAAGCAACTCTATAAACACGTGAACGAGCTCCATAGTAACCTTTTGCTTGTTTTAAGATTTTTTTGTGACGAGCGTGAGCAATTACCCCACGTTTTACACGAGCCATTTATGCTCTCCTATTCGTAAAATCTTAATAAAATAAGTGAATTTACGCATATGGTAAAAAAGATTTAACTTTATCTATATCTCCTTTAGATACTAGAATCTTAGGACGAAGATGACGTTTTTTATTTGTTGTTTTTTTCGTTAAAATATGACGCAAATTTGCTTGTTTACGTTTAAATTTACCAGATGCAGTTTTTTTAAAACGTTTAGCTGCACTTTTTAAAGTTTTAATTTTTGGCATAAACTATTTCATTGTAATTATGAAAAAAATATAAAAAATTATTTAAGTAATGTATATATTAATTCTAAAAATCTGATCAAAAGTGGTTACTTTTTCTTTGGAGCTAAAATCATTATCATTTGTCGACCTTCAATTTTAGATGGAAAAGATTCCACAGTTGCTAATTCAATTAAATCATTTTTAACTCTATTTAACACATCAACACCAATTTTTTGATGTGCCATTTCTCGGCCTCTAAATCGCAAAGTAATTTTGGCTTTATCACCATCTTCTAAAAAACGCACTAAATTACGCAATTTAACTTGATAATCACCTTCATCAGTTCCTGGACGAAATTTTATTTCTTTTACTTGAATTACTTTTTGTTTTTTTTTCTGTTCCTTGGAAGATTTACTTTTTTCATAAAGAAACTTTCCATAATCCATAATACGACAAACTGGAGGTTCAGCATTAGGACTAATTTCCACTAAGTCTAACCCTAACTCCTCAGATTTTTCTAAAGCTTCACGTAAATTAACTATACCAATTTGATCACCTTCAACGCCTGTAAGACGAACTTTAATAGCACGTATCTCACTATTAATTCGATTAGGACGTGTTAATTGAGTTCTTTTTCCACCTTTAATACTTTATTCCTCCATTTGATAAAAGTTACGAGTAATAATTTCTTTTTGCAACTTTTTAATAAAAAGATCAATATCAATCATTCCAAAATCATGACCATTTCGATTTCGAACAGATATTTTTTTAGAACTAATTTCTTTTTCGCCACAAATTAATATATAAGGGATTCGACGGAGCGTGTGTTCTCGAATTTTAAAACCTATTTTTTCATTTCTTAAATCATATTCTGTACGAATATTAAACTCAGAAAATTTTTTAAATAATTTTTTTACATAATTTGAACTAATATTAGTGATACTAATTATCACTACTTGTATTGGAGATAACCATGTTGGCAAATTACCTGCACATTCTTCAATTAATATACCAATAAATCTTTCTATTGAACCTAATATAGCCCGATGAATAATTACAGGCACTTTACGTTCATTTTTTTCATTAATGTAAAACGAACCTAAACGTAATGGCAAATAAAAATCGAGTTGAATCGTTCCGCATTGCCAATTTCGGTTTAAAGAATCTTGCAAAATAAATTCAATTTTAGGTCCGTAGAAAGCACCTTCTCCTAATTGATATTCAAATGATAAATGATTTTCTTCTAACATATCAGACAAATCTTTTTCTGATTCATTCCATAGAGCATCAGTACCAATACGTTTTTCTGGACGTGTAGATAATTTAACCAATATTTTTTTAAAATTAAATGTACTATACAAATCATATATCATTTTAATACAATCGTTAATTTCAGAACGAACTTGTTCTCGAGTACAAAATATATGAGCATCATCTTGAGTAAAATTACGTACCCGCATTAAACCGTGTAAAGATCCTGAAGGTTCGTTACGATGACAACTACCAAATTCTGCCATACGGATGGGCAAATCGCGATAAGATTTTAATCTACTATTAAAAATTTGTACATGTCCAGGACAATTCATTGGTTTAATACAATATTCTCGATTTTCTGACATTGTAGTAAAAATAGAATTTTTATAATTATCCCAATGTCCACTTTTTTTCCAAATTAACTTATCTATTAATAATGGTGTTTTAACTTCTGTATATTTATATTCTTTTAGTTTCAATCGAACAAAATTTTCTAGTTCATTAAAAATAATCCAACCTTTATTATGCCAAAAAATCATACCCGGAGATTCTTCTTGTGTATGATATAATTCTAGAAATTTTCCAATTTTTCTATGATCTCTTTTATCTAATTCATTTAAATAGTGAACGTATTTATCCAGTTCTTTCTGATTACACCAAGCAGTACCATAAATGCGCTGCAACATTTTGTTTTTTTTGTTTCCCTCCCAGTAAACACCGCCAATTTTTTGTAATTTAAAATATCTACAACATTTTATATTAAAAACTTGCATGCCTATATCAATATCTACATTATCTTCATGATAATAAAGAGAAACTTTCTTTTCAAAATTACTATTTTTGTTAATTAAAGAAACTTTATATTTCTCAAAAATTTTTTGAAATATTTTTCTCGCTTCAGCATAAGAAACTAACTTATTTAAAATATCATATTCTTTTTTTATAAGAGTTTTCATATTTTCTTCTAATAAGAAAAGCTCTTTTTCTGAAATTTTTCTTTCGAACTCAATATCACAATAAAAACCGTTTTCTACAATATTACTTGCAGCAATATGTGAAAGCGGCCATATATTTTTTATGGCATAACTTAAAAGATGTGCACAAGAATACCGAACAATATTTAATGCCTTTTGATCTTTATCACTAATAAATTCTATAAAAGAATCTTCTTTGATTAAAGTATTTAAATTTGCAAAATGATTATTAACGGAAATTGCAATAAGAGATTTTATAATACTAGGTTTTTTATTTTTGATAATCTCTATTAATGAAACAGAATGCTCGTACACCTGCTGACTTCCATCAAAAAATCTTATTACAGGCATTCTTAAGTCCTTAATTAAAAATATTAATTGTTTTCTATTTAAAAAAATCAATTACTTATTAAGTATTTACAGGATATATATTCTTCTGTAAAAAAATTTCGCACATATAGTATAAAAATAAACTTTATATGAAACATCTTAAAATTGAAAAAACGGTGCTAGTCAAATCTTTTTGACTAGCATATAAATTAAAAACGTGTATCTACAGCATCTGCTAATTGTTTAATAATTAAAGTACTATCTTTCCAATTTAAACAAGCATCAGTAATAGATTTACCATATATCAATGGTTGATTATTAATTACTGGTTGAAAACCTTCTTCTAAAAAGCTTTCAATCATAACACCAAAAATAGCTTTAGAACCATGAGAAATTTGATATGAAACAGAATCAGAAACATTTTTTTGACGAATATGTTGTTTTAAACAATTACCATGACTAAAATCAATCATTAAATGTTCTAATAAATTAAATTCACGTAAATGTTTTACTGCTAAATTAATATCATCAGAATGATAATTAGGAGAACGACCACCTCTCATAATTATATGCCCATATGGATTCCCACTGGTATGATTAATTGTCATTTGTCCATCTTTATTAGGTGCTAAAAATAAATGTCTAACACTTGCTGCACGAATAGCATCAATTGCAATTCGTATATTACCATCAGTACCATTTTTAAAACCTACTGGACAAGAAAGAGCGGAAGCCATTTCTCTATGAATTTGACTTTCCGTTGTTCTTGCACCAATAGCGCCCCAACTAATTAAGTCCGCGATAAATTGGCCGATGACCATATCAAGAAACTCTGTTGCTGCAGGCATTCCTAATGCATTTATATCTAGTAATAATTTACGAGCTACCGCTAATCCATGATTAACTCGAAAAGTTCCATTTAAATCTGGATCTGATATAAGTCCCTTCCATCCGACCACTGTTCTTGGCTTCTCAAAATATGTACGCATTATGATTTCCAGACGATCTTTATATTTTAATCGTAATTCACATAATCGATGCGCATATTCTACTGCAGCAATAGGATCATGAACTGAACATGGACCTATTACAACAAGTAGTCGTGGATCTTTTCCAGTCATAATACGAGCAATATTTTGCCTTGTTGCAATAACAGTATCCATGATGTCTGAAGTAATAGCATATTGCTTGGCTAATTCAGATGGAGTTATTAATGGATCAATTCGTATTGTACGTAGTTCATCTGTTTTTTTCATTTTGTTCTCTAAATGAGTTTTTTGTTCTGGAAAGAATATTAATATTTCATAAAAATCACGAAAAACTAACCAGTTATAATCTCATTTCTAATAGTTTTTTTAAATACTTGATAAAAAATTTCATAATATTAGGGAGAATATTGTTTAATAGTATATTTTAAATAATATAACAGAAATTTCAAATAGAAAAAAATGAAGATCAAATCTTTAAAAAAATTATAGTTATATAATATAATCAATTTTTATCTATTGATTACGAGATATAACTAAATTATTTTTTATATATTATCATAATTTAGATTATATTTAATTAAAAAAATTTATTTTATCTATTGTCTTAATAATAATTTAAATTTTATTTTAACGATGTGTTTTCTACAAAAGATCCAATTGAAATTCCGTACATCCATGATATTATTAAACGATAAAATATTACTAATACTACTGGACCAATAAACAAACCAATTATACCGAAAGTCAATAAACCACCAATTACTCCAGACAAAGTTAATAAAATAGGTAAATCAGCTCCTAAACGTATAAAAAATGGTCTAAGTATATGATCAAGTATAAATACAAAACAACTCCAAATTAATAGTATTGTACCCCAAGTAGGATGATCACTCCAATAAAGCCATGTAATTGAAGGTATCAAAATAGGCAATGGTCCTAATTGTATTAGACAAGAAAAAAAAATTATTATCATTAACAAAGCCCAATAAGGAACACCAGAAACTAATAATCCTAAACCAGATAATAAAGCTTGAATTAAAGCTGTCACTGCAACACCTAATGCAACAGCTCTAACTGCTTGAGTCGCTAATAAAACAATAGCATTACCATTTTTTTTACTAAGTCGAAAAGCAAAATGATGAATAATATTGCTAATTTTTTCACCATTCCAATATAATAAAGCACTAAAAAATAGCATTAATATTAAGTGTATAATAAACAATCCACAATCTTTAGCTTGTATTATAAAAAATTCAGTAGTTTTTCCCATATAAGGTCTGACTTCTCGAATTAATTCGCCTCCATCGCTATCTAACAATTCTCGATAACTAATAAATATTTTTTTACCAATAAGAGGAATATCTTGGAGCCATACTAATTCTGGAAATTCTAAAGTATTTGAACTAAACCAATGAATAAGAGGTATACTTGTTGCGATTAAACTATTTACTAAGAAAAATACTGGAATAATAAATAAAAGAATCAAAATTACAATCATAATTATTACAGCAAGTGAACGTTTTCCACCTAAACATTTCTGTATTTTTAACATAAGAGGCCAAGTGGCAATGACAATCATACTAGCCCAAGAAAATCCTAATATAAATGGATGGATTACTAAAAAACTTATCACACCCATAGCAATAATAAATATCAGCGATAAAATAGACTGCGATAAATCCATTTTCTCTTTTGGATTTTGCATATAATTGTTCTACCTCAACATTTTTATATTATAAATAATTTCTTGTAGAATGAATGTAGATTTATAAAAAAATTTTGTATTTCCAAAGAAAGATAAAATAATTATAACATTAAAATTTATAAAAATAATTAATAAAAAAGAATATTCTTTAAAATACAAGTACTTATTTAAAATAGAGGTATATTCTAGGTTTTTTTTTATTTCTATAAACATACTTATTAAAAAGAGGACATGATGAACAAAAATGAAGTTAGCACTTATTTACCAAAAAAAAATACATGGAAAAAAATTTCGATCACTGAGAACGCTATGAGACAAATTTTATTTCTCATTAATTTAAACTCTGATAATATCGGAATAAGATTAAGTATAAAAAAATCAGGATGTGCAGGATTTCGTTATACCATGAAATTAGTAAAATCTTCAGAATTTAAAAAAGAAAAAGATAAAAAAGAAATTAGTTTTTTTTATAAAAATATTCTTATATATATGTTTTCTAAAGATATACCCTTTCTAGAAGGTGTTAAAATAGATTTTGTAGAACACAATATAAATAAAATATTTAAATTTTATAATTCTAATTTAGAAAAATTTTGCGGTTGTGGCGAAAGTTTCTCAATAAATTAAAAATAAATTACCAACACAATAAAGAATGATGTTTTTTACCTCGAGATAATAAAGTAAACTTTCCAAATAATTTATCTTGGTTATTAAAAATATGATTTTTTCTTATTTTTTTCGTATTAATAGATATAGAATTAGAAATTATCATGTTTTTAGCCTGAGTTCGAGATTCTGCTAATGAGGTTAATACTAATGCTTCTTGCAAATCTTTTATGTTATCTATTTCAATAAATGGTATGCCATCCTGTTTTAATTGTTGAAAATCAGCTTCTTGGATATTAGTGATATTTTTAAAAAATAGAAATTCTGTAATTCTTTCTACTGCTAATAATTTTTCTTTTCCATGTACTAATTGAGTAATATTTTTAGCTAAAAAAGACTTATCATTAATAATTTGATTATCAATATATTTTTTTTGTTCTCTTTTGTTAATTTCTGATGTTTGGATAAAAGTAAACAGCTTTAAAAAATAATAAACATTAGAGTCTTCTACATTCATCCAAAACTGATAAAATCTATAAGGACTAGTTTTATTTGCATCTAACCATATAGTTCCTGATTCTGTTTTGCCAAATTTAATACCATTAGACTGAATAAGAAGAGGTAATGTTAAACCATATGCTACTTTTTTAGATCTACGATTTATCAAATGCATTCCTGAAGAAATATTACCCCACTGATCTGATCCTCCAATTTGGAGGTCTACTTCATATTTTTTGTTTAAAATAAAAAAATCATATGCTTGCAATAAATTATAAGAAAATTCTGTAAATGAAATTCCCTGATCTGGTCTTGTAATTCGTTGTTTAACTGCAGATCGATTAATCATAGTGTTAATTGAAAAATATTTCCCTACATCTCTTAAAAAAGATAAGATATTAATCTTATTAAACCATATATTATTATTTAATAATAAAGCACTATTTTCTCCACAATTAAAATCTAAAAAACAAGAGATTTGCTTGCTAATTTTTTTTGTCCATATATTAATATTTTCGTGAGTATTAAAAATACGTTCTTTATCTTTAAAACTAGGATCTCCAATTAAACTTGTAGCTCCTCCCATTAATATTATGGGTCTATGACCTGCCATTTGAAATCTTTTTAGAGTAATTAAAGGTAAAAGATGACCTATATGAAGGCTTTCATCAGTAGGATCAAAACCACAATAAAGAGAAATTGGGTTATTTTGAATGAGTTTACTTAAATTATCTTCATTTGTAATATGAGATATTAAACCTCTGTTATGTAACCTTTTAATTAAATCCATTCATTAAAACCTCTTTTTTAATATTAATCTTCTAAAAATAAAAAAATATGTCACGGCTTAATTGACATCTTACTATTTTTTAAAAATATCTTATTCTAATTTTCTTAGAACATCAATGAATAAAGCATAAAACTATTCATCGTTACTCAAAAATACAAATTCCATTTAATTTTAATTAGGTTCAATATCTACAAACCATTTAACGCGTTTAGAAACAGTAAAAATATTAATTAAATCCATACATTCATGTAATATATTTTTAAGAAAAGAACGCGAAGAACATTGAATTAATAATTTATGAAAATGTTTTTTCCTATTTTTTGATAAAAAAACATTATAAGGACCTACGAACCATAAAAAATAATTATTTTTATTAGATTTTTTTTCTAGTATTTTACGAATTAAACTCAAAAAAACTATGTTATATTCAGCGTGTAAACTTTCTGAATACACAACACTCTGAAAGCTCCAAGGAGGCAATAAAAAATTTTTTCGAATCGATAATATTTTCTTCGAAAAAGAAAAATATCCATTATTACATATTTCTTTTAAATTTAAATCATCAGGAAATGATGTTTGTATAAGTATTTTAAATGATTTTTTTATTTTTCTAGTTAATTGAACTAAATTAATATAAAATTGAGCAAAGTATTCTATAGCACGAAAATTAAAAGATAAAAAATAATTATCAATACAAATTAAAACAATTAATTGTATATGTGGAAAATAGTATTGTTGAACAAATTCTTCAGTTGTGATGATAATATAAGGATTCGAAGCAGAAAACTCATAAATTTTCGTATTTAATATTTTTTGATCTATATTTTTTTTGCTTAATAAGAAGAACAAAGAAATATTTGGAAAAATATTTTGTATTTTATCTTTAATTTTTTCTATACCTATATTAAAGATAATTAAAGAGAAAAATCCACAATTAAAACAAAAAATTGGTTTTTTAATTTGAATCAAGCAAAATTTACAAAATAATATATTTCTATATTGATTGATTTCTAAATAATCGTGACAAATGCTACATTCAAATATCCAATCACATTTATTACATTTTAATACATAAAAAAATAAGCTAAACTTATTAAAAACTAATAAAATTTGTTTTCTTTTAAAATTTTGATAAATTTCATTTATTAAAGTCAAGGATAGACCAAATTTTATTTTATCTTTTTTTAAATCAATAATACTGTTATTCAGTCTATTCATCTGATTACATGAATATAATTTAATATAGGAGCACTTTTTACATAAAATATTATGCAACGTTTTTAACGAAGGAGTTTCTGAATCTAAAATTATCGGTATATTTTCTTTATATGCTCTTAAAATTGCCAAATCTCTAATATTATATCTACATTCATTTAAGCTTTTATATCTCACATTATGTTCTTCAAGAAAAATAATAACACCCAACTTCAAAAAAGGTAAAAAAACACTTTTTCCTGTACCAATAACAATAGAATTTTCACCATTTTTTGTTCTAATCCAGTTTTTAAAATATTTAGTACTAGTTAATTTTGGATGTATTATATCAATAGGAATACTGAAATATTTTTTTAAAAACACTAAAATTATATTAATATTTTTAATGTAAGGTACTAAAATTAAAATTTGCATGTCTTTATATAATACGGACTGAATCAAACCCAAATAAAATTTAACTTTTGCATATAAATTAATTTTAGTCAGCAGCGAAGATGAAAAACATTTTTTCATTAAAATATCATTAAGAATGATCGATGTTCTGACATTTAAAAAAAAATTTTTTTTTAGTGTTAATATTTTTTTTTTTAAAAAAAGTTTATCATTAAGATTATTCTTACATAATTCCTGAATTTCTAATTTTTTTAAAATCACTTTAGATAAGTTGTATTTTTTTAGTTCAGTACTTAAGACACTTTTTTTCTTTAAAAAAATTAAAGTGTGTAGTTGTTTTTTTTTTCTTTTTAAATGATTTAAATCTAATTCTCGACCTTTTTTTGTTATACTCCACTCACAAATATATTTATTCTTTATCATGTAATTAGAATGTAAAATTTTTGGTAAAATAAAAAAAAATAAATTTCCAATAGGGCAATGATAATTTTTACTTATCCATTTTAAAAGATCTAATATAACATCAGAATAAAGTGGTTTAGTGTCAATCAATGATTGAACACATTTTAAATTTAATTGACTTATATTATTATTTTTATAAATAGCAACTACGATGCCTATCATATGTTTTGAATTAAAAGGAACTAAAATTCGTCCTCCAATAACAGGACGCATACAATTCGGTATAAAATATTTAAAATATTGTCTAACAGGAATAGGTAAAACCACTTTTATAATCACTGATATATCCATTAAAATATATTAAACTTTTTTTTTATTAAATTCACATAGCTTAAATATTAAACATATATTACATTGAATTTTCCGAGCAGTACAAATATACCGACCGTGTAAAACAAACCATGCATGAAAGTTTAATTTGAAAATATTAGGAACTACTTTCATTAATTTCATTTCAACTTCTTTCACATTTTTTCCTTTAGCAAAATTAGTACGATTCGATACTCTAAAAACATGTCTATCTACAGCAATAGTTTTTTTTTTAAACAATATGTTTAAAAGAACATTAGATGTTTTTCTTCCTACACCAGGTAAAGACTCTAATTCAATGCGATTATTTGGAACCATTCCATTGTATTTAGTTAATATTAAAAAAGAACTGCGAATAATGTTTAATGCTTTAGTATTATATAAACCGATATCTTTAATGTAATTTTTAAGACATTTTAATCCTAATGATAAAATACTTTCAGGAGTATTTGCTATTTTAAATAATATTTTAGTGGTTTTATTTACAATAGTATCAGTAGATTGAGCTGAAAGCATTACAGATAGTAATAATTCAAAATCAGAAGAAAAAATTAATTCTATCTTAGGTTTAGGATATTTAATATTGAAAAGTGATAAAATTTCATAACGTTTTTCTTTATTCATTATAATATTATTTTTTTATTTTATTAGTACATAAGCATTGTAAGGAATTTTTAATTACGTTTTTTTTAAAATACGAATCTATAAAATTTTTAATGGCAATTATAAAACCTAATATGAAAAAACCACCAGGTGGGAAAATAGCTAAAATTATCGTATGTTTTTTATCTAACAATGTAATAAAAATTGAACTATCTATGCTCGAAAAAAGCTTATTAACTCCAAAGAATAAAGTTCCATTACCCAATATTTCACGTATAGCGCCTATTATAAACATAGAAAAAGTTGAACCTAAACCTATAAAAATACCATCAAAAAAAGATTCTAATATAGATTTTTTATAAGCTATGAGATCTGCTCGTCCTAGAATAATACAGTTAGTAACTATTAATGGAATAAAAATTCCTAAAGATTGATATAAATTAAATTCATACGCATGAATCAACATTTCTATAGATGTGACAACAGAAGAAATAATTACCATATAAATTGGAATTCTTAAATCTTGAGGTATAAGTTTTTTAAGAATAGAAACAATCGTATTTGTAAAAGTTAATACTAAAGTAGTTGTTACACCTAATCCTATAGCATTGACAGCATTAGTTGTCATTGCCAAAACTGGACATAATCCTAATAATTGGACTAAAGAAGAGTTTTTTTTCCATAATCTATTATATAAAAAATATTTAATATTCATAAACATCCCCATCTAATAAATTAAATTTTGATGGTATATTTTTAATAAAAACAACTGTTTTTTTAACAGCATTTGTTACTGATTGTGGCGTTATTGTAGCTCCTGTAAATTGTTCAATTTTTCCTCCATATTTTCGCAAAGTAAAATCTTTATCTTTAATAGAAGATACATGCATACCACTAAATTTACTAATCCAGTCAGAAACAGATAATTCAATTTTATCTCCAATTCCAGGTGTTTCCTTATGAGATAAAACTCTCACCCCAATAATTTTTCCATTAAAATATGCTGCAACCAACATATAAATAGAACCAGAATATCCATCAGGTGCTGTAGTTTCAACAATAGCTGCTTCAGGCGTTTTATTTTTTTTAAATAATATCCATAAATTATGAGTTTTATCATCTCCTAAAAATTTATTTTTAATTTTATAGTTTTTTTTTTCGAACGTGTTATATATATTACAAGGAATAACCTCTTCTAATATTTTTTTTTTTTCTTTTTCTTTTTGACAAATAATTTTATTTTTTGTTATATTATTTATTAGTATTGTCCCGAATATAAATACGGTTGAAAAGATACTCATTAAAAAACCGTTTTTTAATATTTCCTTAAAACTTTTCATATCTTATTATGACCATATCCAGAAGTTTTTGTACAATAATCTATTAATGGAACTGTCATATTTGCAAATAAGACAGAAAAAGCAATTGCATCAGGATAATCACTATAATTACGGATGATCCAAACTAAGGTGCCAACAATAATACCAAAAACTATTTTTCCTATATTAGTACAAGAAGTAGTCACTGGATCTGTAGCAATAAAAAATGCACATATCATAGTTCCCCCGGAAAAAAAATGAACTAATGGAGACATAAATAATGCTTCTGAATAAAAATAAGTTGTTATTGACAAAATACCTAATGAAGTTAAAAAACTTATTGGAATACGCCAACAAATAATTCCTGCAAACAATAAAAAAATACCACCTAAAAAAAAACTTATGTTTATATACTTCCAACTAGATTGAATAGAAATGTTTTTATTTTTTAAAATATGCTTTTTTGATAAAAAATCATCTTTCAAATGTGACGTGATCTTGAAATTGTTTAAGGGAGTGGCTTCTGTAAAAGCATCAGGAATAACATTTAAATTAACATTATTAATGCTATTATTGTTATCAATAGGATCTATGTAATCTTTTAAAAAAATAATATATGCAGATTGTTTCAATTCATTTAAAAAAGAAATAGAAAAATCTCTTTTATGCCAATTGTTCATATGAATGGGAAAAGATACTAATAATACTACATATCCAACCATAGCTGGATTAAATATATTTTGACCAAGACCACCATATAAATGTTTTGTCACAATAACAGAAAAAAATAAGCCAATAATTATCATCCACCAAGGGAGTAGAGAAGGAACACTAACTCCAAATAACACTGAAGTTAAAACTACAGAATTATCTTTCACATTAATTCGATTTTTTTTTAAACGTATTTTTGAAATAGTAATTTCTAAGAACAAAGCAATTAATATAGAAAATAAAATTTGTATTAAAACACCGCCACCAAAAAAGTAGAATTTAGCAAAAATACCCGGCAAACAAGCTAAAATAACTAAAAACATTATTTTTCTAACACTATAAAAATTATATATATAAGTAAAGTTCATTTTTCTTCTTAGATGATTTGTTATCAAAAAAAATATGTTTATATAAGACTCTATTTTTTAGATTGCATACGTTTTATTGCATCTTGAACTCTTCTTTTTCGTATACTTTTTTCTATATCATGAACATTTTCATTTGTTTTGTTTATTGGAAATAAATTAGTATTTTTAATAAAAGTAAAATTTTTATCATTCATATTGATCATTCTTTTCACATCTAATAGTCGTTCCTTTCTTTTTTTAAAACGAATTAATGATATTTTCTTACGATTATTTTCTAATTTAATTTTTTTTAAAACAATTTTTTCTTTTTTAAAATATTTTACTAATGGAATATAACTAGGACATACTTTTTCACATGCTTTACATTCAATACAATCTAAAACATAGTATTTTTTTGTTTGCTCATGATTCTTTTTTTTACTATACAAATAAATTTGCTGGGGAAGCAAATTTACCGGACATACATGTGAGCAATAACTACATCGAATACAATTTTGTTCAATGATATTCTTATATTTTTCTTCTTTAAATTTAATTGAAACACAATTTGTTTTTTTTAATACAGAATAATTTATATCACTAATCTTTTTCCCCATAAATGGACCACCTAAATATATAGATTGAATAAAATATTTATTGAATTTTTTATTAGTTAAAAAATATTTTATTGGCGTCCCAATTCTAACCCAAAAATTACCAGATAAAAAATTTTTATCATTTAAAAAAGTTACAATACGTGCGGTTAATGGTTCTCCATCAATAATTGCTCTTTTCATAGAAAATATTGTAGCAACATTAAAAATAAGATATCCTATATCTATAGAGTGTTTATCATCAGGTATTTCTTTTCCTGTTAAAGATTTAACAAGTACCTTGCTACTGCCTCCAGGATATTTTTTTTTAATAATACAAATTTTAAATAATGATTCATTTTTAATTGAACTATAAATTTTTGAAATTAATTTCGCATTATTCTCTTGAATAGCAATCAAAACTATTTTAATTTTGATAATCCAACAAATAATCTTGCATCCTATTAAAATTTCATCAATATAATTATACATCAAAGATTTATCTGATGTTATATAAGGTTCGCTTTCTACAGCATTTACAATCAAAGTATGCACTTTATTAGTACTTAACATTAATTTTTTTGCAGAAGAAAATTGACCTCCTCCAAGACCAACAATACCTGATTGATGAATGATTTTAATTAGTTTTTCAGGAGTATGCTTTGTATAATTCTTAATAGGATGTAATCTAATCCATTTGTCTCGATAATCAGAAGAAACTACAATTTTTATGTTTTTTTTAACAGGATCAGAATCAAAATAAATATTCTCTATAAAACCTGAAGTGGGTGCATGAATAGGAACATTACAATCATCACTAAAAATTAGAGGTTGTCCACGTAACACTTGTTGATTTATTTTAACACGTAATTTTTTATTACCAAAATCATCTTTTATGAAAATAAAAAATTTATCAGGAAGAGGTAAAGATTTTAACAATAAATCATTAGATTCGTTTTTTTCTGATAAATATTTCAAACCACCCTTGAAATCATATTTTTTTTTATATTAAAAATAGAAAAAATTATTTTTTTCCATAAAATTAAGGGAGAAAAATTTTTAAAAAATTTTTTTATTGTTAGCAAGTTTATATTATTCATATATCTCTTTTTTTATTTTAATACAATCAGTAGGACAATGTAATACACAAATATTACAACCAGTACAAAATCTTTCTAACACTGTATGTATAAAATTGGGTGCACCAACTATTGCATCTACTGGACAAAAAGTCGCACATTTTGAACATCCAACACAGTTTTTTTCATCAATCCATACAACATTATGTTTTAGTTTTTTCCTTTTATTTTTAATAACTAAATTTTCTTCAGATTCTTCTATATTCAATACATGAGCTATTTCTAATATAAGATCAGAACCTCCAGGAGTACATTTATCAATTTTTTCAGAGTTTTCCACAATTGCTTCAGCGTAAGGATAACACCCCGAATATCCACATTGAGCACATTGACTTTGAGGTAATAATTTATTTACTATTTCTATAGCAGGATCTTTTTTAAACTGAAACTTATATGCAGTAAAACTTAATATAATTCCTAATAGAAAAGATAATGTACCAAAAATACAAAGTATCAGTATCATCAAAATTTTATTAAACCTTTAAAACCCATAAATGTAATAGATATTAAACCGACAGTGATTAAAATAATTGGAGCACCTTGAAATGGCAAAGGAATATCAGATGATATTATACGTTCACGAATGCAAGAAAAAATAATCATTACTAAAGTAAATCCTAATGATGCACTTATTCCATAGAATATACATTCTAAAAATGTATGATTTAAATACAAACTAAATAATGGAATAGCTAAAACCGCACAATTAGTTGTAATTAACGGAAGAAAAATTCCAAGTACACGATATAAAATAGGGCTGGTATTACGTAGAACTATTTCTAAAAATTGAACGCTACATGAAATAATTAACATATAAGCTATAATTCTTAAATAAACTAAATCGAGAGGCAATAAAACAAAAAAATTTACACACCATAATAATACTGATGATATAAGAACAACAAAAGTAGTTGCAAAACTCATGCCACAAGCAGTTTCAATTTTACTTGAAGCGCCTAAAAAAGGACATAAACCAAGAAATTTTACTAGAATAAAATTTTCAATTAATATGTTAGAAACAAAAAATAAAATATAATGTTTCATTTGCAATTCCTGTAATTAAACACATTGACTGTGCTCTTAATCATTCAATAATTTTATATTGTATGTATATATTAAAAATAAAAATTTTATATGATTTTATTTAAATAAAATTATAAACTATGTTTGATATATTTATTAATTAAACGTTCTGTTGTATCTACAATTGTTTGAGTATAAAAATCAATTTCAATGTTCATTAAAGCACCATTTTTTTTATCTTTTATAGTAGTAGACAAAAAAGTGTGAGGTATAATATTCACACAAAATTCATTTGTAATAATATCTCCAATAGTTAGACTAATTCCATCAATACAAATAAATCCTTTATAAAAAATATATTTCATTAATGATTTATTTCTTACTTTTAACCATATAACACAATTATTATCTGATTTTAATATTTTAGAAATATTAGCCGTGCTCATAATATGACCAGATATTATATGACCACCAATTTCATCGCCATATTTTGCTGATCTTTCGATATTAACATCATCTCCAACATCTAGTATTCCTAAATTAGTAGTTTTTAAAGTTTCTTCTATAACATCACATGTTATATAAGAATTATCAATGAACTTTACGGTTAAACAGCATCCATTATGTGATACTGAATCACCTAATTTTAAATTTTTAGACAAAATAGATGGCATTTTAACGGTATAAATATATTTTTTCTTTTTCTTTTCTATAGAAACAACTGTAGCAATTCCATTTACGATACCTGTGAACATAATATTTCCTTAAAATAATATTTTTTAATTTATTTTATACATATTACTTATATAAAAAATAAAATATTTTTTATAAATGTCTAATCTTTTATAAAAAGTATTTGTATATTATGTTAATAGTAATATATAATTCAAATTTTAAGAATATTGAAAAATTTTTTAATATTTACGTTCGTAGCTCAATTGGTTAGAGCGCTACCATGACATGGTAGAAGTTGGTGGTTCAAGTCCACTCGAACGTATTAAAAAATATAAAATTATAGGTAATTTTTATTTGATTGAACAAAATATTAAAAAATATAAAAATAAATCGTTTTTAATAGCTTATAGTGGCGGATTAGATTCTACAGTTTTACTCTATCAGTTACTAGAAATAAAACAAAAACACCACATAAAAATACGTGCTATTCATATTAATCATAATCTTACTTCAATTTCAAAAAAATGGACAGAACATTGTAAAAAAATTTGTAATATAAATTTTATACCCTTAATTATTGAAAGTATTAATATTAAAAAAAATACAAAAAATATTGAAGAAACATTAAGAATAAAACGATATAACATAATATATAATCATTTACTTCCTAACGAAATACTACTCACTGGTCATCATATGAATGATCAATGTGAAACGTTTATGTTATCTTTAAAAAGAGGGAGCGGACCTACTGGACTTTCTGGTATGTCTTTTGAGACTTTATTCGGAACCAAAAAAATAGTTCGACCCTTTCTAAAAAAAACAAAAAAAGAACTTAAACTATGGGCAATAAAAAAAAATTTACAATGGATTGAAGATTTTAGTAATTTAAACATTGATTATGATCGTAATTTTATACGAAAAAAGATTATTCCTATACTAGAAAAAAGATGGCCCTATTTTTTAAAAAATTGTTTTCGTACAACAAATATATGTCAAAAAGAAACGATTTTGCTAAATTACTTTCTTCATAAAAAAATTCATCATTTTATACAATATGATGACTCTTTAAATATTGAAAAATTTAAAGATATGAAAAAAGAAATGTGTACAGCACTAATTAGATATTGGCTTTCATTAAAAAAAATAAAAATTCCCTCTTACAAAAACATTCAATGTATTTACGATCAAATAGTTTTCAGTCGAATAGATGCGAATCCTAAAATGATCTTAGAAAAATATGAAATAAGACGTTATAAAAAATCATTGCACTTTATAAAAACACAACCCGACATTAAAAATATTTTATTATTCTGGCATAGAAAAAACGAAAAACTAATACTACCAAATAATTTAGGATATTTAATAAAAAACAATAATGGTATGACGCTTCCAGCACCTGATAATAATGAACTAGTTAATATTCGTTTTCAATATGAAGGAAACATACTAATTTTAGGTAGAAATAAAAAAAGAAAAATAAAAAAAATTTGGCAAGAAAAAAATATTTTTCCTTGGTTAAGAAATCAAATTCCGCTTTTATTTTATAATAACAATTTGATTAGCGCTCTAGGACTGTTTGTTATTAACAGAAAAAATCAATATAAAAATACTTGGACAGTATCTTGGAAAAGCGATTTGGAATCAAATCATAATAATTTTTTTCCATTTTATTAGTTATTTCATTGAAAATAATTTCTTATATATTGTCAAAATAAACTTATTTTCATCTAGAAAAATCAATTAATTCGAGAATTTTTTTAAGACTAATTCTAGTGTATAATGGTAGAAATTTATTTATTTGGTGAGATAATAATGGTTTTTTGATACTATTCCAAGTCAATTTTGAAATTAAAAAAGATTCTGTTTTAATTGCTAAATCAGGCATGATTGGTTTTAAAAAAATCATAACAATTCTAAATAAATTAATACCCATTGTGCAAATTTTTTGTAATTCTAGAATGTTTTTTTCTGTTCTTTCAATATTCCATGGTTCTTTTTCATTAATATATTGATTAGCTATATCTAGCAATCTCATAGACTCTCTTACAACACAACTAAATTCACGATTTTCTAGAAAATTTTCAATGTTGCTACTAAAATCAACAAAATATTTATATAATTTAATATCACTTAATGCACTAGATAGATATCCATCAAAATATTTATTAATAAAACTAGCATTTCTTGATGCTAAATTAACTAATTTATTAACAATATCATTATTTATTTTATGAACAAAATCCTCTAAATTAATTTCAATATCATGAATTTTATTAGATAACTTACTTGCATAATAATAACGTAAACTATCTGAATCAAAACATTTAATCCAATCTCTAGCTTTGATTAAAGCACCTCGTGATTTTGATAGTTTTAGTCCATTCATAGTAAGATAACCATGAACAAAAATTCTACTAGGTTTTCGAAAGGAAATAGCTTCCAATATTGCAGGCCAAAATAAAGTATGAAAATAAATAATATCTTTACCAATAAAATGGTATAATTCATAATTAGATTTTTCGTTCCAAAGTTCATTAAAATTTAACTCTTTCTTTTTAAAACAAAGATTTTTAAACGTGCTGATATAACCAATAGGAGCGTCAAGCCAAACATAAAAATATTTTTTAGGATATTTTGGAATTTTAAATCCAAAATAAGGTGCATCTCGAGAAATACACCATGCTTTTAAACCTGATTTAAACCATTCTTCTGTTTTCTTAATCACTGAATTATTTTCCAAAACACCCGAATGTATCCAATTTTGCAACATTTTACTAAAATAAGGCAAATCAAAATATAAATGTTTTGTATTTTTTAAAATAGGTTTTTTACCTGAAATAACAGATATTGGATCAATTAAATCTGTAGCTTCATAAGTCGCACTACATATTTCACAATTATCACCATATTGATTTTTTGATTTACAAATGGGACATATACCTTTTATAAAACGATCTGGAAGAAAAATTTTTTTTACATCATCATATAATTGAGAAATATTTTTTTCTTTAATGAAACCTTTTTCATTCAAAGATCTAAAAACTTTTCTTAATAAATATAAATTTTCTAAACTATGAGTTGAATAATAATTATCATGTGAAATATTAAAATTTAAAAAATCTATTTGATGTTCTTTTCTCATATTTTTAATTAATTGATTTGAAGATATCCCTAAATCTTCAGATTTTAACATTATAGCAGTACCGTGAGCATCATCAGAAGAAACAAACCATACTTCATGACCACGCATTCTATGATAACGCACCCATATATCTGCTTGAATATGTTCTAACATATGACCAATATGAATAGAACCATTTGAGTAAGGTAAAGCACAGGTAACTAAAATTTTTCTAAGTACACTTGACATAATATTATATTTATTTAAAATAAAAAATGATATAGAAAATAGAATTAATCATAAACTATTATTTATGAAAATGGTTTTTATTAATAAGAAAATTAAAAAATTAAAATATAAAAGATATTTTTTTCAAAAATCTATTCCTCATAAATACGGCTCGGCACTACTCCATTTTGAATTTTATATTTGGCTTCTTGTCTTAAATGATAAGGACGTAAAACTGATTGAGATAAAACTTCAAAACTCAGTGCTGCAATCTTCATTTTGGGATGTAATACTAAAGTTAATTTTCCTGCATTAAACATTTCTAAAACAATGTTACCCTTCCATCCTGGATCAATACGATGTGCAGTAGCATGAATCATTAATCCTAGACGAGCTAAAGAAGAACGTCCATCTAACCAACCAACTAAATTATTTGGAATTTTAATATTTTCAAAAGTAGACGATAAAATCAAACTACCTGGCTGTAAAAAACATGGTTTTTCTTTAGAAAAAATTATTTCATTACTCATAATTCCTGCTAATTCTGATGTTCTATTTATTTTAGAACTACTTAAATCAACACAAGATCTAGTATGTTCATAAAAAAAACGAAATTTATTACTAAGATGTATATCAACCGTGATTCCATTAATTAACTTTTTTTCAGGATAAGGTTCTATAATTAATTCTTTTCTTTCTAACCATTCTTCAATATCTTTATCACATAAACGCATTTTTATTCCTATAATATAATTTACATGTCTTAATATCGTATGTTATAAAATAAATACAAAATATATTTTTAAGAAATAGATAGGTTCTTATAGCAGAGATACTATTTAACATCTTCTGCTATTATAATTTTAACCATAAGATATAGTAATCATATTAAGGAATATGATTTTTATATATAAATATTGAATATAATAACATTATTTTTTATTCAGACCAATTTGTATGAAAGTAACCAGGCTTATCTATTCTTTGATAAGTGTGTGAACCAAAATAATCTCTTTGAGCCTGAACAAGATTAGCTGGTGAATGTAATGTTCTATAACTGTCATAATAAGATATTGCTGTAGAAAAAGTTGGTACAGAAATACCACATTTTATCGCACAAGTAACAACACTGCGTAATGATTTTTCATATTCATTAGCTATTTTTGAAAAGTAAGGTGTTAACAATAAATTAATTATACTTCCATTTTGAGAATATTCTTCTGTTATTTTTTCTAAAAAATTTGCTCGTATAATGCATCCAGATCTAAAAATTTTAGCAATTTCTCCATATTGCAAATTCCAATTATATTTTTCTGAAGCTCTTTTAAGTTGAGAAAAACCTTGAGCATAAGAAATTATTTTTCCTAAATACAAAGCTTGTCTCACTTCTTCGATAAAACTGCTTTTGTTTTTAATAGATATTTTTGTATTAGGTCCTTTTAATATTTTTGATGCAATCATACGTTGTTTTTTCAAAGAAGATAAATAACGTGAGAAAACAGATGCAGTAATTAATGAAAGAGGTTCACGAATCTCTAAAGCATTTTTACTAATCCACTTACCTGTTCCTTTATCTTCTGCTAGATCTAAAATACAATCTATTAAATATTTACCATCTTTATCTTTTTTAATAAAAATATTTTTTGTTATTTCAATTAAATAACTATTTAATTCACCTTTATTCCATTCAGAAAATGTAAATGATAATTCTTTATTACTCATATTTAATAAATTTTTTAATAAAAAATATGATTCTGATATTAATTGCATATCACCATATTCAATACCATTGTGCACCATTTTCACATAATGACCTGCACCATTCGGACCAATATAACTCACACATGACTCACCTTTGAATTTTGCAGATATTTTTTCTAACATAGGTTGTATGAGTTTATATGCTTCTTTTTGCCCTCCTGGCATAATAGATGGACCATTTAATGCTCCTAATTCGCCTCCAGATACTCCCATACCAATAAAATTAATGCCATACTTAGACAGTTCTTTACTTCTTCGAATAGTGTCTTTATAAAAAGTATTGCCAGCATCAATTAATATGTCTTCTTTTTCTAAATGAGGAACAATCAGATTAATAGTTTCATCAGTAGCTTTTCCGGATTGAACCATTAATAAAATACATCTAGGTTTTATAAGTGAATCGATAAAATCTTTAATAGAAAAATATGGAAAAATATTTTTCTTTTCATTTTTCTTAATTATTTCTTCTGTTATTGAACTTGTCCTATTAAATATAGATACACTATAATTTTTACTTTCAATATTTAAAGCTAAATTGCGACCCATTACTGCCATTCCTACAACCCCAATTTGTTGTTGTGACATTTTTTTTCTCCAATTAAAATATGCTGAAAAATATTTAATAATTATCTTTAAGATAATTAAATTTTATTTCAATTCTTACACAATAAATGATATTACAAAATTTTTCAATTTTCCATTGATCTAAAACAAAATATTAAAAAAGCATTGCTATTAGTTTAAAATATAGAAAAAAATTATATTGACTTTTGATTTTTAAATAAAAAAAAGATTTACTTTTATTAAAAATAATTAATAATTTTTTTAAATAGAGATTTTACGTATAATCATAGACATATATATATGTTTTATATTATTGGAATTTATTTTGACATTGAAAAATACAAGTGTATTATATTATTTTTTAAGATTATATAATTGATTTTCTAAGAATTAGTAGTCGATTTTTCTTTTCTTCTTTTTTTTAAATTGTCAAAAACTAAACTTAAATTTAAACCCTGATCATGTAATAATATAATTAAATGATAAATAAGATCTGAAGATTCATTGATTAGTTCTTTTGAATCTTTCTTCATAGCTGCTATTATTGTTTCTATAGCTTCTTCTCCTACTTTTTGTGCTATACGACTTGTACCTGATTTGTACAAACTAGATGTATACGAATTAGATGAAAATTTATTTTTTTTATCTTCTATAATTTCTTCTAATTTTAATAAAAAATTTAGATTATATTTTTTTAAAACAAAACAACTTGTATTACCTAAATGACATGTTTTTCCTTGAGGTTTAACTAAAATCAATAATGTATCATGATCGCAATCCGTGCTGATTTCAATTACTTTTAAATAATTTCCTGATGTTTCTCCTTTAGTCCATAAACAATTCTTAGTACGAGAATAAAATGTCACTAAACCATCTCTTTGAGTCTTCAATAAAGCTTTTTTATTCATATATCCATGCATTAAAATCTTGTTTGAAGAATAATCTTGTATGATTGTGGGAATCATACCATTAGTTTTTTCCCAGTTAAGTTTTAATAGATCATTTTGATTTAACATACTCTAATCTCTATCCCTTGTTTAACTAAAAAATTTTTTAAAGTTGTTATATCTACTTTATTTGTATGAAAAACAGATGCTGCTAATACTCCGTCCACATTAGAATAATGCAGTGCCTCATAAAAATGATTCATATTTCCTGCACCACCTGATGCAATTAAGGGAACTTTACATATTTTTCTTATTTCACTTAGATGTAACAGATCATATCCTTGTTGTAATCCATCTCGATTCATCATATTTAAGACGATTTCACCAGCACCTTTTTCTTGAACTTTTTTTACCCAGTCAGATGTTTTCCAACAAGTTTGATAAGTTTTTCTAAAATCTCCTGTATATTGTTGTACCATGTAAGATTTTTTAACTTTATCAAAAAAAGAATCAATTCCAACCACCATACACTGCACACCAAAACGTTCTGAAATTTTGGTAATCAAATTAGAATCTATTAATGCTGAAGAATTAATTGATATTTTATCTGCACCACTAGACAAAATTCTCCTTGCATCTTCTACACTTTTAATGCCTCCGGCAACACAAAATGGAATATTTATTACTTCAGCAATCTTTTCTATCCAATTCTTATCGACTAATTTATTTTTTGTTGCAGCAGTGATATCATAAAATACTAATTCATCTATCCCTTCTTTAGCATAACGTTCAGCTAATGGTACAATATTGCCTACAATTTTATGATTTTGAAATTTAATTCCTTTCACCACTACGCCGTTATTAACATCAAGACATGCTATGATTCGTTTTGCCAGCATTTAAAAGCCTCTTCTATCGTAAATTTTTTTTCTAACAAACTGCGACCAATAATAACGCTTTTAATTCCAGTTTTCTTTAAAGAAACAATATCTTGCAATGTTGCAATTCCTCCAGATGCTTGAAAATTTATATTTCTAAAAGAATTAGTGATTTCTTTGTATAAATTAAAATTTGGTCCTAATAGTGTTCCGTCTTTAGATATATCTGTACATAGTACATGTTTTAATCCACTTGGTAAGAAGTATTCAATAATTTCTTCAAGAATGAAATTAGTTCTTTTTTGCCAACCATCAATGTATATTTCTTTTTTATTATTGTTAATTTTTACGTCTAGTGCTAGAACAATGGATTCTGAACCATACATTTTTAACCATTTTTTTACTTTATTTTTATTGTTTATTACAGAAGAACCAATTACTACTCTTTTAACTCCTAAATCAAGAAGCGTATTAATATCCTTTGTCGTTCTTATTCCCCCACCTATTTGTATAGAAACGGTGCTATTAGATAGTATCTTCTCAAATAATTCTACTTGCCTATTTTCACTATTTTTTGCTCCATTTAAATCTACTAAGTGAATAATTTTAATTCCTTTTGATTTATATTCTTTTAGATAAAAAGGCAAATTTATATCATAATTTTTTTTATTTAAATAATCACCTTGATATAAACGTACTGCTCTACCATCAATTAAGTCAAATGCAGGAATAATCATTAAATTACATCTCCAAAAAATTTTTTAATAATTGAGAACCTATATTCCCAGATTTTTCTGGATGAAATTGCACACCAAAAAAATTATTTTTTTGTATAACTGAACTAAAATTAATCCCATAATTAGTTGTAGATAATGTGTATTTATTAATAGGAACTATATAACTATGCACAAAATAAAATCTTGAATTATTTGGTATTTTTTTAAACAAAGCATGTTCTTTTTGAAATGTGATTTGATTCCATCCAATATGAGGTAAGGGTAAATGAGTAGTTCTTAAACGTAATACAGAAGATTTAATGATACCTAGTGTTTTTACACCATTACATTCTTCACTAAAATCACAAAAAAGTTGCATTCCAAGACATATTCCTAATATTGGTTGTTTAAATTTTTGAATAATATTAATTATATTTTTTTCAGATAAAAGTTTCATTACTGCAGAAGCTGTTCCTACTCCTGGTAAAAAAATTTTTTCAGATTCTGAAATTATAGATTCATTAGAAGTTATTATAGAATCGTAACCTAAGTTTTTAACAGCTACTTTTATTGATTTTAAATTAGCACAACCTGTATCTACTATTACTATATTCATTATAAAATCCCTTTTGAAGTTGGCAGTATATTTCCTTCAATCTTAATAGCTTGACGTAATGCTCTTCCAAAAACTTTAAATAAACTTTCAACACAATGATGATCATTTTTTCCTTCAGCATACAAATGCAACGTAATCTTCATAGAATAGCAAAGAGAATAAAAAAAATGTTCGACCATATTAGTGCTAAGATCACCAACCATTTTGTGATTAAAATTCGCTTTAAAATTTAAATATGGACGATTTGATATATCGATAATGCAATTAGATTTACTTTCATCCATAGGTAAGTAAAAACCAAATCTACATAAACCATTTTTTTTTCCCAAAGCTTCTAACAATGCTTCTCCTAATACAATACCTGTATCTTCTATTGTATGATGATCATCAATATGAAGATCACCTTGCGTAGAAATATTCATACAAATTCCACTGTGAATTGCTAATTGTTCTAACATATGATCAAAAAACTTTACACCAGTATTTATTTCACTTACTTCTTCCAAATCTAACCAAACTTTAACACATACTGTAGTTTCTTTTGTTTTTCTAAAAACTTTAGAATATCTGTTATGTTTTATAATGTATTTTTCAATATCTATCCAATTAAATATATTTTCTTTATAATGAATACCCTGTATTTGAAGATTTTTTGATAATTCCATATCTGTCTTTCGATCACCAATAACATAGCTTCTTTTTTGATCTATTTTATTTAACCATGGTTCTATCATTCCTATTTTAGGTTTACGACATACACAATTATCATTCAAAAAATGAGGGCAAATTAAAACATCATCAAATGTTACTCCTTCTGAACGAAAAATGTTCAACATAAAAAAATGAGGTTCATTAAAGTTTTGTAAAGGAAAATTTTTAGTACCAAGACCATCTTGGTTAGTAACCATAATTAATTTATAGCCCATTCCTATTAATTTACGTAATGAAGAAATTACATTTTTTTTAAAAACTAATTTATCTATTGAATCAACTTGATAAGTATGAATTGGTTCGTTAATTAACGTACCATCTCGATCAATAAACAATATTTTATTTTTCACTGACACCACCTCAAAACATGTTCTGTTCAGAAAAAATTTTAAGCTCTTGAATTAATCGTAAAGATTCTAAATATGTCCCTATTGAAATTCTTATGCATTTTTTTAAATTAATTTTTTCATTTTGATTTCTTAAAATTATGCCTTTATCCCATAAAGTTAAAAAAACTTTTTTAAACATAAAAAACTTTACTAATAAATAGTTTGCATGACTTTCAAATACTTTTTCCACACAAGAACAATTTTTTAATTGATTAATCAACCAAATGCGATTATTATTTAAATCCAACACTCTTTTCTGCATTAATTTAATATAATATGCTTCTAAAGATTGAATTGCTATATCGGAAACAGGTACAGATATTGGATAAGGACTAATAACTTTTTTCAAAATTTGTATGATTTCTTGTTTTGCTAAAGTAAAACCACATCTTATCCCAGCTAAAGCAAAAGCTTTAGATAATGTTCGTAGAATAACTAAATTAGGATATTCTTTTAGATAACTCGTCATACTTTCTTGTGGCGAAAATTCAATATAGGCTTCATCTATGACAACTAAAGACTGACCTAAAGTAATATTTAGTAAAGAAATAAGGTCTTGTTTTAAAAGAATATTACCGGTTGGATTATTAGGATTGCAAATATAAACTAATTTTACTCTACTTAAATTTAATTTAATATTTAATAAATCTAATTGCCAAGTATTTTTAATGGTGGGGATTTCTTTTATTTCTACACCAGCTATTTTTGCGTTTACTCGATACATATCATAAGTAGGGGGACAATAAATTATTGCATCTTTCCCGGGTTCACAAAAAGCTTTAATTAGTAACTCAATTCCTTCATCAGCTCCTCTTGTAACTAAAATTTGATTACAAGATAAATCAACATAATTAGCATAAGACAGTATTAAATTGTTTGGTTGACATTCTGGATAACGATTAAATGTTTTTTTTTTAGATTGAAAAGAAACAGATATAGGTGACTCATTAGCATTTAATAATATATTTCCATGTTCTCCTCCAATACGTCTAGCAGATTGATAAGGTATTAAGTTTTGTATATTATTTCTAGCTAATTTCAAAATATTTTCTGTCATATTTTTCCCTTTAAAAAATCTACTCGAATTTTCACAGCATTCCTATGTGCTTCCAAATTTTCTGCAGAAGATAGAATTTCAAGAGTACTAGATAATTTTACTAATCCTTGAGATGTTAATTCTTGAACTAATACACGTTTTTGAAAATCAGACAATCCTAAAGAAGAATTGACAACAGATCGTCCATATGTTGGTAAAACATGATTTGTTCCAGATGCATAATCACCTGCAGATTCGGGTGACCACAAACCTAAAAAAATAGAACTAGCATTAGAGATATACTGAAGTACTTCCCTAGGTGATTTTGTTTGAATAATTAAATGTTCAGGTGCATACATATTAGCTATTTTAATACATTCTGATAAATCCTTAGTAAGGATAACTCTACTATTTTTTAATGCGATTAAAATTTCTGATAATCTAGACAACTGTTTTAATTGTTTATTTAGAGACTGAATTACGTTTTGTGCTAATTCAATACATGGTGTTAGAAAAATAACTTGAGAAGACATACCATGTTCAGCTTGAGATAACAGATCTGCAGCAATAAAATCTGGGTTAGCACTATAATCAGCAATAATTAATAATTCCGAAGGTCCTGCTAACATATCTATTGCAGTCGCGTTACAAATAGAACTAACTTGTAATTTTGCTTCTGTAACATAAGCGTTACCTGGACCAAAAATCTTATCTACTTTAGGAATACTTTGAGTCCCTAGTGAAAGAGCTGCTATAGCTTGAGCCCCACCAACCTGAAAAATATTTTTAATTCCACACACATGCGCTGTATAAAGAATTTCATTACTAATTGGAGGGGGAGAACAAAGAGCAACTTCTTTGCAACCAGCAATTTTAGCAGGTATGGCTAACATTAATACAGTAGAAAATAAAGGTGCTGTTCCACCCGGAATATAAATTCCTATAGAATTTAATGGTAGACTAATTTGCTGACAACGAACTCCAATTTCTGTTTCCACATCTATTTTTGATGAAATCTGAGCTTTATGAAAAAAAGTGATGTTTTTTTTGGCAATTGCAATAGATTTTTTTAAAACTTTACTTAAGTAAAACGAAGCTGAAAAAATTTTTTTTTCTGGAATTTGAAATGTATTTATCTCTTGTTTATCAAATAAAAAAGTATATTTTTTTAATGCTTTATCCCCTAAAATTTTAACCTCTTCTATAATTTCTTTAACAGTTTTTTTAATAGTATTACTTTCGTTTAAAAAAGGTCTTAATAATATCTGTTCTTGTTCATCAACATTTAATTTATTCCAATAAATTATATTTTCAAAATCTCTCATTGTAGTTTTTACTCCATCATTTTTTCAATCGGCAAAACTAAAATTGAACTAGCTCCCAATGATTTTAATTTTTCCATTGTTTCCCAAAATAATGTTTCACTACTTACCATATGCATTGCTACTCGTTCATCATCCCCTGCTAATTTTAAAATTGTTGGTTTTTCTGCTCCATGTAGTAAAGATACTACTGCTTCTAATTTATTTATAGGTGCATGTAACATAATATATTTAGATTCCCGAGCTTTAATTACACCTTTAATACGAGTCATTAATTTATTAACAACTTCTTTTTTTCTAGAATGAATTTCTCCAGTCTTGCAAATAAGACATGCGTGGGAGTAATATACTACTTGTACTTCACGCAAACCATTAGCTTCTAATGTTGCTCCTGTAGAAACTAAATCACAAATAGCATCTGCTAAACCAGCTCTAGGTGCCACTTCTACTGATCCATTTAACATACATGATTTAAATGAAATATTTTTTTTATCTAAATATTTTTTCAATAAATGAGGATATGAAGTAGCTATTCTGATATTTTTAAAACATGTTATATCAGAATATATCATGTTTACTGGCACTGCTAAAGATAATCTACATACCCCAAAATCAAGTCGTCTTAAAGTAATATAAGAACACTCTAGTTTTTGCGATGTTCGTTTCAATAACTCTTCTTGAAGTACGTTTTCTCCCACTATACCTAGATCAACAACACCATCCATTACTAATCCAGGAATATCATCATCACGAACTAACATAACATCAATAGGCATATTTTCAGCAAAAGCTATCAATTTTTGTTGTTTTAAATTAATTTTAATACCACAACACGTTAACAATCTTATAGAATCATTGCTCAAACGACCAGTTTTTTGCATCGCTATACGTAAACGATTATTGTCAAACATATTTAAAATCCCTTAAAATTATTTTACATTAAACAAAAAAATTTAAATAATTTAACGTGTGTAAAAATAAAAAAACCCAAAAAAAAAAGGGTTTTAAAAAATGTTTTCTATAATACTAAGAGAACTTAATAATTAAATGATTTGCGAAACGTGCATGATATTATTGTAAAAATGAAGTATAATAAAAAACAATATTGATAATAATTTAGTTTCAAAAAATTTTATTAAAATATCTTTTCGATGTAAAAAACTAATAATATTTTGATTGAATTTTAAAAAAACTTTTTTTATGTACGTGAAAAAATGTATTTAATAAAATATAAAATAATTAATTTCAAATTAAAAAATTTTAATTTTATTAAAAAATTCTATTTCACATTTTTAATATAAAATTATTTAATTTAGTAGTTAAAGATATTTATATTTTTTTTAAGAATTCACTTCAATTATAACTATGATTGCAGCATCGCTTCCAAAAAATTTAGGAGCTTCATGAAAAGCTATGATATCTGGATGTTGAGACAGCCAAAAAGGTGTTTGCTTTTTTAGAATATGTTTACCATGTCCACACATAATGTGAGCACAAAACATTTTTTCTTTTTGACATGTTGTAATTAATTCACCTAATGCTTGTTGTGCTTGATATTGGGTCAAACCATGTAAATCAAGAAAAATATCTGGATCATATTTTCCCTTTTGTATATTTTTTAATATACTATATAGACTCTGATGACGTATATAAGAAACAGGATTATCTTTAAACAAATTTTTTTTATTTCTATAAGAAAAATAATGACTATGAGCATTTTGTTCAAAAAAAACACGCTGAGATACTACATTAGCATTATTTTTTTTATGAACTCGAGAATGAAAGATAGTATCTTGTACTATCTCGCGAGTACCATTTAACCATTTACGAAATAAAATGTTTGAATTAATAGTATGTCGGCTATTTTTATTCATAATTATTTATTACCAATAATATTCATCAATTAAAAATTTTAAATATATAATTTTTTTACAATTTTTATAGTTTTTTACGTCTTTTTACTAATTATATAATTTAGTTTTTATAAAAACAACAAATAAAAAATATTATTAGAAACTATACAAAAAATAAATTATCTTAATGAGTCATATTTTTTATTACATATATAATTTTAATTTTTTTGAAAAATAAAAAACCATTTTTTTTATTTATTCTGTATAGTTATATTATTTCGTTTTAATAATTATAGAAGAATAAAAATGTCTGGAAATACAATTGGTAAAATATTTTGTGTTACTACTTTTGGTGAATCACATGGGGAAGCATTGGGATGTATAGTTGATGGAACACCACCAGGTCTCGAATTGTCTTGTGAAGATTTACAATACGATTTAAATCGAAGACGACCAGGTACATCTCGTTACACCACTCCACGCTCTGAACCAGATAAAATTCATATACTTTCTGGAATATTTAATGGCTTTACAACCGGTACTAGCATTGGCTTGCTCATTTACAACAGTGATCAACGATCTAAAGATTATAGTGATATAAAAAATCTATTCCGACCAGGACATGCTGACTATACTTATGAAAAAAAATATGGAATAAGAGATTATCGCGGTGGAGGAAGATCTTCTGCTCGTGAGACTACTATGCGCGTTGCAGCAGGTGCTATTGCAAAAAAATATCTTAAAAACAAATATGGAATAACTGTACGAGCTTATTTGTCAGCAATGGGAAATATTAAATGTCCTTTTAAATCTTGGGATGAAGTAGAAAAAAACCCTTTTTTCTGTTCTGATAATCAAAAAATTTTAGAGCTTGAAACCTTAATTAAGCATTTAAAAAAAATAGGTGATTCTATTGGAGCTGAAATAACAATTATTGCTGAAAATGTCCCTGTAGGATTTGGAGAACCAGTTTTTGATCGTCTTGATGCTGACTTAGCACATGCCTTAATGAGTATCAATGCAGTTAAAGGTATAGAAATTGGAGATGGATTTTCAGTTGTAAGCCAAAAGGGGAGCGAACATCGTGATGAAATAACACCAAAAGGATTTTTAACTAATCATTCTGGTGGCATTTTAGGTGGTATCAGTAATGGAGAGAAAATTGTATTAAAAGTAGCCTTTAAACCTACATCAAGTATTCGAAAAATAGGAAATACAATTAATCAAAAAAAAGAGAAAGTTACAATAATTACTAAAGGGCGACATGATCCATGTGTAGGATTACGGGCTGTTCCAATAACTGAAGCAATGGTAGCTATTATACTAATGGATCATTTATTAAGATTTCGCGCACAATGTAGTAAAGAATAATTTTTTTTAGTATATTTTAATGCTACTAAATGAAAATTTATTTAGTAGCATATTTATATCAAGTATAATTAATATTTTTAAAAATTAATATCGTTATATTTTTTACTTTAAATAAAATAAGATTTTTTTATAAAAATCATTATATTTGAACTTATAAAAAATTTAATTATATAATATAACTAACTAAAAAATTAAAGTTAAATTACTTTTTCAGAAATTAATATTGTTTATTAATATAAGAATTAATCAGTAAGACTTATATATTTTTATATTTAAAAAATTCAATATTGTCTAGTATATTAAAATCTTGTATTATGCAAAACCGAAATTGTAAATTAACAATAAAAACATTGATTTCTATGCTAAAACAATTTTTTAAATTTGCTATTTTTCTACTTTAACTAGATAAAATATGTTCTATATCATCATGTTAAAAAAATTGTTTTAATAATATAAAATACTATTAATATAGTATGAAAATTATAATATCTATTTTTTACATAAAAAAATATATTACTAAAATGAATATATTTTATTTTAAAAAAACTAACAAATACTTACTTGATAAGTAAAAACATTAAATGTCAATTAATATAAAAAATATTTTTTATCATTTTAAATAATTAATGCTTTATATATAAATTATATTATGCAACATTTTTATATTTTAAAAAATATATTTTTTAAAAAATTATACTTATAATTTCTACATAATTTATTTTTAAATGTGTCAAACATCCCATAAAATATCTTTTATGGAGGAGGACCAGACTAATGTTTAAAGGAAGTATTGTTGCACTAATTACACCCATGGATGAAAAAGGTCAGATTTGTCGTTCTAGTTTAGAACGATTGATTAATTATCATATTATTAATAAAACTAAAGCGATTGTGTCTGTTGGAACTACCGGAGAATCTGCAACACTTAGTCAAGAAGAACATGTACATGTTGTTATGTTGACTTTAGAATTAGCAGATAAACGTATTCCCATTATTGCAGGGACTGGAGCAAATGCTACGACAGAAGCTATATCTTTGACTAAACGATTTGAAAAATCTGGTATTGCAGGTTGTTTAACTGTGACGCCATATTATAATCGACCTACTCAAGAAGGATTATATCAACATTTTAAAGCTATTGCAGAAAATACTGAATTACCACAAATTTTATATAATGTTCCTAGTCGTACAGGATGTGATTTACTTCCCGAAACAGTTGCTAAGTTAGCTCAATTTAAAAATATAATAGGAATTAAAGAAGCAACTGGAGATTTATCAAGAATCAACAAAATCAAAGAACTCGTTAAAAGTGATTTTTTGTTAATTAGTGGAGATGATGGAACGGCTTTAGATTTCATGCAATTAGGCGGACAAGGTGTAATATCAGTTACAGCAAACATTGCTGCAAAAGAAATGATGCAAATTTGTTCATACGCATTAAAAGGGGATTTTATTAAGGCTAGGTCCATAAATAAACGTTTAGTTTTATTGCATGAAGCATTGTTTATAGAACCTAATCCTATTCCTATAAAATGGTTAGCTAAAAAAGTAGGATTAATAAAAAATGACACACTTCGTTTACCTATGACTCCCATTTTGGATTCTACACGTTTGCAACTTGAAAAAGCAATTCAATATGCTAATCTTAAAATATTATAGAAAATTTTTTAAAAAAATAATAATATTTCAAATATTAAATGTATTTTTAATAACATCTTGTACATTTAAAGATTTAAAAAAAAATCAATTTAAAAAACTAATTATTCCAGAAGGGATCAGCATTCCTAAAAAAAAAGAAGAATATAGTATTCCTTATACAGATAAAGATTTAGAAAAAGAAAACTATGATATATTTCCTCCTATATAAAATATATAATCTTTTAAAAAACAATAGTAGGATTTAAAAAAATTTTTAAATTAAATGTGTATCTTCTATAGAAATTGGTGCAGATTATCTTTATGATACTCTGCATCACTTGTAAAAAATTAAATTAACAATTTTTTCATAATCTCTTCATACATAGAACTCAATAATTGTAAATCAGATATTTTTACGCATTCATTAATTTTATGAATAGTATTATTCACTAAACCTAGTTCTACTACTTCAGAACCCATTAAGGAAATAAATCGACCGTCAGATGTACCCCCAGAAGTAGATAAAATAGGTTGTTTTTTATTAAAATGAAAAACAGACTGCATTACAGTCTCTATTAACAAACCTTCTTTAGTAAGAAATGGTTTTCCTGAAAATAACCATTCAATTGAATAATTAATATTATTTTTATTAAGAATATTAACTATTTTAGTTTGAATTTCTTTCTCAGATACTTCTGTACTGAATCGAATATTAAACTGAACAAATAAAGATCCTGGAATAATGTTACTAGTTCCATCTCCTGCATGAATGTTTGCAATATTTATACTAGTAGGTGAAAAAAAAACATTGCCATTATCAAATTTTATAGATAATATTTTTAAAATAATCGGTAATCCTTTATGTATTGGATTGTCCGCTAAATCAGGGTAAGCAATATGTCCTTGTACTCCATTAATAATTAAATTAGCCGTAATTGAACCACGTCGACCATTTTTTATAACATCACCAACTACAGAAGTACTAGAAGGTTCTCCCACTAAACAGTAATCAATAAAATCGTTTCGAGACATTAAATATTCTACTACTTTAATTGTACCATTAACTGCACTAGATTCTTCATCTGAAGTAACAAGAAAAGATAAACGTCCTTTATGATTGGGAAATTGATTTATAAATCTTTCACATGCAATAACCATAGCTGCTAAAGCGCCCTTCATATCTGAAGAACCTCGACCAAATAAAAATCCATTTCTGATTTCTGGTTTAAACGGATGTGTATGCCAATCTTTGTTTTGACCTGGTGATACTACGTCTGTATGTCCTGCAAAAGTTAACGTTTTTCCAGTACCTCTAAAAGCCCAAAAGTTTTTTGTATCATTAATATTAATTTCTTTAACTGTAAATCCTATTGCACGTAAACGTTTTATAATAATATTTTGACACCCTAAATCTTTTGGACTAATAGATGGAATAGAAATTAGTTTTTGTGCTAATTCAGTGATTGAGCAAATCATATTTTTTCCTAGTCTCATATTAATTTTGAAAATATTATTAATATTTTTAAAAAGCGATGGGGCTATAATTAAGCCCCATAACAATTCAAAAAAATTTTAAAATAAAGTTAAGATTTTAATAGCATTATTGCTTTATGCACTATACTTTCGACAGTAAAACCAAATTTTTCAAACAAATCGTCTGCGGGAGCAGAATCCCCGAATGTTTTCATTCCAATAATTAAACCATCCATTCCAACATATTTATACCAAAAATCCTCTATACTTGCTTCAATTGCGATTCTTTTGGTAACATAAGAAGGTAATATAAATTCTTTGTAAGTAGCATCTTGTCTATCAAAGACATTAGTAGAAGGCATAGACACTACACGTACAGAATATCCTAACGAAACAAGTTTTTTTGCAGCAATTAAAGTGATTTTTAATTCTGAACCAGTAGATATCAAAATAATATCAAGTGGTTTTTCAGAATCATATAATATATATGCACCGCAAGAAATACTATTTAACTGTTTAGAGTTTCTATCAAATTGCTCAAGATTTTGACGTGATAAAATTATTGCTGTTGGTCCTGATTTTTTTTCAATAGCTTTAGTCCAAGCTACTGCTGTTTCTACTTGATCACTAGGTCTCCATACATCTATGTTAGGAGTCATACGCAAACTAGCTAATTGTTCTATTGGCTGATGTGTAGGGCCATCTTCACCTAATCCAATAGAATCATGAGTATATACAAAAATATGTTTAGTATTCATTAAAGCAGCCATGCGAACTGCATTACGTGCATATTCAACAAAAATTAAAAATGTAGCAGTATAAGGAATAAAACCTCCATGATGAAATATACCATTCGCAATGGCTGTCATTCCAAATTCACGAACTCCATAATGAATATAATTTCCAGATAATTTATCTGTAATAGAATGAGAATAAGACGACATGGTTAAGTTACTAGGTGATAAATCTGCTGAACCACCTATTAACTCAGGCACAATTTTAGTATATTTTTCTAATGTATTTTGTGAAGCTTTTCGACTAGCAATGTTTTGTCTATTTTTTTGTAAAGAATAAATATAATCCTGTGTTATAGTATTCCAATTTAAAGGTAATTCTTTATTTATTCGTCGTAAGTATTCAATCGATAAATCAGGATATTTAGATTGATATAAAGAAAATTTTTTGTTCCATTCTTTTTCAAGTTCAAAACCCTTTTCAATACAATTCCATTTTTTATAAATTTTTTTAGGTATTTCAAAAGGAAGATACTTCCAATTCAATTGTTTTCGAGTTAAAGAAATTTCAGTTTCGCCAAGTGGGGCTCCATGCGATTCTGCTGTTCCCGATTTATTAGGAGAACCAAAACCAATAATAGTATCACAAATAATAATAGAAGGTTTATTTGTTATTGATTTTGCTTCTTTTATACTTCTTTTTATAGATTCTGAATCATGACCATTTATAGAATCTACTACGTGCCAATTGTAAGATTTAAAACGTTGTGCTGTATTATCAGTAAACCAATTAGATGTTTTTCCGTCTATTGAAATACCATTTTTATCGTAAAAAACAATTAATTTACCAAGATTCAAAGTTCCTGCTAAAGAACATACTTCATGAGATATACCTTCCATTAAACAACCATCACCTACAAAAACCCAAGTATAATGGTTGACTATATCATATTCTGAACGATTAAAATAAGAGCTTAAAGTTCTTTCTGCAATAGCCATACCAACAGCATTTGCTAATCCTTGTCCTAATGGACCAGTAGTTGTTTCTACACCGGGCGTTTCACCTGTTTCAGGATGTCCTGGAGTCTTCGAACTAAGTTGTCTAAAATTTTTAAGTTCTTCTATTGATAGATCGTATCCTGTTAAATGTAATAAACTATACAATAACATAGAACCATGTCCATTAGATAACACAAAACGATCACGATTATTCCAATTAGGATTTCTTGGACTGTGTTTTAAAAAATCCCTCCATAAAACTTCAGCAATATCTGCCATTCCCATAGGCATGCCAGGATGTCCTGATTGAGCTTTTTGTACAGCATCTATACTTAACATACGAATTGCATTAGCTAGATCTTTTCTTGAACACATATATTTCCCTTTAAATTAAAAAATCATAAGTCAATTTTTATTTTTAAAATAATTTATATTTTTTTAGAAAATATTTTTTCTAGATGTAACTGATCTTTTCCAAAATTACGTACACCTTCAGATAATTTTTCAACTGCCATAGCATCTTGATTATGTTCCCATCGAAATTCTTCTTCAGAAAGTGCTGTTGGAGGTACTGAAAAAAAGTTAGGAGGATTAAGTTTTCTTTTAATTTTGCCAGTATTAGATTCTAATTCTTTTAATAAAACAGGTGAAATAGTTAATCGATCACATCCAGACAAATATAATATTTGTTGAATATTACGAAAACTTGCTCCCATAATAATAGTTTTATAATTATGCTTTTTATAATACTCGTATATTTTGCAAACAGAAATCACACCAGGATCTTTTCCTACAAAAGATTTAGATAGTAAATTTTGAGAAATATACCAATCATAAATGCGTCCAACAAAGGGAGATATCAAAAAAACATTTGATTCTGCACAAGCACGTGCTTGCGCGAAGGAAAATAGAAGAGTTAAATTGCAAAGAATATTATCTTTTTTAAGTTCTTCTGCAGCTTTTATACATTCCCATGTAGCGGCTAATTTAATTAAAACTCTACTCCTTGAAACTCCTTGTTCTTCATACAAATTAATTAATTTGTTTGCTTTTAAAATACATTTTTCTGTACTAAAAGATAAACGTGCATCAACTTCACTAGAAACATAACCTGGTATTTTTTTTAAAATTTCTATTCCAAGATCAACTAGTATTTTGTCACTTGCATTAACTATTTGATCTTTATATGAACCCCCTTTCTTTTTTGCATATTTTATAGCTTGATCAATAAAAGTCTGATTAACACTTGAATTCACTGCTTGAAGTATCAAAGATGGATTTGTAGTTGCGTCTTCTGGTTCGTACTTACTAATAGATTCTATATCACTAGTATCTGCAACAATAGTTGAAAATTGTTTTAAAGCGGTTAATTGATTCATGTTTAATCTCTTTTTTTTTAAACATATAAATTAGAAATAATAAATATATTTCTTACTTAATACTACTTGAACAGTACATATTAACAATAAAAAATCATTTTAATATTAAAATATTAAAATGATTTTTCTTGAATAGTACTATATTAAAACATATATAAAAAAATATATATTTTTCTGATGTATAAAATAATTTTAAAACATGAAAATATTTTAAATATGAATATTAATATTATTAAATAAAATATGAATTATTAGTAATATAATATTTTAATATTTTTTTATTATTAACGAAACATTAGTACCACCAAAACCAAAACTGTTAGACATAGCTGTGCTAATTTTTACATTTTTAGTTTTTTGAATAATGTTCATATCTTTTGCATAAGGCTCTAATATTTCGATATTAATAGAAGGAGCAATAAAATTATATTTTAACATTAATAGAGTATAAATAATTTCATGTACTCCTGAGGCTCCTAGTGAATGACCTGTTATTGATTTTGTTGCTGAAATCATCGGTTTTTTTTCATCATTTAAAAATACTTTTTTAATTGCTTTTAATTCTATTAAATCACCAATTCTTGTAGAAGTTCCATGTACATTAAGATAATCAATATGAATACTTTTATCTTTTCTTGCTAAATTCATACAACGAAGTGCTCCCTCTCCTGAAGGTGAAACTATGTTAAAACCATCAGATGTTGCAGCATATCCTATAATTTCTGCATAAATATTAGCAGAACGAGATAAAGCAGAATTTAATTCTTCAATAACTAATATTCCCGCACCACCTGAAATAACAAATCCATCACGATGTATATCATATACGCGTGATGATTTAGTAGGATTGTTATTAAAATTAGAAGAAAGAACTTTCATAGCATCGAATTGACTAACTAAATCTAAGCTCATTTCCTCACCTCCACCTGCAAAAATAAGATCTTGTTTACCAAACTGAATCAACTCAAATGCATTTCCAATGCAATGAGCAGAAGTAGCACAAGCTGAACTTATAGAATAAGTTATTCCATAAATTTTAAATAAAGTTGATAAACACGCTGATATTACAGAGGGCATAGTTCTAACTGCAAGATAAGGACTAATATAACTCGAAACAGGTCTATTATTCATGTTTTTTATATCAGATTTTTCAACATCTTTTAAAACATTACATCCTGATCCAGTAATTAATCCGACACGAGGATTTTTTTGATATTTTTTATTTTTTATTTTAGCATCTTCAATAGCTTCTATCATCGCTAAATAAGAATATCTACAAGCATTATTCATAAATCGAGATAATTTCTGTGTTATTATATTTACATTTTCTAATTTAATATTACCCCAAATGTTACTACGCATTCCTAATTTTTTCATTTCTTCTGAGAAAACAATTCCGGAAGTACCATTATATAAAGCATTAAGCACTTCTTCTTTATTATTACCAATGCTGGAAACAATGCCAAAACCTGTTATAACTACTCGTCGCACTTTTAATCCTTATATATAAAGAGTCATATATTACATTACAGTCAATAATAAAAAATTAAATCAAATTTTGTATGCAAAATAAAACATTTTAATTAGTTTGTAATTATTATCACACATATCACAATATTTTACGGATAAAAAAATGAATGAATTTTCTATTGGTATTCTTTATATTGTACCAACTCCTATCGGTAATCTCAGAGATATTACACATAGAGCATTAGAGATGCTAAAAAAAGTCGATATAATTGCTGCTGAAAATATTAGACACACTAATATTTTACTTCAACATTTTAATATTAAAAACCATTTAATATTAATGAATAAAGATAATGAAAAAAAACAAAGTGATAATTTAATTCAAAAACTAAAAAAAGGGAAAAAAATTGCTTTAGTTTCTAATGCAGGCACTCCAATTATTAATGACCCTGGTGGCTTATTAGTAAAAAAATGTCATTTTTTTAATATAAAAGTCATTCCTCTTCCAGGCCCCTGTGCCGCTATTACAGCATTAAGTGCTTCTGGAATAATAAGCAATCGTTTTTGTTATGAAGGATTTTTACCTTCTAAAAAAAAACCAAGATGTGATTTACTTTATTCTTTGAGAAAAGAAACACGAACAATTATTTTTTATGAATCAAAACATAGAATACTTGAAAGTATAGAAGATATAATAAAACAAATAGATCAAAATAGACACATAGTAATAGCACGAGAAATTACAAAAAAATGGGAATCTATTTATAGAGCTAAAGCAAATTTAATGCTTCAGTGGCTTAAAACAGATAAATATCGTTACAAAGGAGAAATAGTAATTATTCTTGATGGTTTTAAAAAATTAAAAACACAGGATATATCAGAAAAAACATTCAATACATTTTTAATGTTAAGAAAATTTCTCTCATTAAAAACATCAGTTTTAATTACTTCTCAAATACACGAGATTAATAAAAATATTTTATATCAATACGTTATAAAGAAAGAAAGTGACAAGATTATTTAAATAATGTATGATTTATTTTTGAAGTTGACCAAACAGTCGCTGTTTAATTTTTTAAGATTAAAAAGAGGAAAGTCCGGGCTCCATAGAGCAAGGTGCCAGATAACATCTGGAAAGCGTAAGCTTATGACTAGTGCAACAGAAAATAAACCACCTATTTTTTATTAATAAAATATGGCAAGGGTGAAATGGTGTGGTAAGAGCACACCGCATAATTGGTAACAATTTATGGCATGGTAAACTCCACCTGGAGCAAAGCCAAATATAGGGTAAAAAATTTTTATTTCGTATTGCTCGTACTTTATAAACCTGGGTAGGCTGCTTGAATTAGTAAGTGATTACTAATCTAGATGAATGACTGTTAAAACAGAACCCGGCTTACAGGTCAACTTCACTAATCCACAAAAATTTATAAAGGTAATAATTTTATTACCTTTAGTCAATTTTTAAGATATTAAAAAATCCAATTTAATTTCCGGAAATCTGTATTTCTGATAGTAACACAGAACCACATTGAATATTATTACGTCTATCAACATCATTACTAATACTAACAATATTATTCCACATATTTCTTAAATTTCCAGATATAGTAATTTCATTAACCGGATGAGAAATCATTCCTTTTTCAATCCAAAATCCTACTGCTCCACGCGAATAATTACCACTAATTATATCTACACCTTGTCCCATCAACTCTGTTACTAATATTCCTTGATTCATATTTTTTAAAAGTTCTTCAAAAGATATATTTCTATTCGAAACTAACCAATTATAAATTCCACCACAATTTCCCGTACTATTTAATTTAAGTTTGCGGGCGTTATAACTATTTAATAACCAAGTTTGCAATATACCATTTTGAATAATATATTTACTTTTTGTTATTACACCTTCATTATCAAAAGGTTTGCTTGCTAAGCCTTGTTTTAAGTGAGGATTTTCTTCAATATTAAGCCAATCAGGGAAAATTCTCATTTTTAAATCATTAATTAAAAATGTAGATTTTTGATAAACATTATCACCACTAATAGCATTAATAAGATGTGAAAAAAAAATATGTGATATTTCAGATGAAAAAATAACAGGAGATTTCATAGTATGTATTTTTCGAGAACCTAATCTAGATATAGCTCGTTTAGCACTATTACAACCTAATATTTCTGGTTTTTCTAAACCATCTATTTTCCTTGAAATAGAATAATCAAAATCTCTCTGCATAGAATTTTTATCTTGAGCAATCATACAGTTGTAAGTTGAGTAACGAGTGGATTTATATTTTTCTAACATACCTAGACTATTTCCAAAGATATTCATAGTTATATGACTGTTAAAAAAACTACCCTCACTATTAATAATTCTTTTATCAAATTCAAAAGCTGCTTTCTCTGATAAAATAGAAAGATTAATCGCATTTTTTATATTAAATTCACATGGATGAAATAAATCAAGTTCCATACAATGAAAACACAAAGATTGTATATCTGGTAAACCTGAAAAAAAATCAGAAGAAGAATACTTTGAAATATTAATAGCCCTTTCTAACATTTTTTGAATACTGTTAATACTAAAATCTTTTGATGAAACACTACCCTTAGAAAATTTATTATAAACTGTTATAAATAATGCACCATCACTATTAAACTCCACATTTTCAATAATACTATTTCTTACATTAACACTAATACCTATTGTTTTTTTTATAAATACTTCAACAGAAGTGTTTTTTCTTTTAGATAATTGCAGAGTTTCTTTTACTCTTTTTAAAAGAAACAATTCTTCTTTTTCTATTTCTTTAATTAATTCCATATATACAAACCCTTTTAAACATGTTTTTTTAATGTAAGTATTATATTAAAAAACACTTAAAATTAAAATAAATTACTTTGTACAAAGTATAGATATAATTAATTTTCAATGTTAAAATTTATTCAATATTAAACGTTTATTTTCATGTTTTATTAATATACTAGAGTCATCAAATATTTTTTTTAAGGAAAAATATGAATTTTAATAAAATTGTTTCTGGTGATGATATACCAAATGATATATACGTAATTATAGAAATCTCATCAAATTCATCCCCTATTAAATATGAGGTAGATAAAAAATCAGGCATGCTTTTTGTAGATCGTTTTATATCTACTCCAATGTTTTATCCCTGTAACTATGGATATATTAATCAAACTTTATCTCTCGATGGTGATCCTTTAGATGTTTTAGTACCTTCATATTATCCAATACAACCTAATTGTGTTATTCATTGCAAACCTATTGGTATATTAAAAATGCAAGATGAATCAGGAAATGACGCTAAAATTATAGCAGTACCAAAAAGTAAAATTTGTCAAGAATACAAAAATATAAACGATATATCAGATATGTCAGAATTATTAAAAAAACAGATTTCCCATTTTTTTCAACACTACAAAAATTTAGAAAAAGAAAAATGGGTAGAAATTATTGGATGGGGAGACTGTCAAGATGCGAAATTAGAAATTAAAAATGCATGTGACCGTGCCAAAAATAAACACAGCACACTTTAAAATGAAAAATGTTTTTTAATCAAATTAAAAAATAAAGTTTTTTTCATTGATTTTAAAATAGAATAAAGCAAATTTTATATATCCAATTAGATCATATTTTTCAAATAAATAGTGTAAATTCAATTGAGAAGAAAATTTTATCTTTATTTTAGGAAAAATTAAAACTGATATTTTTTTACTATTAAATGTAAGTCTCCATTCTTTATTAAAAGGATTTTTTAAAAATGAATTTAATGTAAATAATATATTCCCTTTTTCCATTATAATTTCTTGATTAATTTTTATAGAATCTATTTTTCCTGAAAAATAAGGGAAAAATAAAGTAATGTACTTTAATATATTATCACTTTTAATAAAAATATTTTGAAAACTGACATCAGCCGAAACTTTAGGCTGATACAAAGTTCCAAAAAATTTTATTTTGCTCTGGAAAATACCATTTGCTTCTTTAAAGTTCGTAGTAAAAAAATTTAAAAAAGAAAAAGGAAAATCATATATAGTAAATTTACCTTTCATATTTTTTTTATTGTAACAATCCATAATATTCAAATATCCAATAATACTTCTTTTTTGTAATGAATTTTTTACCTTTTTTATAATCCATTGACTTTCAAAGTTATTATCTATTAAATTAATAAGTATTTTAGAATACTCTATATTTTCAATCAAAGTTTTTTTATTTATTTTTTTTTCTAATTTTATATGCTGACCTATCAAAATTATTTTTCCATTAGACATTTTTTTACCTAATGTCCACTGTAATTGTGAATTAATAAATAATTCGCTTTTAAAACTTAAATCGGATGAATTTAATATATTAAAAAGAGACATCTTTATATTATGTAAAAAAGATGAGATAATGCACTTCTTTTGAATATTTTTTCGGTAAAAATTACTCGTATTATTAAAATCATAATAATGAATTACACTATTTTTATTTGCATTTACTCGCCCCCAAAAAGTTCGAACATCCATTTTTTTAAAAAAACCATACCAATTTCCTGTTTTTTTATTAAAAACTCCATTTATTATAAAATTTATATACAATTTATGACTTTTTAATAAAAAAGAAAAATTCTGTTTATCATTATTAGAATCTGTTTGGATATGTAAAGCATTAATATGAAGATTATTAAAATGAATTTTTTGTGCATCGATTAATGTTTTTTCTGAAAATGTATTGTTCATGTTCATTTCTGTAAGTATTTTAATATTTTTTAAATATATGTCATTCCACTCTAAATTCTCAGCTAAAATTTTACCTGTAATGATGGGAAAGAAATCATGACCATAAAAATTTACTTTTCCTTTAATTTTACCAGTTAAATCAGGAAAAAAATAATTTAAATTATAAGCATAAAAAGATGAACAAATATTGTAATATTTTCCTAAAGAACCTTTTAGGTGTAATTTATTACTTCCTAAAAATAAATTTATTCTAGGAATTTCTATACAGTTAAAATTCTTATAGTATAAAGAACCTAGTATAGAAAATTTTTTTTTCATTATATTGCCATTTAAATTTATTTTAGGAATATCTATATTATAAATATTATTATCAGATTTTCCTGCTATATTAATTTTTCCTATCAATTTCAATATATATTGATAATATTTAATATTATTCTTTGTATTAATTATTTTTTTATGAAATTTCGTTTGTTTTATTGGGAAAAATTTAATTTTTTTTAAAAATATATTCTTAAAATTACCTTGTACCTGAAAATTAATAAAAATAGAGGGCAAACCTTGTAGTGTTACAATATTTTTTAAAGATAAAAAATAATTGTTTATTCTTCCTTTTAACACACCATGAAGATTATTTACTTTTAATGTATAATCTTCTTTAATTGACCAAAATAAATTCTTGCTTTTTAATTTTATCAAAAATGGATAATCCAAACTATTTAAAAGTACTTTTCCATGAATTTCAATCTTATATAAATCTTCAGTTTTTAATTTAAACGTAAGTTTATTATATGCATTTAAATTAGATTTAAATGAAAAATTTATTATTCTATTACATAATCTTAGTATTGCTATTTTAGTCTTTAGGAAGCATGAAATTGAATGATTTTTGTGGAAATATACTTCTCCATAAGAGTTTATTTTAAAAAAAGGTGAATCTATTTTTAGATTCTTGATTTTTAAAATGCTATTTTTTATTTTAGCTTTTAACTCCATTTGAAATATATTATTATTTTTATAATCTATAAATTTTATTCTATGGCATTTTAAAAGTTTTAAATTAATATTTAACGGAACAATCTTTTTTGTTTTATTTAAAAAAGACTGAAATATATTATATATTTTTTCAGTATTATTAAATTTCTTTACAAAAGTTAATTTTTTTAAAATATTTTTTTTTTTAAAGGAAATGATAAAGAGGATAAATGAATGGAATCTATATAAGTAGGGGAAAAAATAACATTATTATCAATCAATTCTATTTTGCTTAAAACATTTAAAAAAAATACTTGTACTTCAGGTGATTTAAAAGAAATTTTATCTGCATGTATTTTTTGAAAAATTATAGGATATTTTACAAAAATATTATTTTTTAAAATATTGGAGGATACATTATTTTTTGGAAAACTAGTAACGTCATTATTTTCTAATGAAATAATCAAATTTTTTGTTTCAATCTCCTTAAAAATTGTTGAAATTTTAAGTAAGGATCTAGTATCTAAAACTACATGTACACTATTAGCTGTCATTGAAATTCCAAAAACATTATATTTAATATTTTTTAATGTAAAATCACGCCAATTTCCTGATATTTCTTCTGCTTTCAATCCAATAAAAAAACGACTAGTAAAGTTAAAAAATGTTTTAAATCCTATATTACTTTCTATAAATAACAAAAAAATTACAAATAAAACAGAAAAAAAAATCAAAGATTGAGATAAGCATCTCTGATATATACTCATAAAAATTGTCCTGATTAAATATTAAATTATAAATATAAAAATGAATTTATAATAAATCAACTAATACTTAAAATAATATATTTTATATTAAAAATAATCAAAACACGATATTTTTCTATTCTTTAAATATTGTTTTTTTGAATTATTTTAAAAAAAAAATATGCTATATTAAAAATTAATTTTAATTATTAAAATATATTGAATCCTTTTTTATAAAAAATATCAAAAATTAAACGACTATTATAGTTTTTTATAATATGTTAAAATATTTTTCCGTTTTATAAATAAAACAACATTCATAAAATTGATTAATTTAAGAGAAAAAATTATGTCACGTATATGTCAAGTTACTGGTAAAAAAAGAATGATTGGCAATAATCGTTCTCATGCTATGAATGCATCTAAAAGAAAATTTTTAATAAATATTCAATATCATCGATTTTGGATTTCTGATGAAAAAAGATTTATTAAACTGCGTATTTCAACTAATGGAATGCGTTGTATTGATAAACAAGGTATTGAAAAAATTATAAAAAAAATAAACTATAAAAAATAAAGGTGACTTAATGGCTAAAAAAAATCGTGAAAAAATAAAAATGATATCATCTGCAGGAACTGGACATTATTATACTACAACTAAAAACAAAAGAAATACACCAGATAAATTGAAATTTAAAAAATATGATCCTGTTATTAGAAAACACGTCTTATATAATGAGGCAAAGATTAAATAAAAAATAATTAATTTTTATTAAAAAATATTTTAATTTTTAAAGTAAAACTAAAGTATAATTTTTTAAAAATTATACTTTATTTACAAGAATTTTTAAACATTTAAATTAATAATATCTAGCTCAATATATAAAATTATTTTTTTAATTATTTTTTTAATTAATTAATAAAAATTATATATGTAAAAAATTATTATTTATAAAAATAGTTAAATCATTTAATATTTTTTTTAAAAAAGGCAACATAACTGGTACTAAGAAATATAAAACTAATATCCCTACTATTAAATTTAATGGGAAACCAATAGAAAAAATAGATATTTGAGGAGATAAACGATTTAATAAACTCATTACAAAACTAATTGATAATAAAATTATTATAATTGGCAAAACAAATAAAATACTATTTAAAAAAATACAACTAACGAATTTTAGTAAAATAAAAAAAATACTTACATTTAAAAAATAACTATCAATTGGCATACTATAAAAGCTATCAATTAATATGGAAATTAAATAAAGATGAATGTTAAAAACAAGAAAAAACAACAAGGAAAAAATATTTAACAAACGAGAAATTATGGAAGTACCAATATGACTACTACTATTAAAAAAGGTTGCAAATGATAAACCCATTTGCAATCCTATTATTTCTCCAGCTAAATTTACTGTAACAAATAATAATTGTGCAGTAAAACCTAAAACAATACCAATTAATATTTGTTGTAAAAGCAATAAAAATCCAAAATATGAAAATAATTCTGTATGAATTTCAGGCAAAAAAGGAAAAACTAACCAGCTAATCATACCAGATAAAACAATTTTATTTTTTTTATTGATAAGTGTATCATTAAAAATAGGTGCAGCAGAAAAAAAAGATAAAATTCGTACCATGGGCCAAAAAAAATTACTGATTAAGGTTATCAACTGCAAACTATTAAATGTTAACATTATTTTACAATCAATGGTATGTTATTAAATAAATTATGCATGTAATCCAGCATAATACCTAACATCCAAGGTCCAAGTATTACTATTACGCCTAAAACAGAAATAATTTTAGGAATAAAAGATAAAGTTTGTTCATTCACTTGTGTGGCCGCTTGTAATATACTAATAACTAAACCACTAATTAAAGCCGCCAATAATAATGGCAACGCAATAATTAATGCAACTTTCATAGAATTATGAAATAGTTCCATTACATATTCGGATGTCATAAACAAACATCTCCATTTTAAAAGTCAGTTTAAAATTATTTATAATATATAAAAATATTTTATAAAGATTTTATGTATTAAAACTTTGTGCTAATGAAGTAATTAATAATTGCCATCCATCTACTAGAACAAACAACATTAATTTAAAAGGCAAGGAAATTGTTGAAGGTGGTACCATCATCATACCAAGAGCCATTAATACACTAGCGACTACTAAATCAATAATCAAAAAAGGTATAAAAATAGTAAATCCAATTTGAAAAGCAGTTTTTAATTCACTTGTAATAAATGATGGCAATAAAATACGCATTGGTATATCATTTTTATTTTCATAATAGGAAATATTTGCTAATTTTGAGAACAACTCTAAATCAGGAATACGTATTTGATTTAACATGAATTTTTTTAACGGTATCGAACCTTTTGAAATAGCATCTTCCATATTCATCTTTTCTTCGCTAAATGGTACGTAAGCATCCTGATATATTTTATCAAATGTAGGCGACATTATAAAAAAGGTCAAAAAAAGTGCTAAACCAATTAATATTTGATTTGGTGGTGCGTAGGGAGTACCTAAGGCATTTCGCAATAGACCAAAAACGATAATAATTCTTGTAAAACTAGTCATCATTAAAAGAAATGCTGGTAAAAAAGTCAGAGATGTTAAAAAAACTAAAGTTTGTACTGGTACAGACCAAGTTTGTCCGCCATCATCTAAAACATGACTTGTTAGTCCAGGTATTTCTGCACGAACTGTGGGACAAAGTAATAATAAAAATAAAAATGGAATAATTCGATAAAACATTATTTTTTTCCAGAATATTTTAGAAAAATTTTTTAAAGAACGATTAAAAGATTTTTTTTGAAACAAAGTATCGTCTATTTTTTTTATTTTTTCATCTTTTGAAATAGATGAAAATGTATATAAATGAGTAATATTTTTTGTTGTTACACCCAATAGCAGTCTTACTCTTTTAACTTCAACTAACACAATAGATTCTTGTGATCCGATGGATAATCTATCTATAATTCTTATAGAAGATGTCATGTTATTAATTTTAAAAAAAGAAAGTTTCTTTAAAATCCAACTTAAAAATAATATTAGTAATATTATTTCGGACAACGAACTAATTATTTGAAAGAATTTCTCACTATTAAATATCGGTTGAAAAGTATTTGATATTGACTGAAAAAACATATTATTTTTCATAAAATTTAAATTTAAGATAAAACATTCATAGTTTTTAAAGAATTTTTTATTTTTGTGATTCGAAGACCATATTTTTTTTCTAAAACCACAATTTCACCGGACGCAAATAAATGCCCATTAATAAAAATATTTAATGGTTTTGTTATTGATTGATCCAAAATTAACATGCTTCCCTTTGAAAAGCTAAGAAAATCTTTAATTTTTATTTTTGATTTGCCTAATTCAATAGTAATGTTAACAAATGTATTAAGTATAACGTTTTTGCTATCGATTGCATTTTGAGAATCATTTATTATACTTTTATTTAATTGTTTTTTAGATGATAAATTTTTATTAATTTTTTGACTTTTAAATATTTTTTTCTCAGAATCGATTAATTTTTCATTATTAGAGCTTTTCTCTATATTACTCATGAGATTGTTCCTTATCTTGATTAGACTCTAAATTATTATTAATAAACTCTTCTATAAAAACAATAGATTGTTCATTAAATCTTTTATAACTTCCCCAAAATATAGCTTGATCTTCTATAAATCCTGTAATTTTATCAGGTTTTTCGATTAATAACACATCTCCTACTGACAAATTATAAAGTTTATTATATGAAACAGAAATACCAATTATTTTAGATGTAATATTTAGTTCAACGTTGTGTATATCATTCAAAGAAATTTTATTCTCAATATTTTTTTCTATACATATATTTTTATGATAATTATTTTTTGAAAGAAATATTTTTTCATTTATATGTTTGAATATTGATATTGGAATCAAAATATTAAAAAAAACTTCTGTACTATTAATATTAAAATTAAAAAAATTAATTAAAAATACTGTGTTAATATTAAAATTAGATTGTTTAAAATCAAAAAATGTTTTTTTATTAATAAAATTTATTTCTGTCAAAAAATTTTGTCTATAAATTTTGGAAAAAGAAGTTGTGATAAAGTCAATAATTTTTTTATTAATAAGAGTTTCAGTAGATGTAATGTCTGTTATTCTTTTAGTTTTATCTTTAAATCCACCTCCACCTCCGAATAAAATATCTATGATAATAGACAAAAATTCATCAGAAAAAATTATAAAAGATTGATATTTATACGGTAATATTTCTACTAAGTTAAGACATCTTAAATTTTTTATAATTTTTTTATTAGAATTACAAGATCCTATTTTCGTATTACAAAAAACTAACTTAATACTATTTTGAGTAAAACTAGAAAAAAATTTTATAAACTTTTTTATAAAACAATTATTAATATCTTCTAATATTTTAATTTCATGTTCTTTTAAGTGATTATGTAAATAATTTTCTCTCTCATGATTTTTTTTAAGTTCATTATGTAAATTATTACTTTTCCCCATTTGTATACCTCACAGGTAAAAGTTATTAAAATATAAGTGAAACATTCGATTTTTTATATCGAACAGTATGATTATTCTTTTTAAAATAAAAATTCTATATTTCTTATTAAACTAATACATCAATTGGTGTATATTTTATTAAAGTTAAATTTTTTTCATATATATTGTTTTTTTTCTTAAAATTATTGATGTAATCTATATTTTTATTTTTTAGTTTTTTATTTTTAAAAGAACTGTAAATATTAAATTCTTCTAATTTAATTCCTTTTTGCGTTAATGAATTACGTAAAAAAGGTATATAACTATCTAAAAATTTTCTTACTTCATTATATTTAGAAATAAATTTTAATTTGACAGCATTATTTTTCATACTAATTATAATATGTATAGAACCTAAAAATTCTGGTTTTAAATGTATTTCTGCTTGATTGTATTTATTAAAAATTGATAAAAGTATTTTTTGACTAATTAATTTCTTCCATTCAATATAATTTTTTGTATCATTAAAAATTAATGGTTCATTATGTAATTCTATAGATTCTTGCTTATCATAAACTTTTAATACGTTTCTTTTATCAATTATATTATCAATTGTATTAATCTTTTTACATAAAGATGAAATACTTTTGTTTTTTTTTACATCTAATGGAAAAATTATTTTTTTTTCATCTTTTGTAAGATTTACTTTATTTATATAAATATCAAAATTTTTTATTTTTTTTGTAGAAGTTCCATTGTTTATCTTTTTTAAATATAAATTATTTATTATATTTATATTATTTCGTTCATTATTTTGATTATATCCATTTTTATTTTTTATAAGTTTATTTGATAAGATTTCTCTTTTTAACATTTTAAATTTTTCTTTATTTTTTCTTGTTTTAAAATATTTTGGATTTTTTAAAAAATTAATAGTATTCGATAAACTATTCTCGTCTTTTTTTATTTTTTTTTTTGTTTTTCGTCATCTTTAATATTATTAAAATTTTTAGAATCAATATCTGCATCTTTTTGAATTAAAGTATTTAATAAATTATTAATTACAAAATTAGCACATACAATACTTTTATCATCATCATCTTTTTTTTCTTCTATTAAAACATTATTAAATTCTGTTTCTTTAGTTAATAAAAATTTATTTAATTGATTAAAATCAGATCTTGATAAATTTGATTGATAATCAATATCAAAAAAATTATTACCTCTGTTAAGAGAAATATTTTTCTGTGAGGCTATATTGCAAATCATATTTAACATTCTAATAATTACCCTTTTTTAAGAAATTTTAATTGCAAAAAATTTTCATTAATTATTTCTTCTCGTATTTTTTTCATCTTTAATATTTCTTTTTTATTTATTATATTTAAATGCTTCCAAACTTTTAGTTTAATTTGATTTTTAGACCATACTTTTAAACTTTCTTCAAGTATTTTTTCATTTTTTTTAACGTTATTTATATTTTCTTTGATAATTTTTTGCAGTATAGAAATAAAATCATTGTAGTTCTGCCACTGGTATATATCAATTCCTGACATCATTTTTTTTTGTATTTTGTTTATATATTCTTTTTGATAATCAATTAAAATTTTTAATTGTTCATGATTTTTTTTATTTTTTAAATTAAGAGTTTTAATATTAATTGTATCTTTTTCAATTTTCTTTTTTTCTATTTCTTCTAACAAAGAAAATGAAAATTTTTTATATTTCATTAGTACAAAACATCCAGTATATTTAGAAATCAAAGAAATATTTTATTTAACTCTTGACAAGAAAGAAAATAATCACTTTTTTCTGATATTTTTTGTTGTAAAAATTTTTCTAATTGTGGCCAAATTTTAATAGCATGATCTAAGACTGCATCAGTTCCGGTAATATAAGCACCTATATTTATCAAATCTCTATTTCTTTGATAAGAAGAAACTAATTTTTTGAAATAAAAAGCTTGATAATGCTGTTGAGAATTAACAATATTAGGCATAACACGACTAACAGAAGATTCAATATCAATGGCAGGATAATGACCTAAACCAGCATAATAACGAGATAATATAATATGTCCATCTAAGATAGAACGAGCAAGATGTGAGACTGGATCTTGTTCATCTTCACCTTCAGTTAAAACGGTATAAAATGAAGTAATTGAAGCTTTGTTTTTATTAGCTCTTCCTGTCCGTTCTAACAAATTTGGAATTATTGAAAATATGGAAGATGGATAACCTTTAGAAACAGGTAATTCTCCTAAAGACAATAAAATTTCTCGTTGTGCCATAGCATAACGAGTTAAAGAATCCATGATTAACAATACGTGTTTATTACTCCTATAAAAATATTCTGCAATATTAGTAGCATAAGATGCTGCTTGTATTTTTAATAATGGAGACACGTCTGCAGGTGCAGCAATAACTACAGATCGTGATAATCCTTCAATTCCTAATATATTTTCTATAAAATCTTTTACTTCTCGACCTCGTTCTCCAATTAAAGCAATAATAATAACATCAGCTTGTGTATATCGTGCCATCATTCCAAGTAAAATACTTTTACCTAAACCAGAACTAGAAAAAATACCTATTTTTTGACCTCTTCCAATAGTTAATAGTCCGTTGATAGCACGTATTCCAGTATCTAGAACTTCAGTGATTGGAGTTCTATGTAATGGATTAATAGTATAATTTTTAATCGTAGTATAATGTTTACGATCAATTTTAGGTAGCCGATCTAATGGCTGACCTCGACCATCTAATACCCGTCCTAATAATTCTGTACTTAATGGCATTTTTTTTATAATGCAATCTACATAATTTCCTAATTTTGCAAAAACGCGAGCACCAGGAAAGACACCATTGATTTCTCCGAAAGATAACAGCAGAGTTTTTTCTTCTGAAAAACCTATTACTTCAGCACTAATATTTGCATTTTTACCGTCTATTTTTCTTTCAATAAAACATTCTGAACCAATAGGCATTTTTAATCCTACAACTTCTAAAACCAATCCATTAATACTAATAAGACGACCATAATTAATAATATCAGAAAGCTGCTCAATTCTATTTTCAAAAGAAGAAAACGTTTTTAAAAATTGAGTAAATCTTAAATTCATTAATATTCCTCTGAATCAATAAGACGACATAACTCCTGCCATCTAGCATCTATTGTAGCATCTATATCAACATTTTCTGATTTAATTTTACAACCATTTAAGTCTATACTATCATCGCAAACTAATATCCATTTATAAGTATTTAAAAAATCTTCAAAAATTTCTTCTATTAATTTTTTGTTGTTAGGATGAATTATAAGTTGTGGTTTTTTTAAAAAAATACCGTCTTTATTGATAATTTTTTTTATGTTATTTATTAAAATTGATTTATCAATGTCAATATTTTTACCAATTACATAAGATGCAATTTTTAAAACTGTTTTTAATAATTGAGAATATAATGCATTTTCAAATATGGACAGAGCATTTTCAAAATCTAAAAATAAATTATTTAATTTATTTTTTAATAAAATGTTCTCTTCTTGAGCTTGTAAGAGTCCTTTTTTAAAACCTATTTCATATGCTTGAGTTTTTTTAAAATCTATTTTAAATTCTTTCTCATCTACAATAAAATTTTTTTGATTCTTAGACTCTATTAAAAAATCTTCTTTTTTAAATTCATTAGAATATAATAAATCTTTGTTATTTTTTTTTATGCTTTTTAAAAATATTTTTTTTGGATACCATCGCGTCCATTTTTTTTCTAAGATCGAATTAGGCATAATGCTCTCTTAAATTTTTTAATGAAACTTTTCCATTTTCTATAATACTTTTAATCATTATTAAAATTAATTTTTGTTCATTTTTTATAGAAGCATCAGAAATGTAAGATTCTTTTTCTAGATTTAAAGATAGTTTATTAGATTCTACATCAGACATATTTTTAAAAAACTTTTTTCTAATAGCAGAATTTGTTTTTTGAAGTGCAATATACAACTTTTCTTCTTCTATATTTTCAATTAATAACTTAATATATTTATCATCTATCTCTACTAAATTTTCAAACGAAAACATTTCTTCAACAATTCTGCCTGCTAATTCTTTATTAACTATACTAATGTTTTTTATTGTTTCTTTTTCATGTTTCATTTTCATTGAATTCAAAATTTCAGCAGCAACTTTTATACCTCCTTTTTCTGATAAAATTAATTTTTTATTTAGCAATAAATTATTAACAACTTTAGTTAATTCAACTAAACAAGATTCCTCGATACCACGAAAATCTATAATTCTTAATATAATTTCAGCTCGTTTTTTGTTACTAAGAAAGGAAAGAATTTGGGCTGATTGATTTTTATTTAAATATACAAGTATTGTAGTAACAATTTGCGGATGTTCATTATCTAACAAAAAAGCTACTTGTTCAGCTTTCATATAATTCAACGCTTTAATACATATTTTAGCATTGCGGATTTCTAATGCTTCTTTTACTAAAGAATTTCCTTTTTTTTCTCCTAATGCTTTACTTAACATGTTGATAAGATATTCGTCACTGTTATTACAATTTAAAGCATTGTTTTTTATTGCGATATCGTAACACTCTAAGAGTATTTCATTTAATTTTTTAGTAGAAACTCTTTTAATATTCACCATAGCATTAATTAGTTCTTGCACTTCAAAAGGAGTTAAATGTTTTAATATTTCTCCTGCTTGATCAGAACCTATTGCTATTAATAACAATGCACTTTTTTCAGTACCATTTAAGATCATATTTTATCACTCATCCATTGACGAATAATCAACGCTATAGTACGTGGATTCTGATTAGATATATTACAAATTTGATGGATTAATTTATCTACATTTACGTTTTTTTGAATATCTACTTGCGTAATATTTTTCTCTAAAATATTATTTGTTTCTACACTTTTTTTATCTTTCATGATCAATGCGTTTTCAAAAGTATTACTTTTTGAAAAAGGACAAATATATTTTTTTAATAAAAAGAAAACAAATAAAAAACAAAAAAACCATGGCGCAATAATAAATAAAAAATTAGATGGTTCAAATGTTTTTAAATGATGTATTTGAATTGGTTTTTTTTGATTATGTTTGGCAAATGATGCATTTACAAGATGAATAGTATCTCCTCGAGATTTAGAGTATCCTATAGCTTCTCGTATTAATTTCTCAATATTTCTTGTTTTTTCTATAGTTAAGGGTACTAATTTTCCATTCTTGTCTTCAGTGAAATTAACTATCACTGCTACGGATAATCTTTTAATTTCTCCTATATTCATTTTAGTATGTGATACGCTATGATTTAATTCATAATTTATAGTATTATCACGATTAATATTGCTATTAATAGGGGTGTTATTATCTTCTGAATTTTGAGTATTTTTTATAGAATTTGATTTTTTTAAATCTTTATTATTTCGCTTGTTCTCATTAAAATAAATATTATTATTAGATAAAGCATTCGGTATATCTGATTTAATGGTTTGCTTTTCTATTTCATCATGAATACTTATTTGATGAGATCTTATTGATTGGTTTTTGCGATTAGTATTCGGTGAATATTTTTCCTGTGTTTTTTCTTGTGCATTAAAATCTATCTGTGCAGTTACTTCCGCATAAATATTACCAACTCCTACTAATGGTTCTAAAATATCTTTTATTCTATTTTTATAGCGAGTTTCAATATCTTTAGAATATTTAAATTGTGAATCATTAACTTGATCATATTCCAAAGAGGTTTGATTTAATAATTTTCCAAATTGATCTACAATAGTAATATTTTCTACTAAAAGATTAGATATACTGCTTGATACTAGATGCAATATGGCATTAATTTGTTCTCTATCTAATGTTTGTCCTGGCTGCAGCTCTAATACTACAGAAGCTGATGATTTGTTTTTATCTTGTTGTAAAAATAATGATGATTTAGGAAATGCTATATGTATTCGAGCACTTTTTACAGAATTAATCCTTTGTATAGTTCGAGCTAATTCTCCTTCTAAAGCACGCTGATAATTGATTTGTTCATTAAATTGACTTACTCCAAATTTTTCTTTATCTAATAGTTCAAACCCAACACCGCCACCTCTAGGAAGATTATTTTCTGCTAAACGTAAACGAATTTCATAAACTTTATCTTTTGGAACTGATATTTGACCTGATAAGTCAGTAAATTGATAGGGAATTTTCATTTGATTTAATTCATTAATGATAGCTCCACCATCTTCATTAGACAAATGATTATATAAAACTTGATACTCGGGAGATTTAATCCATATTGAAACAGAAACAGCAGTAACAACTGCAGCTGTTAATAAAATAATTAAAACACGAGAATTTTTTAAAAAATGAGGCAAAAAATTATTAAATTTTTTTTTCTCTTTTAAAACTGCATCTTCTATAGTGCTGAAATTCATGAAATCTTCCTATCTAAATTAGTCCTAGCTATAATTCAGTGAGAATTTAAAATCTCACTAATTAGTATAAAATAAAAAAATTTCCTATTAAATTGTTGTTGAATTAAAATATAATATTAATTTTTTATTAATATTCCTATCTTTTATACTATGATAGTATTTTTATCTTGATAAAAGATATGATAATATTTTAAAAATCTAAAAAATATAAAACTATTATAATGAGGAAGATCATGTTTATTGATAATATCAATCATCAAAATATTAATACAAAAATCGATTTATTGGATACAAATACAAAAACGCAAAAAAAAGAAAATGACAAGTTTATAGACTATGTAAAAGTAGCATTAGGAGAAATCAGCCAGACTCAAAATCGTGCAAAAATTGATTCTGAAAAATTCATACTGAATGAATCAGGAATATCTTTAAACGATGTAATGATAAATTTAGAAAAATCTTCTATTTCTATACAAATGGCAATTCAAATAAGAAATAAAATTGTTTCGGCTTATCAAGAAATAATGAGTCAACAAATTTAATTTATAAAATTTACTGTGCTGAAAAACATTTAGCACAGTGTCAAAAAAATCTCAAAGTAATTCGTTAAATAAAGTATTCTTCTGTATTTTTATAAAATTTTAGATTTATAATATTAATTTTAATGGAGCTAAGCGGAATCGAACCGCTCACATCTTGCATGCCATGCAAGCGCTCTACCAAATGAGCTATAGCCCCAAAATATTACAATATAAAAACACATGAATCCTGTCAATTTATTTTTATAAATAATATTAAAAATAAATATTCAAAAATATATTTTCTAAAAACCTAAATATAATCTGACTAAAAATTATATGTGTCAAATTTTTTATAAATAATTTTCATGCTTTAATTTTTATGCTTACTAAAATAAAAGCAGCTTTAAAAACACTATTATCTATAAACTCTTAATATAATTGATTGCTTTTTTAATCCTTGATAAAGATTTTTCTCGACCAATTAAATTAATTATCGAACTTATGCTAGGTGAATACATATTTCCTGTCATAGAAATACGTAATACCATGTTAACTACTTTAGTTTTTACTGTAAGATCTTTGGATACATTATTAATTATTGTCAATATATTATAATTATCCCAAACGGATAAGTTCTTCATTCTTTTATACAATTCTTCTAAAGTGTAAACACTTTCTGTTGTGAAATATTTCTCTACTGCTAGTTTATTAAAAAAATCAAATTCTTCATAAAAATATCGGCAAGATTCTGTTATTTCTTTTAAAGTATTAAAACGACTTCTTAATATTTTTACTACAGATTCTAAATCAGGACCATTCTTTATATTAATGTTTTGATTTTTCATATAATTTTTAAGAAGATTAGAAATATAATTTAATGATAAATTGTTAATATAATACTTATTTAACCATAAAAGTTTATTCATATTGATCTTACTAGGCGACTTACTGATAAATTTTAAATTAAATAATTCTTTCATTTCTGATATATCAAATATTTCTTTATCACCATAAGACCAACCTAATCGTATTATGTAATTTAAAAGTGCTTCTGGTAAAAAACCATTTTTATGATAGTCTATTATATTGATAGCATTTTTTCTTTTAGAAATTTTATGGCCTTCTTCATCTAAAATCATTGACAAATGTGCATAAACAGGTATTTTACCTCCTAAAGAGTGTAAAATATTAATTTGACGAGGTGTGTTATTAATATGATCTTCTCCACGAATAATATGAGTAATTTTCATATCTAAATCATCTACAACAACGCAAAAATTATAAGTAGGCATTCCATTACTACGTTGAATCACTAGATCATCTAATTCTGCATTATTGAAAATGATTTTTCCTCTTATTTTATCTTGAAATTCTATCTCACCAAACAAAGGGTTTTTAAAACGTATTACATAATTTTTATTTAATCTTTTTTTAATTTGTAAATTTCTACAAGTCCCAGGATAACGTGGTTTATTACCTTTTCTAATTTGTTTTATTCGTATTTCTTCTAATTCTTGAGGCGAACAAATACAGATATATGCATCTCTTTTTTCTAAAAGAAAGTTAATAACTTCTTTATATCTATTTAATCGTTCAGTTTGAAAATAAGGACCTTCGTCCCAATTTAATCCCAACCATTTTAATCCATTGATAATAGAGTTGATAGAAATTGATTTCGAACGTGAAAGATCAGTATCTTCTATACGAAGTACAAACTTTCCACCATGATGTCTTGCAAATAACCAAGAATATAAAGCAGTACGAATACTTCCAATATGTAAATTTCCAGTGGGACTAGGTGCAAAACGAGTTTTTACTTTCATATATTCCTTAAAAAATATTAATTTAGAAATTATCAATAAATCATATAAATATCATTTTAATATAAGTATTTCTGATTTTTTTTAAAATAGATTATAATTTAATCAATATGATTAAATTTTCAGCGAACAAATGTTATTTTTTAAAAAAAGATTGACTCTATTTCTTCTGGCTTTACAATATATATATATAGATTTGTAAAAGGGTGATTAGCTCAGTTGGTAGAGCTCCTCCTTTACACGGAGGAAGTCGGCGGTTCAAGTCCGTCATCACCCATCAAAAATTATTTAAAAATCTTTAAAGGGTCGTTAGCTCAGTCGGTAGAGCAGTTGACTTTTAATCAATTGGTCGCAGGTTCAAATCCTGCACGACCCAAAAATTTAGTTCTTTTCAATTAGAATCAAAGATTCTAATTCTTCTTCATTAATCATTCTAATATTTAAATTTTTAGCTTTAAAAAATTTAGATCCGAAATTTTTACCATAAATTAAACAATCTGTTTTTTGAGAAATGTTATTTAGAATTTTTGCACCTAAATTTATTAAAATTCTTTTCAGTTCCATTCTCGAAAAAGATTTGAAAACTCCTGTTAAAACAATTTTTTTATGAAAAAAATATGTTTTTTTTATATTATTGAGTTCATATCGATCTTGATTATTCCAAAAAATTCCTACTTTTATAATTAATTCATTAACCATATTACGATTTGAAATGATAGAAAAATAGTTGAATATATTATTTGAAATAACTTTTCCCACCCCATCTATATCATTTAATTTTAAAATATCAGCATTTATTAATTCATCTAATTTTGTAAAATAATTAGCTATTTTTTCAGAAACAGTATCTCCCACACCAGGTATTCCTAAAGCATAAATAAAACGTTTAAAAGTAGTTTGTTTACATTTATTAATAGAATTAATAATATTTATACTTTTCTTATTTCCTACATTTTTCAATTTAGTTAAATCAATATTTTTAAGATAAAAAAAATCTATTGGATTTTTAACTAATCCTTTTTGTATTAATTCGTTAATAATTTTTGGACCTAAGCCAATTACATACAAAGATTTCTTTGAAAAAAAATGATGTAATGATTTTTGTTTCTGAGCATCACATGTCAGTCCAGCATGACAGCGAATTATTTTTTCTTCAATATTTTCTAGTAATTGTGTATTACATACTGGACAAAATTTAGGGAAAACAATTTTTTTTGCATTCTTACAGCGTATTGTTTGAATAACACCTAATACTCTTGGTATAACATCGCCAGAACGACAAATTATTACAGAATCATGAGCATGTAAATCAAGTCTTTCAATTTCGCTCTTATTATGTAATGAAGCCTTACTAATCATAACTCCAGATATATAAACAGGATCAAAATAAGCTACAGGTGTAATCGATCCTGTTCTACCAACTTGAAATTTAACATCATTTAATATCGTAATTCTTTCTGCAGAAAAAAATTTAAATGCTATAGCCCATCTGGGCGATTTTGTATTAAAACCTAATTTATTTTGTAATTCTATTGAATTTACCTTAATTACAATTCCATCTATATCAAATTCAAGAGATTTTCTTTTTTTTTCAAATTTTTTATAATATTCGATAACTTCTATATAATTTGAACAGAGTAAAATATCTTTATTAACAGGCAATCCCCAAGATGAACATCTCATCAATCGTTTATAATGAGTCGTCAATTCTTCATTGTTTTCTTTAAAAAAATAACACCCGTAACATGAAAATCTTAATTTTCTTTTAGCTGTTATTTTCGGATTAATATGACGTAGTGAACCTGCAGCTGCATTTCGAGGATTAGAAAAAATTTTATTTTGATTCATTTTATTGTTTTGATTTAATTTTATAAAATCAGATTTTAACATAAATACTTCACCTCGAACTTCTAACCTTTTAGGTATATCAACTCCTTTCAAATTTAATGGGATTGATTCTATCATTCGAGCATTAGCAGTAACATTCTCTCCTTGAAAACCATCACCTCGAGTTGCTGCCTGAACAAGAATCCCTTCTTCATAAATTATACTAATAGCTATTCCATCTATTTTTAATTCGCAACAAAGAGACACTGCTACGTCAATATTGATTAACTTTTTAATTCTTTTTTCAAAAGTCAAATATCCATTGATATCAAATGTATTTTCTAACGATAACATAGGAAAAAAATGTTTTATTTTTTTGAATTTACTTAATAAATTTGCTCCTATTTTTTGCGTAGGTGAATCAGAAGTAATGAGTTCTTTATTTTTTAATTCTAAATTGTACAATTGATGTAACAAATAATCATATTCTGCATCAGAAACAATTGATTCATCCAATGTGTGATAAAAGTATTCATATTTTAAGATATTTTTTCGTAATTTATCAATTTTGTTTTTAGTTGATGTCATAAATTTATTATATATATAATTACCATAAAAGAAGATAAGTTTTAAACTTACTCAAATTTTATAAATGAATAATATTACTATTTTAAAAAATTTTTTATTATATAATTTATATTTATAATATTAATAGTAGAATTTTTTAATAATTGTTACAAATAAGTATAATAAAAAAATACTTTTAAAACACATGAACAATATTTCATTGAATATTATTTAGATTTTATAATACAGGAAAAAATTTCAAAAAAGAGGGAAAATGAGTAAAATATATGAAGATAATTCTTTCACGATTGGTAATACACCTCTAGTTCGTTTAAAAAAAATTGGACATGGAAATATTTTAGTAAAAATAGAATCTAGAAATCCAAGTTTTAGTGTTAAATGCAGGATTGGTGCTAACATGATATGGAGTGCAGAAAAAAATAAAAAAATAAATAAAAATATCGAATTAATAGAGGCAACTAGTGGTAATACAGGAATAGCATTAGCTTATGTTGCTGCTTCTAGAAATTATCGATTAACTTTAACCATGCCTGATACAATGTCTATTGAGAGGAAAAAACTATTACAAGCTTTAGGCGCAAAATTAATATTAACAGATGGAAAATATGGAATGAAGGGAGCTATTTCTAAAGCTAATGATATTGTATCATGTAACTCAAGTAAATATTTTTTATTAAAACAATTTGAAAATCCAGCTAATCCCGAAATTCATGAGATAACTACTGGTCCAGAAATTTGGAATGATACTAAAAATGGTAATTTAGATGTATTAATTTCAGCAGTAGGAACTGGAGGAACTATTACTGGCATTACAAGATATATCAAAAAAACAAAAAGAAAAAAAGACTTCATTAGTGTAGCTGTTGAACCTTCAGAATCAGCTGTAATTACACAATTTTTAGCAGGAAAAGAAATAAAACCTGGACCACATAAAATTCAAGGCATTGGGCCTGGATTTATTCCTAAAAATTTAGACTTGACGTTAATTGACCAAGTAATTACTGTTTCTAGCGAAAAAGCAATACTTATGGCTCAAAAACTAATGAAAAAAGAAGGGATATTAGCAGGAATTTCTTCTGGTGCTGCACTATATGCAGCAACTGAAATACAAAAACAAAAAAAATTTTTAGATAAGACAATAGTTGTTATTTTACCTTCTTCAGGAGAACGTTATTTGAGTACAGAATTATTTTCCAATCTATAGAGAAAATCATTAAAATACAATTTCCGCAATAAAAAACTTTCAAAAATCTTGTTTTTATTGTAGAGCTTGTATTCTAATAGTTCAAAACACAAAATAAAAAAATCTTCCAAAGATTTATTAAAATATCATATTAATACAATTTCATTAAGGAAAAAAAATGTTTCAAAATCAAGTCAAAATAACCGCTCCGCATGGTTTACACACTCGTCCTGCAGCTCAGTTTGTAAAAGAAGCAAAAAAATTTACTTCCGAGATTTCTATTATTTATAATGGCAAATCAGTCAATGCAAAAAGTTTGTTCAAAATTCAAACACTAGGTTTAATCCGAGGAAGTTTAATTACACTATCCGCTGAAGGAGAAGATGAAAAACAAGCAATTGAACATTTATCTATAATAATGACAGAATTAGAATAAATTGCCATTAATGAAACAATTTTTAATTTTCCTAAAAAATTAGAAGTTATAAAAAAATAACTTCTGATTATTTTATAAAAAAATATATTCGCCTGACACGTCATATTTCCATCTCTAAATAGATAAACTTTATTATTAAAGGTAATGTTATGATTTCAGGCATTTTAGCATCACCGGGTATAGCTTTTGGAACAGCTCTTTTATTAAAAGAAGAAGAAATTGTTATTAACCGGAAAGTAATTACTATTAAAAATATTGAAAAAGAAATAAAAAGATTTTTTGAAGGCAGAAAAAAATCAATACAACAGCTAACAGAAATAAAAATCAAAACAAGAGAAACATTTGGAGAAAAAAAAGAAAGTATCTTTGAAGGACATATTATGCTCCTTGAAGATGAAGAATTAGAAAAAGAAGTAATTAATCTGATCAAAGAAAAAAATATATCTGCTGCAGCAGCTACTGAATTAATCATTGAAGGACAAGCAAAAGCTCTCGAAGAACTGAAAGATGAATATTTAAAAAATAGAGCGATAGATGTAAGAGATATTGGAAACCGCTTATTAAAAAATATACTAAATCTTAATATTGTTGATTTGAATAATATAAATAGCGAAGTAATTTTAATTGCAAAAGACTTAACTCCTTCGGAAACAGCGCAAATAAATCTAAAATACATTTTAGGATTTATTACTGATTTAGGAGGTAAAACATCACACACATCAATTATGGCAAGATCATTAGAAATTCCTGCAATTGTAGGAACTGGAAATATTACAAAAATAGCAAAAAATAATGATTATATTATTTTAGATTCTATTAATAATCAAATTTTTATAAATCCATCTAATCAATTAATTAATCAAAAAAAAGAAATAAAAAAGAATTATATTTTAAAAAAAAATAAATTAATAGTTTTAAAAAGTTTACATGCCACAACTATTGACGGACATACTATTAAAATTGGTTCTAATATTGGAAGTCTGAAAGATATTGATTCTGCAAAAAAAAATGGTGCAGAATGTATTGGTCTATATCGAACTGAATTTTTATTTATGGGCAGAAATGCTTTACCTACTGAAAATGAACAATTTCAAGCATATAAACAAATTGCAGAATCAATGAAAAATAAATCTGTCATTATTAGGACGATGGATATCGGTGGAGATAAAGATCTTCCTTATATGAATTTGCCAAAAGAAGAAAATCCATTTCTCGGATGGCGTGCTATACGTATTTCAATGGATCGTAAGGAAATATTGCACACACAGTTAAATGCTATTCTTAAAGCTTCTGCATTTGGTAAAATATGTATCTTGTTTCCTATGATAATATCTGTAGAAGAAATCAGATTTTTAAAATCCGAAATTAAAAAACTTCAAATTCAACTACATAATAATAACATAGCGTTTGATGAAAATATTGAAATTGGTATTATGATCGAAACCCCAGCATCAGCGATAATAGCTGAACATTTAATAAAAGAAGTAGATTTTTTTAGTATTGGCACTAACGATTTAACACAATATACTTTAGCTGTTGATAGAGGAAATGATTTAATTTCACACCTTTATAACCCTATGAACCCATCTGTTTTAAAATTAATTAAACAAGTTATCGATGTTTCACATTCAAATAAAAAATGGACCGGCATGTGCGGAGAGCTCGCAGGAGATGAACGTGCTACTATTCTTTTATTAGGAATGGGATTAGATGAATTCAGCATGAGTTCGATAAGTATCCCTAAAGTTAAAAAAATTATTCGTAAAACATCTTTTTCTGATGCTCAAAAATTAGCACAAAAAGCATTAGAATTACCTACTACTAAAGAAGTACTTAATTTAGTAAAAAATTTTACAAATAATTAAGATGTAAGAGTATATTAAAAGATACAAAAAAAGTACTCAGGAGAAAAAAATGAGTTTCTTTTCTGATTTTTTTAACAGCAAAAAAACTAATTTTTCTAAAAAAATAGAAATTATTGCACCTTTATCAGGTGATATAATAAAAATTGAAGATGTACCAGATCATGTTTTTTCTAAAAAAATTGTAGGAGATGGAATAGCTATCAAACCATCAGGAAATCAAATTCTAGCACCAGTAAATGGAAAAATTGGAAAAATATTTGAAACTATGCATGCTTTTTCAATTATTTCAGAAGATGATGTAGAATTGTTTGTACATTTTGGAATTGATACAGTAAAGTTAAAAGGAGAAGGTTTTAAAAAAAAAGCAAAAGATAATCAAATAGTAAAAATAGGAGACGAAATTCTCACGTTTGATTTAAATTTTCTTAAAGAAAAAGCACAGTCTATTTTGACACCTGTCGTAATATCTAATATAGAAAATTTTAAAAAAATAAAAAAATCATCTGGGACTATTATTGCTGGAAAGACAGTTATTATCACTTTATATCATTGATTTATAATATAAAAACGGTGCTGTTATTTAGTACCGTTTTAATTATACACTATTAATATTAAATAATTTTAACGGAAAAATAATGCTTGATTTATATCAAGTTATCGCTTCTATTATTATTGGAGTAATAGAAGGGATAACAGAATTTCTTCCTATTTCTTCTACAGGACATATAATTATAGCTTCTCATTGGTTAAATATAGAAGGCAACAATAACACAAAAATATTAGAAACATTTATTACATTGGGTTCCGCATTATCAATTTTATATTTTTTTCACAAAAAAATCTTAAAGATAATAAAATTTAATATAAACATTGAAAATAAAAAAACAAAAACTATACATGTCCTTATTTCTATTTTACCTACAATATTTTTGGGACTTATATTTTATAAAAAAATTAAATCGTTATTTAATACACATAATATTATGTATTCATTGATATTAGGTGGTGTGTTTTTATTAGTATCTGAAATATTCAAACCTAAAAAATATACAACATATAGTATTAACGAAATTACTTTATTTCAATCTGCAATAATTGGTCTTTTTCAAACTTTTTGTTTATATCCTGGTTTTTCAAGATCTGGAGTAACTATAGCAACTGGAATACTATTAGGTATTAAAAAATCGGTTTCGATAGAATTCTCTTTTATAATATCAATACCATTAATAATGGGAGCATCTTTTTTAGATTTTATGAAAAATATCAATAATATTAAAATATCAGATATTCCAGTATTTTTTACTGGATTTATAATATCTTTTGTAGTTTCTCTAATATGTATTAAAAAATTATTAAAAATAATAAATAAAACATCACTAATATTTTTTGGAATATATCGTTTTATAATAGTTGGATTAATTTATTTCATTAATTAATTTTAAATTTTTGATTAAAAGAATATATTTTTACAGATAGGAACAACATTTAATTTTTTTAAACGCCATAATTCTAATTTTTTAATTCTTAAACGCATTAATTCATCTTTTATTTTATGACCCTTAAAACCTTTTTGTAAAATTAATTTAATAGAAACACTTCTAACAATATTAAAACACTCTTTTAAAAAACAACCAGATTTCATATAAAAAAATTCAGATTTATACTGATTAGGAAAATTAAAATTACTCAAAAATGCTATTTTTTTAACACGTTCTGGTTTTCTCCAAGCATCAACTTTTGAAAACAGGTTTATAATATTTCTAGATGATTGATGATGAATAGTACTTAAAAAAAAATAAAACCCAGTATTCAAGACTGCTATATCTCTGATATAAGATGGAATATTAAATCGCTTACATAGATTTTTAACAATAGAAGCTGAATATGAATCAAAAAATATTCCTGAATAATTTTTATCTGTTTGATTAACCGATAAAAATTGACATAAATAAGAAAAACGCATATCAACATCTTTATTATAAAGTGATATTTTAGCTAACCCCATTAATATTATGTTGTTATCATATAATTTGTTAAAAAGAGTATAATTTAGAAAATTTTTTTTTTCATATAAAAAGTACATTTCTGGAAAAAAGAAATTAAGTGCATTACAAGCATATAAAACTTGGAAATATACATGAGGATTAGAAGTTTTAAAAGCTTTTTCGGTTTCATTCCATATTCTATTTGAAGTTAAATATGACAACTCCTTTTTTTTTACTATAACACACATTAACAACATAGTTTCTTTTGCAATTTTGAATCCTAAATGCATTAAAGCAGCAGCAAATCTTGCTACACGTAAAACACGTAATGGATCTTCCGAAAAAGATTCTGAAACATGTCTTATTAAACGATTTTTAATATCTCTTTTACCTTGAAAAGGATCAATATAATTACCATATTGATCTTGAGCAATAGCGTTAATTGTTAAATCTCTTCTTATTAAATCTTCTTCTAAAGTTACATTAGGATTACAATCAGTATCAAAACCAGTATATCCTTTCCCAGATTTTCTTTCTTTTCTTGCTAAAGCATATTCTTCATGTGTTTCTGGATGTAAAAAAACTGGGAAATCTTTACCAACTTGTTGAAAATTTCTTTCTAACAATATTTTTTCTGTACCGCCTACTACCACCCAGTCTTTATCTTTAACAGGCAAATCGAGCAAAGAGTCGCGGACAGCTCCTCCTACTAAATATATTTTCACAATAATTTTCTCATACTAAAAAAAATCTATTCTATAATAGAAAAATAAAAATTTTTATATAATTATTTATTATTTTAAAAAATTAAATCTTGTAATAATGTTTTATATAATATATAAAAAATATCTTATCAACTTTACATTTTTTATATTTATTTTAAAAAAATGTTAAGTGTTTAATATTTATTAAATTATTTAAAATTATAAGGATGATATTATGAAAAAAAAATTAATTAATTTCAATAATTCATTTGTTCTAGTTGTAGGAGATCTAATACTAGATTGTTATTGGTACAGTAAAAACCATTACATGCTGTCTGAACAATCCACACCAATCGTCCCAATTCATAAAATTAAAGAACAACCTGGAGGTGCTGCAAATGTAGCTAAAAATATTGCAGAAATTGGAGGTTATTCTAAAATAATTGGTTTTATTGGTATGGATAATGAAGGATTAATATTAAGAAAACTTATGGAACATGTACGAATTAATTGCGATTTAATTTCTATAAAAAAAAATAAAACCATTACTAAAATTAGAGTTTTATCAGAAAAAAAACAATTAATTCGAGTAGATTTTCAAGAAAAATATATTTCTAAAAAAAATAGCATACTAGATCAGAAAATTATTGATTCATTGTCAAAATTCAAAATTTTAGTGCTATCAGATTATGCAAAGGGCACTTTAGTAAATATAAAAAAAATTATTCGTTTTGCAAAAAAAATGTCTATTCCTACACTGATAGATCCTAAAGGAATTGATTTTAAAAAATACTCTGGTGCTAGTTTATTGACACCAAATCTTTCTGAATTTGAAAAAATAGTTGGAAAATGTTATAGAGAAAATGAAATTTTACAAAGAGGGATAAAATTATTATCTGAACTAAATTTATCAGCATTATTAGTTACCCGTTCAAAGCAAGGCATGACTTTATTTCAAACACAAAAAAAACCAATACATTTTCCTGCTTTATCTAAAATAGCTTCTGATGTAACCGGCGCTGGAGATACTGTAATTGCTATAATTGCAGCATCTTTAGCCACAGGATATTCTTTAGAGGAGGCATGTTTTTATGCTAATATTGCAGCTAGCATAGTAATACAAAAAATTGGCACTGAAACATTAACTATTGATGAATTAAATTGTGTTTTAAATAAACAATAAAAAATCTGATTGTTTATCTTTATAATTTTCTATAAAACTTATGCAATATTTAGACAGATATAAATAAAATACTTTACTAAGTGAGTAAATAATATATAAAAACATTTTAAATATTATTTAAAACAAAAATTTCTACATTGCTCTTAAATTTAATTCAATATATAATGTATTAATTATCAATTCTTATAATATAAATAATTTAAAATATAAAGATGAGAAATTAATTAAATTCAATATGCATAAAACTTTTTTTGGAACGATTTAACTCTACTAAGATTTTTATAATGAACCAAAAACTCTTATCTACATTTGGAACACCTATAGAACGAATTCAAAAAGCAATACTTGCATTACAATCTGGTCAAGGAATTATTATATTAGATGACGAAAAACGTGAAAACGAAGGAGATCTCGTATTCGCATCTGAAAATATGACAATAGAACAAATGGCTCTAACAATTCGTTATGGTAGCGGGATAGTATGTCTCTGTATAACTGAATCTAAACGCAAACAACTGAATTTACCTATGATGGTTAAAAGAAATACTAGTACATATCGTACTGGTTTTACAGTGACAATAGAAGCTTCTAAAGGAATTTCTACTGGTGTATCAGCTAAAGATAGACTTACTACCATAAAAACTGCTATTGCTGATAATGCTAAACCCAGCGATTTAAACAGACCAGGACATGTTTTCCCGTTAAGAGCGCATGAAGGTGGAATTTTATTTAGAGCAGGACATACAGAAGCTGCTATCGAAATAGTTTCTCTAGCAGGACTCAAACCAACTGGAGTCATTTGTGAATTAACTAACAAAGATGGAACTATGGCTCGTATGCCTGAAATAATAGAATTTTCTAAAAATAAAAAAATGCAAGTATTAACTATAAAAGATTTAATATTTTACATTAAAAAAACAAATCGTTTATAGACCATTTTGGTTTTACTAATATTTCTAATTGAGGTTTTTTTGCTTCTTTTTGACGTAATAAACCAAGATATGCAATCATAGCGCCATTATCTGTACACAATTCTGGAGTAGGATAAAAAACTTTTCCATTAAAATATTTTTTAACCATTTTTTCAGATTTTTCACGTAAATTATAGTTTGCACTAACGCCACCTGCTATAACTAAACGTTTCCATTTTTGTTTTTTTAACGCTTTTTTAGTTTTAATTAATAATACATCAATTACTGCATCTTCAAAAGCTCTTGCAATATTAGCTTTTTCTTGTATACTTTGATTGCATTTATTAATTTTTTGAGCTACAAAAGTCTTTAAACCCGAAAAACTAAAATTTAAACTAGAATGATGTATCATGGGTCTGGGAAAATAGCAATAATCTTCAATCCCGTTACATGCTAATTTAGATAACTCGGCACCACCTGGATATTTTAATCCTAATAATTTTGCTGTCTTATCAAATGCCTCACCAGCTGCATCATCTAAACAATTTCCAAGTATTTCATATTTACCAAATTTATGAGCACCAATAATTTGTGTGTGTTTCCCAGATACTAGTAATGCAATAAATGGAAACTTAATGGATTTAAAATTTAACATTGGTGATAATAAATGCGCCTCGATATGATTAACGGGAAGGACAGGTATATTTAAAGACAGTCCTAATGAACATGCGAATGTAGCACCTACTAATAATGAACCGACTAAACCAGGACCAGCAGTGTAAGCAATTATATTAATACATTCAGTAATACTTTTATTTCTAAATATTTTTTTTAATAAAATAATCATTGCAGTCAGATGTTCTCGCGATGCTAATTCTGGAACAACACCTCCATACATATTATGCAAATTTCTTTGGTTATACACTTCATTGATTAACAATCCTTCTTTACTATCATAAATTGCTATACCTGTATCATCGCAAGAAGTTTCAATACCTAATATTCTCATAAATTTGCACCTATACATTAAAGTTTTATATAAGAAAAATACATTTTACATCAATTTTTAATTAATGTTATTCTAAATAACATAATTTTGAAAAATTTTATTAAAACTATATTAAACATAAAAAATGATACTTTACAATATAATACTCATTGATATAGGATCTATTGTTTTAAATATATTTTGATAATATTTTATTTCATAAAAGTAGATAATTGAGGTAAATTTTGAATGCCAATAATAAAAGTACGTGAAAATGAACCATTTGATGTGGCACTCCGTCGTTTTAAACGATCTTGTGAAAAAGCTGGTATTTTAGCTGAAATTCGTCGAAGAGAATTTTATGAAAAACCAACTACTGAACGTAAGCGAGCGAAAGCTTCAGCTGTTAAACGTCTTGCAAAAAAACTTACACGAGAAAACGCAAGACGTATTCGTATGTACTAAATATATTTTAGTAAAAAAATAACTAAAAAAAGCCGTTCTTTTTTAAGAACGGAAATAAATTATATAATTGCAAAACTACATGTCTGGGAAAATACCTAAATATTTTATCACCGAACTACTATGTCGAACTAATATTGTAGAATTAATTCATGCACGTCTAACATTAAAAAAAAATGGTAAAAATTATCAAACTAACTGTCCTTTTCATAATGATAAAACTCCATCTTTTACTGTAAGTTATGAAAAACAATTTTACTATTGTTTTGGATGTAATGCACATGGTAATGCCATTGACTTTTTAATACAGTATGAAAATTTAAGTTTTATAGAAACCATTGAAGAGCTTGCTATAATGCATGGTATTACCATGCCATTTGAAAACACAGCATCAAATAATTTTTATTTTAGAAAACAAAAACTGTATTTATTGATGGAAAGAATATGTAAATTATACAAAAAAAATATAAATTTTACTGATATAGCTAATCAATATTTAGCTAAAAGAGGTATTAATAAAAACATGATTGATCGTTTTTTAATTGGCTTTTCTAGTTCAAGCTGGAATAACTTTCATAAAAAACTAAACATAAATAAAGAATTTGAACAAGAACTATTAACTTACAATATAATTTCTGTTAGTAAAAAGGGATATATATACGATCGATTTCAAGGACGTATAATATTTCCTATACAAGATTACCATGGAAGAATTATTGCTTTCGGAGGTCGTTCATTAAATAATAATTTACCAAAATATCTTAATTCACCTGAAACAGATATTTTTCATAAAAGAAAACAAATTTATGGATTATATCAAGTTAAAAAAAAATGTTTAAAACCTACATATTTATTGGTTGTTGAAGGATACATTGATGTTATAACATTAACACAATATAATATTAATTATGTAGTTTCTACCTTAGGAACTTCAACAACAAGTGAACATATTCAGATTCTTTTTCAAAACACAGATGTGATTATATACTGCTATGATGGTGATGATGCAGGGAAAAATGCTGCTTGGCAAACTTTAAAAAAGGCTTTGCCATACATATCAGATAAAAAAACCTTAAAATTTCTCTTGTTACCTGATAACGAAGATCCTGATTCAATTATTCGCAAAGAAGGTACAGAAAAATTTCAAATGCGAATAAAAAATGCAATTACTATGTCAAAATTTTTTTTTAAAAACATATTAAAAAATGTTAACTTATCATCTAATGATGATAAATTTTATTTAAGCGCACGTGCTTTACCTTTAATAAATACTATTTCCAGTGATACGATAAGAATTTATTTGCGTCAAATATTAGCTAGAATGATAGGAATTTTGGATGATAATCAATTCGAAAAATTTTTATATGAAAAAGAAATTAAATACACCAAAAAAATACCATTTCAAATCAAGCGTACTCCAATGCGCACTCTGATAGGACTACTTATACAAAATCCTAGTTTAGCAAAAATAGCTCCTTCGATAACAAAATTTAAAAATTTAAAAATAAAAGGCCTACCTATTTTTTTAGAAATATTACAGACATGTCTTGATAATCCTAATATTAAAACAGGTCAACTACTAGAATTATATAGAAATACTAAAATAATTAATGTTTTAAAAATTTTAGCAAGATGGGATCATATGATAATTCAAAAAGAAATCCAAAATATGTTTTTGGATTTACTAATGAATATATATGATAAAATCCTTGAAAAAAGACAAGAATATCTTATTTCTAAAGAAAGAATAAAGGGATTAAAAATGAGAGAAAAAAAAGAAATCTGGTCTATTAATAAAGCATTATCAAAAAAATAGCACTAATTTCTTTAAAAGATTTAATAGTAATTAAATATATATTAATATTTTAAAAATTAAAAATACTTTTTTAATATATTTAAAAATTTAAGATAATTTTATTATTCATTATTGACAAATCAGTCAATTAATATTCATTAAATTAATAGAATCTGGATACCGTATTATGGATCAAAACCCACAGTCGCAACTTAAGCTACTTGTTACACATGGTAAGGAGCAAGGGTATTTAACCTATTCTGAAGTTAATGATCATTTACCAGAAGATATTATTGATTCTGAACAAATCGATGATATCATTCAGATGATTAACGATATGGGCATTCCAGTAGTTGAAGAAGCACCTGATGCTGACGATTTGATATTAAATGAAATTAATACAGATACAGACGAGGATGCAGTTGAAGCAGCAACACAAGTACTATCTAGTGTAGAGTCTGAATTAGGGCGAACTACTGATCCCGTACGAATGTATATGAGAGAAATGGGTACTGTAGAATTACTTACACGAGAAGGAGAAATTGATATAGCTAAACGTATTGAAGAAGGTATTAATCAAGTTCAATGCTCAGTATCAGAATATCCAGAAGCTATTACGTATCTTCTAGAACAATACGATCGAGTTAAAACTGGTCAGATACGATTATCAGATATAATAACAGGTTTTGTGGATCCAAATGCAGAAGAAATTTTTTCTCCCGCCGCTATTCATATAGGTTCTGAACTTCTAGATGAAGATCAAAATAATGAAGAAGGGGAAGATAATCAAGAAGACCATGAAGATGATCATAGTATTGATCCGGAATTAGCTAGTGAAAAATTTACTGAATTACGTATACAATATAATAATACAAATAACATAATTAAAAATAAAAATAGAACACATAAAGACGCATTATTAGAAATTTATAATCTTTCAGAAGTTTTTAAACAATTTAGATTGGTTCCTAAACAATTTGATCATTTAGTTAATAATATGAGACATATGATGGAAAGAGTACGAACTCAAGAAAGAATTATTATAAAATTATGTGTTGAAACATGCAAAATGCCAAAAAAAAATTTTATTAAAATTTTCCCGGTAAAAAAGATTAATAATCTTTGGTTTATAAAAGAACAAAATACAAATCAACCATGGTCTGAAAATTTAAAAAAAGTCAAAGAAGCTGTTTTTATCAGTGTGGAAAAATTAATTAAAATAGAAGAAGAAACTGGTTTAACTATTGAACAAGTAAAAGATATCAACAAAAGAATGTCTATTGGAGAATCAAAAGCCAGACGAGCAAAAAAAGAAATGGTAGAAGCTAATTTAAGATTAGTTATTTCCATTGCAAAAAAGTATACAAATAGAGGACTACAATTTCTAGATTTAATTCAAGAAGGAAACATTGGTCTAATGAAAGCTGTAGATAAATTTGAATATCGTCGGGGTTACAAATTTTCAACTTATGCAACTTGGTGGATTCGACAAGCGATTACAAGATCTATTGCTGATCAGGCCCGTACTATTCGTATTCCAGTACACATGATTGAAACCATTAATAAACTCAACCGTATTTCTAGACAAATGTTACAAGAAATAGGTCGAGAACCGACTCCAGAAGAATTATCTGAAAAAATGCTTATTCCTGAAGATAAAATTAGAAAAGTCTTAAAAATCGCCAAGGAACCTATCTCTATGGAAACACCTATTGGAGATGATGATGATTCACATTTAGGTGATTTTATTGAAGATACCACTTTAGAATTACCATTAGATTCTGCTACATCTGAAAGTTTACGTTCAGCTACTCATGATGTCTTATCAGGTCTTACAGCTCGCGAAGCAAAAGTTTTACGTATGCGATTTGGGATAGACATGAACACTGATCATACCCTAGAAGAAGTTGGTAAACAATTTGATGTTACTCGTGAAAGAATACGTCAAATAGAAGCAAAAGCGCTTCGCAAACTACGTCATCCAAGCAGATCAGAAGTATTGCGTAGTTTTTTAGACGATTAAAATAGAAAAATTAAATATAAAATAAAGCTTCTGTACTCATATTAGTATATCTACTATAATTTTTTCAACAAAACAGAAGTTTTTATTTTATATATCAAAAACATACTAAATACCATCTCCGTATTGAAACATATTAGTAGATTCCAAAATATTTTTTTCTTTCCTAGAAAAATATTTTTTACTATCTAATTGATTTATAATTTTTGCTGGTACTCCAACAACGGTTACATATGAAGGAACACTTTTCAAAACTATTGAACCTGCTCCTATTTTTGCTTCTAAACCTATTTCAATATTTCCTAAAATTTTTGCTCCAGCCCCTATAATAACTCCTTTACGAATAGTAGGATGTCTATTTTTACTGAAATTTTTTCCAGTACCACCTAAAGTAACTGAATGAAAAATTGAAACATCATCTTCTATAGTAGTGTTTTCCCCAATAACGATACCTGTTGCATGATCAAGCATGACACCAGATCCAATATACGCAGCTGGATGAATATCAACTGAAAATTCAGAAGATATTCTACTTTGTAGATATGTAGATAATGATTTTTTTTTCATATTCCAAAGATAGTGACTTATTCTATATGCTTCTAATGCATGAAAGCCTTTCAAATAAAGTAAAGGTGTTAAATAATCATTTACTGCTGGATCTCTATATAATATAGCTTTTATATCTCGTACTATGAGATCTGATATAGATGGATTATTTAAATATATTTCATCAAATACACTTTTAATTTGTTTTTCAGAAACAGAAGAAGTAGATAATTTATTTGCTAAGATGTAGCTTAAAGAGCTAATTAAGCTTTCATGCTGCAATATACTATATTGATAAAAATCTGATAAAATTGGTTCTTTTTTTAATAAAAAAGAAACTTCATGAAGTATTTTCCTCCATATTCTTGATATTTCTGTAAAATACATAATTTTCTCCTATAGTATATTCACATTCTTCTTATAATTATATTTTTTTAATATCCTAGAAAATAATAAGAATATTCATGATTTATTTTTTATTTATATTTTTTTCTTCTAATTTCACATGATCATGATACAAAGCATCAAAATTAACAGGTCCAAGATTCATCTGAGGAAAACTACCATAAGATATTAAATTAGATATACATGCACGAGCATAAGGAAACAAAATATTTGGACAATAAGAATATAGACAATGATTTAATCTTTTTTTGTTCAAGTTTGCAATAAAAAAAATACCAGCTTGGTCTATATCACATAAAAAAATTAAATCTTCTTTAATTTTTACTACAACTCTTACTTTTAAAATAATTTCAAAAATATCTTTTTCTATTTTTTTAGCACTAGTATTTAAATTAAATTTAATATCGGGTGTCCAATTAATATGAAAAACATTTGGTGTATTTGGAGCTTCAAAAGAAGCGTCTTTTATATAAATACGTTGAATTTCAAAGAATTCTTGTTTTTTTTTTTCTTCTGACATAACTCATCCTAAAAAGTAATAAATACATATATCTTGATATTTTTTAATTTTTTTAATTTATTAAAAAATTATTCCGTAATTTTTTTAAGTTATTTATCTTTAGTAACAAGCGGAAGATGATCTGCGTTCCAACAATATATACCATTATTTAAAATATAAACATGTTTAAATCCATGTTTAAAGAATTCTTTAATGCACGAATTATCTCTATATGTTTCATATAATATAAGAATGATAGGAGAAAATTTATATATCTGTATTTCTTGAATCTCTCCTAAGAAAATATTTTTTAATGGAATATTAATAGAATTAATAATATGCCCTTCTTTAAAAGATTCTGGAGAACGAGTATCGATGACAATAGCTTTTTCTTTATTAATTAACTTAATTGCTTGAAAATTATTAATTATTTTAGATTGTAAAAATATATTTTTAATAACAAAAGAAATTAATGCAATAAGACACAACAACCATATACTGAAAAGTATGATATGTTCACTAATAAAAAATGCTATATTCTGCATAAATTATATTTCCTATATTTTATATTTTAAAAAATTATTAACTCAGCATTTAAATTATTTTTAAATGCTAGTTAATAAACACAAATAAAAAAAAAGTTTTATACTGATTAAAATATATTAAAAAATATTTAATCTTTTTTTTGCTTTTGTAATTTCTTCATAAACTTGATCTGGTGCTACACCACCCTTAGACAGTCTCTTTTCAAGACAGGATTCTAAGGTAATATTGTTATATATATCATTTTGAATCAGTGGACTATACATTTGAAATGTAGATAATTCTAAATTATTTAAAGATTTTTTTTCACTAATTGCTTTTAGTACTAATTGACCAGATATATTATGTGCCTCACGAAAAGTTACACCTTTTTTCACTAAATAATCTGCAATTTCTGTTGCATTAGAGTATCCTTCTTCTGCGGCTTTGCGACACGATTTATTTTTTATTTTAATATTATTTAATACTAATATTGCCATGCATAAACAATCATTCCATGTTTTTATTGCATCAAATAAACCTTCTTTATCCTCTTGCATATCTTTATTATAAGATAGAGGTAGAGATTTCAATATAACCAAAATAGAAATTAATGATCCATGAACACGACCACATTTAGCACGAATCAGTTCCAATGCATCTGGATTTTTTTTCTGAGGCATTAATGATGAACCTGATGTAATTAAATCCGATAACTCAATAAAATTAGCTTCACCAGAATTAAAAAAAATTATATCTTCAGAAAATCGTGATAAATGCATCATACTGATTGATGCAGATGATAATATTTCCACAACATAATCTCGATCGGAAACGCTATCAAGTGCATTATTAGTAGCAGAACTAAAACCCATAGATAAAGCAAGTTCTTCACGATTAATATTCCATGCGGTACCAGAAAGAGCACCAGATCCAAGCGGACTAATGTTCAATCGTTTTAAAACATCTTTCAAGCGACTAACATCTCGTCTTAACATTTCCACATAAGCCAAACACCAATAAGAAAAAGTAATAGGTTGAGCTCGTTGTAGATGAGTATATCCCGGCATGATAACACTATGATTAAATTCAGCAGTTATAATAAAACTCTTTTGTAGTTCAATTAGATTTTCTAATAGAACGTTAATTCTATTTCTGCACCATAATTTTAAATCAGTTGTGATCTGATCATTTCTACTTCGACCTGTATGTAACTTTTTACCTAATTTACCGATTTTATTAATCAGTTTTTCTTCTACCCAACTATGAATATCTTCGCAATTACTTTTAAGAATATTTTTAATGTTATTTTTAATTTCTATTAGTAATTCAAAAAGTGCAGATTCTATTATTGTTTGTTCTTTTTTGCTAATAATTCCACTTTTCATCAATGTTTTAGACCAAGCGATGGAAGCAGTGATATCTTCTTCTGCTAAAATATAATCAAAAGATAAAGATTTATTAAATTCTTTAAATAATTTATGAGATTCATTAATGAATCGTCCACCCCAAAGTGTCATATATTGTCTCTATAAAAAAACTGTAAAAAGAAAATTAAATGTAATATTTTATTATGAATGTGTTTTAACATTTTTTAAAAACTATTTTAATTTATTTCGTGCACGTATTCTTGAAGACAAGGAAAAAAGACGAATAAATCCGTCTGCATCAGATTGTTTGTAAACACCATCTTCACTAAAAGTAGCATATTCTTCAGAATACAATGAATTTGGAGATTTTTTCTGAATAGCTATTACAGTGCCTTTGTATAATTTTAATATAACTTCTCCATTTATTTCTGATGATAATGAGTCAGAAGCAGCTTGTATAGATTTGCGTATTGGGGAAAACCAACGTCCATCATAAATAATAGATGACATTTCTAAACCTATTTTTTCTCTCCATTTAAAACTTTCACGATCTAAAACTAATTGTTCAATTGCTTTTATCGCTGTAGTAATAATAGTACCACCAGGTGTTTCATAACAGCCTCTAGATTTCATTCCAATTAATCTATTCTCAACAATGTCAATTCTGCCAATACCATGTCTGGAACCTAAATTATTTAATTCCTCTACACATTGCAATGGATTTAATTTTTTATTATTGACAGATACTACTGAGCCTGATTTTAATATTAACGAAATATATTCAGGTTCTTCTGGTGCATCTTCTGGGTCTACTGTCCAATTCCAACAATCTGCATTAGATCGATTCCAAGGATTTTCAAGCAATCCTCCTTCTGTTGAAATATGCCAGGAATTCTCATCTTTGCTATATATTTTTTCTAATGTTGCAGTTGTAGGAATGTTTCTTGCATCTAAATATTTTAATAGTGATTCTCTTGAATTAAGATCCCATTCTCGCCATGGTGCTATTACATTTAAATCTGGAGCTAATGCAGCGTAAGCCATTTCAAATCGCACTTGATCATTTCCTTTTCCAGTAGCGCCATGACATAATGCATTTGCTCCAATATTTAATGCTAATTCTACTTGTTTTTTTGCAATAATAGGTCTAGCCATAGCCGTTCCTAATAAATAACTACCTTCATATAAAGCACCAGTTTTTAAAACAGGATAAACATAATCTTCTATAAATTCTTCTTTTAAATCAAAAACATGGCAACTAGATGCACCAGAATCTAGTGATTTTTTTTCAATACCATTTAAATCTTGTTTAGATTGTCCTATATCCGCAACAAAAGCAATAACTTCAAAATTATAATTTTCTCTGAGCCATGGAATAATAGCTGAAGTATCTAAACCACCAGAATATGCTAAAACAACTTTATTGTGTTTTTGTCTAATCATTTTTGAAATCCATTATATTTATTATAGAATTATATGCAGACTCGAGTCCCAATGTTTGTACCATTAAACAACAATTTTAAATCTTCTGTATTTTGCCAACTTGCTATATCTACAGGGCGATGCAAAACACGTGCAGCTTCTAAAGCTGCATTTACTTTAACAATCATACCATTGGTAATAATACCTTGTTTAATTAATCTTTGAGCTTTAATACTATTAATCTCTTTAATTCTTTGTCCTTTTCCATCTAGTATTGAACTTATGTCAGATAATAAAATTAAATGAGCTTGCAAAGTAGTGGCTAAAGCTGTTGCTGCTAAATCAGCATTGACATTCATTAACAAACCATCATTAGTAATTCCTATAGAACTAATAATTGGCAAAATACTTTCTTCACAAAGTTTTTTTAAAAATAATGGTGACCCTGGAAATGCTTTTCCAACATGACCCAAATCTTGATCTAACTTTTCTACATGTACACTTTTTCCATCTGCTAAACATAATCCAACAGCATTTATATTGTATTTTAAAGCCCATGCAAGTAAAGTTTTATTGGCAGTTCCAGCTAATGCACCTGTAATAATATTAATATGTTCAGATGGAGTAATACGTAGACCATTCTTTTTTTTAACTGGAAGAGAAAGTTTTTTCATTAAATCATCAATTAAACGACCTCCTCCATGAATTATTAACATATGACGTTTATAAGAATGCCGATAATGAACTAAAGCTTCAAATAGACGCATCATAGCATTATCACTTTCTAAAAGAACTCCACCTAATTTAATTACTAAAGGATTCATTATACATACTCATCATTAATTAAATAATTGATTCCGTTTCAGAAAAACCAAAACGAATATTAAAACACTGTACAGCTTGAGCAGCAGCACCTTTTAATAAGTTATCTTCCGCTGTTACAATTACTATATAATTATCTTTTACTACAAATCCAATGTCACAAAATGGTTGTTTTTCAACTGATTTAATACTTGGTAAATATTTTTTATATATACGCACTAAGGGTTTGTTCTCATAAAACTTATAAAAAATATTATATATATCTGCAGATTTAATATTATATTTTAGTTTGCATGTGATAGTAGCTATTATACCCCGAGAAAAAGAACCTAAATGTGGAATAAAAATCACTGGAATACCTAATTGCTCTATAATTTCAGGAGTATGACGATGAGTAAAAATATTATATGGTTGCAAACTCACTTCACAAAAACTATTCTTTACATTAGTCTTTCTGCCAGCACCACTTACACCACTGATAGCATTAATAATTGGTATATTGATATCACAAAGAACATTTTCTTCAATAAGAGGTTTTAACGCTAATTGAACACAAGTTGCATAACATCCGGGTACTGCAATTAGATTTGCTTGTTTAACTTTTTTCTCCTTCCATTCTGCTAATCCATAAACAGATTTTTTTAAAAGTTCTTCATATTGATGCACAAAACCATAATAATCTAAATATGATGTGCTTTTTTTAAACCTATAAGCACCAGAAAGATCAAAAACAATACAACCTAAAGATAAAAAAGAAGGCACGAGAACATGACTGACACAATGATCTGTTGCTAAAAAAACAGCATCAATATTTTTATCAATTAAAGTAGAATTTTCTATAGCTTCGAACCGTAGATCCATAACACCTGTAAATTGTTGATGAACATCTGAAAATAACTTGCCTATATCTAAACTATTATTTGAAACAAATATTTTTTTTATATTAACAAATCTATGACGATTCATATAGTTGACTAATTCTGCACCAGCATATCCACTAGCACCAACAATTAATATATTCAACATAAAATTAATAAACCTTAAACAAAGAATTACTATTTATAGATAGAATAATGTATTAAATTTTATAAAAAATACATTTTAAATTATTAATATATTGATCAATTATCTATTTGCGAATAAAATATTTTAAATTTCATTGACAAAATGTACTTAAAAAATTCTAATATGATAAAAAAAATATCTTCTTTTGTTGAGGTCTATAAATCACTGATAAAAATCCCTACAATTAGTAGTGAAAATAAAGCTCTTGATCACAGCAATAAAAATTTTATTGATTTATTATCTAATTATTTTTCTGATTTAAATTTTTCTATAAAAAACTATCAAATTTCATATACTAATAAATTCAATATGCTGGCTTCTATTGGTTCAGGAACTGGAGGAATTTTATTATCTGGACATTCAGATACAGTAGATTTTGATGAAAAAAAATGGACAAAAGATCCTTTTACATTAACTGAAACTAATGATAGATTTTATGGATTAGGAACAGTAGATATGAAAGGTTTTTTTGCTTTTATATTAGATGTAATATCTTCCATAAACATAAAAAAGATCATTAAGCCTATTTACATTCTTGCAACTGCTAATGAAGAAACAGATATGTCTGGAGCCAGACATTTTATAAAATCTACTGATATTAAACCAGATTGTATAATAATTGGAGAACCAACATCTTTAAAATTAATTAATGCACATAAGGGGCATGTGTCCTATTCAATTGAAGTTATTGGAAACACAGGACATTCTAGCAATCCCGATTATGGCGTTAACAGTATTGAAATTATGTACCATGTTATTCAAGCGTTATTACTTTTAAAAAAACATTTAAAACAAAAATATCGACATCAAGATTTTTCTATTCCATATCCAACTATGAATTTAGCTTCTATACATGGTGGGAATGCAATTAATCGAATTTGTTCTTCATGTGTATTAAATTTTGAAATACGACCTATACCAGGTTTGACTTTAACACAAATTGAAATTTTAATTGAAGAAAAATTAGCATTCATCAAAAAAAAATGGTCTGATAATCGTATTTTTATAAAAAAACTTTTTTTTTCTGTTCCTGCTTATGAATGTTCTCATCAAGATAATATTACTAAAACAATAGCAAAATTATGTCAATTAAATCGTACAACAGTAAATTACTGTACAGAAGCTCCTTTTCTTAAAACAATTGCACCTACCTTGATACTAGGGCCAGGTTCTATTGAACAAGCACATCAGCCAGATGAATATTTAGAAAAATTTTTTATTCAACCAACTAAAAATATTATTGGTAAATTAATACATAAATTTTGTTATTAAACTGAATTTTTTTATAAACCTAAAATATGACAAATGGCATAAGTGATATCAGATTGATTTAAGGTATAAAAATGAAAGTTTTTTACTCCTTCAAAGGATAGTTTTTTTACCATTTCTATTGCTATGCTAGAACCTATAATTTTCTGTGTAACTAAATCATCATCTAGACCGTGGAACATCTCAAACATCCATTTGGGAATTTTAATATTAGTCATTTTTGAAAAACGTTGTAATTGCTTAAAATTACAAATGGGCAAAATGCCAGGTATAATTTCAACATTTATTCCACTTTTAATGCAATTTTCTCGGAAACGCAAATAACTTTCAATATTAAAAAAAAACTGGGTAATTGCTCTATTCGCACCTGCATCAATTTTTTTTTTTAAATTAAGAATATCTAATTTAGAACTTTTTGATTCTGGATGTAGTTCGGGATAAGCAGCTACAGAAATATCAAAATCAGCAATTTTTTTCAATAAAATAACTAAATCTAAAGCATACATATTATGTTTATAATCTTTTTTTAACGTATCTCCTCTTAATGCAACAATACTTTTAATACCGTTATTCCAATAATTCTCTGCTATTTTTTTTAATTCAGAAGGTGTCGAATCAATACAAGTCAAATGCGCTGCTGTAATAATACCTGTTTTTTTGTATATCTTATTTACAATGTTAAATGTTTTTTCACGTTCCCCAGAATTTGCACCATAGGTAACAGAAAAAAATTTTGGTTTTAATTTACTCAGACGTGTTACTGAAGACCATAAATTTTCTTCTAAAGAAGAATTTTTAGGTGGAAAAAATTCAAAAGAACAGTGTATACTATTTCGAATATTTTTTAATTTTTGATTCATTATATCTTGATGATATTCGGAAAAAAAATTCATCTTTAAACTCCATTAACATAATGTTAAATAAAAAATTACTATATATGCTAAAAATTTTATAAAATAAACAAATAATATTATTGTGCAATATTCCATGTGTAAGAAAAAAGATCTTTCTAATCAATCATTAAAAGATTTAAACACATTTGCAATAGATGTAACAGCAAAAAAAATTATTTTTGTAAAATCAATTAAATCACTAATTAATATATCGGACATCTGCAAATTATCCAATATTCCTTATATAATTTTAGGAGAAGGAAGTAACATATTATTTTTAGAAAACTACAAAGGAATAGTAATTATTAATCGTATTAAGGGAATAAGAATAATAGAAAAAAAACACACTTGGTTATTATATGTTTTTTCGGGAGAAAAATGGCATGATTTAGTGAAATTAACTTTAAGTTTAGGGATTTTTGGGTTAGAAAATTTAGCATTAATTCCAGGTTGTATAGGATCTGCAGCAATTCAAAATATTGGTGCATACGGTTTAGAATTTAAAGATATATGTGAATATGTTGATGTATTATCTTTAAAGAATAATACTATAAAAAGAATTCATAAAGAATTTTGTAAATTTTCTTATCGAAATAGTATTTTTAAAAATCAATATAATCATGATTATGCTATTATTGGAGTCGGAATAAAACTATCAAAGACATGGAATCCAATAATTTTTTCTTCATTAGAAAACTATATTAAACCAATAAATATAACTGCATATAATATTTTTAATATAATATGTAAAATACGCAAAAAAAAAATTCCTGATCCAAAAAAAACTGGTAATGCCGGTAGTTTTTTTAAAAATCCTATTATTAAAGAAGAAAAAGCAGAAAAACTTAAATATTTATATAAGATACCATGTTATCCAGAAAAAAATGGTTTAGTAAAAATTTCTGGCGCTTGGTTAATTGAAAATTATAAATTTAATAATATCAAGATTGGTGATGCAAGTATTCACACAAAACAAAAACTAATTATTATTAATCGAAAAAATGCTACTCCTAAAGACATTATAAAATTATCAAAAATAATACATATATGTATTTTAAAAAAGTTTGGTGTACTCTTAGAACCAGAAATAGACTTTATTGGATCAGTTGGAAAAGTAAAAGCATCACATATTTTTAAATTTTAAAAAAAAATAAAAGTTGTATTGCTTGTAAAAAGCAAAATATTTTCCACAAGCAAGATTATTTTAATAAAAAACTTGCAATACGAATGAAAAATTATATAATATAATTTATTTAGAACTAATCTTTTTAATATTTCTTACGATTTTCAATAGAAAAGCCGGCTTAGCTCAGCAGGCAGAGCAACTGACTTGTAATCAGTAGGTCACCAGTTCAATTCCGGTAGCCGGCATAAAAATTATTTTTAGGTGGGATTCCCGAGCGGCCAAAGGGAGCAGACTGTAAATCTGACGTCATAGACTTCGAAGGTTCGAATCCTTCTCCCACCAACATGAAAATATAAATCCTATAAAATGCGGACATCGTATAATGGTTATTACCTTAGCCTTCCAAGCTGATGACGCGGGTTCGATTCCCGCTGTCCGCTAAAAAAATTAATATTGCTGATATGGCTCAGTAGGTAGAGCACACCCTTGGTAAGGGTGAGGTCCCCAGTTCAATTCTGGGTATCAGCATAACTAAACATTTTAATTAATTCAATTACATGTATGATCAAAATAATTTTTTAAAAAAATATTTTCAAATCATTTTCATAAATCTCACCTAATACTTTATTTTAAAATATTCTATATTTTGAAATTTCTATACTTACTTCATAACGAATTGATCTATTTTAAAAATAAATAGTTTATTTTAAGAGTTTTTAATTTTAAAAAATAACGAAAAATTTTTTATCTGAACAATATAATTTTTATAAATCCAAAAAAGAAAAAGACATTTAATTTATTAACATATTTTTTCTATATTATTTTATAATTTTAGGAGAAATTATGAATAAAAATAATTACAAGCGCCACAAATTTAAAATTTTAGAAAAAATAAAATGGTTATTTATATCTATATTTTTAATTTTATCTTTTTTTATTAATTGCTATTTTTATAAGAAAAAATTATTTATTCGCATATTGATTATATCTTTTTTAATTTTGTCTGCAATAGTAACTTTAATGTATACAAAAATAGGTAAAAACATATTTTCATATATAATTATGTCAAAAAAAGAGATGCAAAAAATAATATGGCCTAAATATAACGAAACTTTATATACTACATTAATTGTTATTTCTGTAACAATTATTATGTCTCTTCTTTTGTGGGGTGTAGATAGTATAATATTTCATTTAATAGCATTTATTATTAGTTTAAGGTTCTAAAAATGCATCAAAGTCAAAAAAAAAAATGGTATGTATTGCAAGCTTTTTCTGGATTCGAAAGTCGAGTAGCACAATCAATACGAGAATATGTAAAATTAAATGAAATGGGAGATTTATTCGGAGAGGTTATGGTACCTTCTCAAGAAGTTATTGAAATTCGAGGTGGACAACGTAGGAAAAGTGAATACAAATTTTTTCCTGGATATGTTTTAATCCAAATGACAATGACAGATTCAACTTGGCATTTAATTAGAAATATTCCAAGAGTTTTAGGATTTATAGGTGGAAAATCAGATAAACCTTCTCCTATTAGTGATAAAGAAGTAGAAATTATTGTTAATAGACTGCGTAAGATTGGTGACAAGCCAAGACCTAAAACCTTATTTGAACCAGGAGAAATGATTCGTGTTAATGATGGTCCTTTTTCAGATTTTAATGGTGTTGTAGAAGAAGTAGACTATGAAAAAAGCAGATTAAAAGTCTCCGTTTCCATTTTCGGAAGATCTACTCCGGTAGAACTAGATTTTAGGCAAGTTGAAAAAAATTAATAAACTGATAAATATTAATATAAAATGAGAAAAAAAATGGCTAAAAAAATACAATCATATATTAAATTACAAGTTTCAGCTGGTACAGCTAATCCTAGTCCACCAATCGGACCTGCTTTAGGTCAAAAAGGTGTTAATATTATGGAATTTTGTAAATTATTTAACAAAAAAACAGAAAATATAGAAAAAGGATTGCCAATACCAGTAATTATTACAGTTTATTCTGATCGTTCATTCACATTTATTACAAAAACACCTCCTGCTTCTATTCTGTTAAAAAAATTGTCTGGAATCAAAAAAGGTTCTAGTAAAACTAAATTAGAAAAAATAGGAAAAATTAAGCGTTCACAGATCAAGGAAATAGCAACTATCAAAAATAATGACATGACTGGTTCTAATATTGAAAATATGATGAGATCTATTGAAGGTACTGCTAAATCTATGGGTCTAATTATTGAGGAATAATAATGAACAAAACAGCCAAACGTATAGAAAACATCAAAAAAAATATTAATTTTGAAAAATTATACCACATTGATGATCTGATAAATTTCTTGAAAGAATCATCTAAAGTAAAATTTAATGAAAGTGTTGACATCGCTATTAATTTAGGAATAGATTCTAAAAAATCAGATCAAAATATTCGAGGTTCAGTAGTACTGCCAAATGGCATTGGACGTTTTATTCGCGTAGCTGTATTTACACAAGGAAATAATGTTGAAATAGCTAAAAATGCAGGTGCAGAATTAATAGGAATGGAAGATTTAGCTGAAAAAATAAAAAAAGAAGGTGTTAATTTTGATATTGTTATTGCTTCACCTGACGCGATGAAAGTCGTAACACAGTTAGGACAAATACTTGGTCCTCGCAATTTAATGCCTAATCCTAAATTAGGAACAGTAACTACGAATATCGCTAAAGCAATTAAAAATGCAAAAACAGGACAAGTACGCTATCGAAATGATAAAAATGGAATTATTCATGCTACAATTGGTCGAATTAATTTTAATAAAAACCAAATAAAAGAAAATGTTAATGTATTTTTAGAAGCTATAAAAAAATCAAAACCACCACATTCAAAGGGCATATATATAAAAAAAATAGTTTTGTCAACAACGATGGGTGTAGGATTAATTCTTGATCAATCTACTTTGTCTCCTTAACAAAATGATTTTCACTTTACGCTATAATAAAAATTATTTATAATGATATCCCTTTTTTGAATTATCAGCTAAATCTTTTTAGTTAAAAACACCTAAAAAATAATCTGATTCTAATGCCAAAATTTATTATTTAATAATTTTTTATAGTCATAGAGTGAAAAAAATAAAAATATATTTTACAAAAATCTTTTATTATAGTTAGTATTTTTATTTAAAATTAATTTAAATTATTTCTCTCTAGATCAATAAGGAGAATGCAATAAATGGCATTAAATCTTTATAATAAGAAATTAATTGTTTCCAAAATCAATAAAATTTCTAATACAGCATTATCAGCTGTTACTGCAGATTCTCAAGGTGTTTGCGTAAATAAAATAAATGAATTAAGAAAATCTGGACGTGAAATAGGAGTAAAAATGAGTATTGTTCAAAATACTCTACTCTCTTTAGCTATTAAAAATACTGTTTTTGAATGTTTAAAAAAAAAATTAAAAGGTTCTACTTTTATCGCTTATTCTATGATACATCCAGGTAGTGGTGCTAGATTATTTAAAGAGTTTTCAAAAAAAAACACCCATTTTAAAATTACAGGAGCAGCTTTTGAAGGTAAATTACTCTCGACTTTAGAAATAAATCAACTTGCAGATATGCCTACTTATAAAGAAGCAATTATTAAACTTTTATTAGTATTGAAGATATCAGTTGCCGGAAAACTTGTTTATACACTATCTGCTATAAAACAAAAAAAAGAAACCTCTTAAAGGTTATTATTTTTGATGTATTAATAACATCTAAAATAATTCTAATTGTTATTAGGAATTATTGTTATGTCTATTACTAAAGAACAAATTTTAGAAGCTGTATCAGAAATGTCTGTTATGAATGTCGTAGATCTTATTTCAGCAATGGAAGAAAAATTTGGAGTATCTGCTAGTATGTCTACTAATACTAACAACCAAAATGAAAAAGATTCACATGAAGAAAAAACAGAATTTGATATTTTTTTAAAAGTTATTGGACCAAACAAAGTATCAGTAATTAAAACTGTACGAAGTGCAACTGGATTGGGATTAAAAGAAGCTAAAGACTTAGTTGAATCTGCTCCAACAGTTTTAAAAGAAAATCTTAGTAAAGCAGATGCAGAATCACTTAAAAAAACATTGGAAGATGTGGGTGCCGAAATCGAAATTAAATAAAAATATTAAATTTTATAATTTAATTAATTTCAAAGCATGGCTGGTGATTTTGATTCACCAGCCTTTTTGATCAAAACATAATTCAAATAATCTTCTAAAAATATTTAATAAAAAAATTATAAAACATAATTCAAATTCTTAAAACAAAATTACAACTGTCTCCCCTTCAGATAAAAAGATAAATTAATTTTTAACTTATCTGTCAACGAGCTTAGGAACCCCATGGTTTACTCTTATACCGAAAAAAAACGCATTCGTAAAGATTTTGGAAAACGTCCTAAAGTTTTAGATATACCGTATCTACTTTCGATTCAATTAGATTCTTTTAAAAAATTTATTCAACCAGATTTAGAAGGTCAATACGGATTAGAAGCAGCATTTCGTTCTATATTTCCTATCCGTGGTTATAATGGAAATTCTGAACTTCAATATGTTAGTTATCGTTTAGGAGAAACAATATTTGATGTGAAAGAATGTCAAATAAGAGGTTCCACTTATTCAGCACCATTGAGAGTAAGATTACGCTTAGTTATCTATGAACGTGACATACTAGAAGCTACTGTTAAAGATATTAAAGAACAAGAAGTTTATATGGGTGAAATCCCTTTAATGACAAATAATGGAACATTTATAATTAATGGGACGGAAAGAGTAGTTGTCTCTCAATTACATCGTAGTCCTGGAGTGTTTTTTGATAGTGACAAAGGTAAAACACATTCTTCAGGAAAAGTCCTCTATAATGCCCGAATTATTCCTTATCGAGGATCTTGGTTAGATTTTGAATTTGATCCCAAAGATAATTTATTTGTTAGAATTGATAGACGTAGAAAATTACCAGTAAGTATTCTTTTACGTGCTCTTAATTATAATACAGAAGAAATATTAAATATCTTCTTTGAAAAAAATATTTTCAACATAGAAAATAATGAAATTAAATTAAACTTAGTACCTGAAAGACTTCGTGGTGAAACTGCATCATTTGAAATTAAAAAAAATGGAAGAATATATATCGAAAAAGGACGTCGTATTACTGCTAGACATATTCAAGAACTCAAAAGAAATAAAATTAAATCTATTGTAGTTCCTGTTGAATATATTTTAGGAAGAATTGTATCTAAAAACTATGTAGATCCAAAAACAGGCGAAATAATTATTTTATCTAACACAGAACTATCTTTAGAAATATTAGAAAAATTAAAAAAATCAGGTTTTCATTCTATTGAAACATTATTTACTAATGATTTAGATCATGGTCCATATATATCTGAAACACTACGAATAGATTCAGCTCACGATCGTATAAGTGCTTTAATAGAAATTTATCGAGTTATGAGACCTGGAGAACCACCTACTAAAGAAGCAACAGAAAACTTGTTTGAAAATTTATTTTTTTCTGAAGATAGGTATGATCTCTCTTCTGTTGGTAGAATGAAATTTAACAGATCTCTTTTGCGTAAAGAAATTGAAGGTTCAGGAACTTTAAATAAAGAAGATATTATAGATGTGATAAAAAAAATTATTGATATTCGTAATGGAAAAGGAGAAGTAGATGATATTGATCATTTAGGTAATAGACGTGTTAGATCTGTTGGTGAAATGGCAGAGAATCAATTTAGAATTGGTTTAGTGAGAGTAGAAAGAGCAGTTAAAGAAAGATTGTCTATCGGTGATTTAGACACTCTTATGCCACAAGATATGATTAATGCCAAACCAATATCAGCTGCTGTTAAAGAATTTTTTGGTTCTAGTCAATTATCACAATTTATGGATCAAAACAATCCTTTATCAGAAATCACACATAAAAGACGGATTTCAGCATTAGGTTTAGGTGGTTTAACTAGAGAAAGAGCAGGCTTTGAAGTGCGAGATGTTCATCCTACTCATTATGGACGCGTGTGTCCCATAGAAACACCAGAAGGTCCGAATATTGGATTGATTAATTCTTTATCCGTGTATGCTCAAACAAATTCATATGGATTTTTAGAAACACCTTATCGAAAAGTTAGAAACGGTTTAGTAACTGAAGAAATTCACTATCTATCTGCTATAGAAGAAGGTAATTATATTATTGCACAAGCCAATACTAACATTGACAAAACTGGTTTCTTTACTGACGATTTAGTAACTTGTCGACATAAAGGTGAATCTAGTTTATTTAATCGTGATCAAGTAAATTATATGGATGTTTCTACTCAGCAGATTGTATCTGTTGGTGCATCTTTAATTCCTTTTCTTGAACATGACGATGCAAATAGAGCATTAATGGGTGCTAATATGCAACGTCAGGCAGTACCTACTCTTAAAGCAGATAAACCTTTAATTGGAACAGGAATGGAACGAGCAGTAGCAGTAGATTCTGGTGTTACGGCAGTAGCTAAAAGAAGTGGTTTTGTTCAATATGTAGATGCTTCACGTATCGTAATCAAAATCAATGAAAAAGAAATGCGCTCAGGAGAAGCCGGAATAGATATCTACAATTTAACTAAATATACTCGATCAAATCAAAACACTTGCATAAATCAAAAACCCTGTGTCAATTTAGGTGAAAAAATTAAGAAAGGTGATGTTCTAGCAGATGGACCGTCTACTGATTTAGGAGAACTTGCATTAGGACAAAATATGCGTGTAGCATTTATGCCTTGGAATGGATACAATTTTGAAGATTCAATTCTAGTATCAGAAAGAGTTGTTCAAGAAGACTGTTTTACTACAATTCATATTCAAGAATTATCATGTATATCACGAGATACTAAATTAGGAGCGGAAGAAATTAGTTCAGATATACCTAATGTAGGTGAAGCTGCGTTATGCAAGTTAGATGAATCAGGCATTGTTTATATTGGTGCAGAAGTAACTGGAGGAGACATACTAGTCGGCAAAGTAACTCCGAAAGGAGAAACTCAATTAACACCAGAAGAAAAATTATTACGTGCTATTTTTGGAGAAAAAGCATCAGATGTAAAAGATTCTTCATTACGAGTTCCTAATGGAGTATCAGGGACCGTAATAGACGTGCAAATATTCACAAGAGATGGTGTAAAAAAAGATAAACGAGCTTTAGAAATTGAAGACATGCAAATTAAAAAAATTAAAAAAGACTTAACTGAAGAGTTTAAAATATTTGAATTAAGTTTATTCACTCATATTAAAAAAACTTTTAAATCTTTAAATATTGAAACAGAACAACTTCATGCACTACCTTTTGAAAAATGGTTTTCTATAGAAATTAAACAAAAAGACAAAAAAAAAGAAGTAGACAAACTTGCAAAACAACACAGTGAATTAAAAGAAGAATTCAATAAAAAAATTGAAATAAAACGTCGAAAAATCACACAAGGTGACGATCTTGCTCCAGGTGTTTTAAAAATAGTTAAGGTATATTTAGCAGTTAAACGTCAAATTCAACCTGGCGATAAAATGGCAGGAAGACATGGCAATAAAGGAGTAATTTCTAAAATTAATCCTATTGAAGATATGCCTTATGATAAAAATGGTATACCAGTCGATATTGTTTTAAATCCATTAGGCGTCCCATCTCGTATGAATATTGGACAAATATTAGAAACTCATTTAGGCATGGCAGCAAAAGGTATTGGTGATAAAATCAATCATATGCTTAAAACACAAGAAAAAATATCTAATTTACGTACATTTATCCAAAAAGCTTTTAACTTAGGAGATAACTTGCGTCAAAAAGTAAATTTAGATACATTTTCAAATGAAGAAATATTACATTTAGCTGAAAATTTAAAAAATGGTATGCCTATTTCTACACCAGTATTTGATGGTGCACAGGAAAATGAAATAAAAAAAATGTTAAAATTTGCAGGTTTACCTACTTCTGGACAAATCACACTTTTCGATGGAAGAACAGGAGAAGAATTTGAAAGACCTGTTACTGTTGGTTATATGTACATGTTAAAATTAAATCATTTAGTAGATGATAAAATGCATGCTCGTTCTACTGGATCTTATAGTTTAGTAACTCAACAACCACTAGGTGGAAAAGCTCAGTTTGGTGGACAACGTTTTGGTGAAATGGAAGTTTGGGCATTAGAAGCGTACGGAGCTTCCTATACATTGCAAGAAATGTTAACTGTTAAATCCGATGACGTAAATGGAAGAACTAAAATGTACAAAAATATTGTAGACGGAAATCATCAAATGGAACCTGGAATGCCGGAGTCTTTTAATGTACTTTTAAAAGAAATTCGATCATTAGGAATTAACATTGAACTAGAAAGCGAATAACAATATCAGAAATATAATAAAAAATATTTATATATTTATTACCTTAAAAGTTTAACTCCAACGAGAGCTAATGCGTGAAAGATTTACTAAAATTTCTAAAATCTCAAACTAAAAATGAAGATTTTGATGCTATTAAAATCTCATTAGCTTCACCTGATATGATTAGATCTTGGTCATTTGGGGAAGTTAAAAAACCTGAAACTATTAATTATCGTACATTTAAACCAGAACGAGATGGATTGTTTTGTGCACGTATTTTTGGTCCAGTAAAAGATTATGAATGTTTATGTGGTAAATATAAGAGATTAAAACATCGAGGTGTAATTTGTGAAAAATGTGGAGTTGAAGTCACACAAAGCAAAGTTAGACGTGAAAGAATGGGTCATATAGAACTTTCTTCACCCACAGCTCATATTTGGTTTTTAAAATCTTTGCCATCACGAATAGGTTTATTGTTAGATATGCCTTTGAGAGATATTGAAAGAGTACTATATTTTGAATCTTATGTTGTTATCGAAACAGGTATGACTAATCTCGAAAAACGTCAAATTTTAACTGAAGAACAATATCTAGATTCGCTAGAAGAATTTGGAGATGAATTCTATGCTACAATGGGAGCAGAAGCAATTCAATTTCTATTAAAAGATATTAATTTAGTTCAAGAATGTAATAAATTGCGTATAGAATTAAATGAAACTAATTCTGAAACTAAAAGAAAAAAACTAACTAAAAGAATCAAATTATTAGAATCTTTTATTCATTCTCATAATAAACCTGAATGGATGATTCTAAATGTATTACCAGTGTTACCACCTGATCTTAGACCATTAGTACCATTAGATGGAGGAAGATTTGCAACATCAGATTTAAACGATTTATATCGCCGAGTTATTAATAGAAATAATCGTCTTAAACGTTTATTAGATCTAGCTGCTCCAGATATAATTGTACGTAATGAAAAAAGAATGCTACAAGAAGCAGTAGATGCATTACTAGATAACGGTAGAAGAGGAAGGGCTATAACAGGATCGAACAAAAGACCTCTTAAATCATTAGCTGATATGATTAAGGGAAAACAAGGCCGATTTCGACAAAATCTTCTAGGAAAACGTGTAGATTATTCTGGTCGTTCAGTAATCACTGTAGGACCTTATCTTCACTTACATCAATGTGGTTTACCTAAAAAAATGGCATTAGAACTTTTTAAACCATTTATATATGGAAAATTAGAAGTTCGTGGTTTAGCAACTACCATTAAAGCAGCGAAAAAAATGGTAGAAAGAGAAGAAGCAGTAGTATGGGATATTTTAGATGAAGTAATTCGTGAACATCCAGTTCTTTTGAATCGAGCACCTACTTTACATAGGTTGGGAATACAAGCATTTGAACCAGTTCTTATAGAAGGAAAAGCAATTCAACTCCACCCGCTAGTGTGTGCAGCTTATAACGCCGATTTTGATGGAGATCAAATGGCTGTACATGTTCCATTGACTCTAGAATCACAATTAGAATCTAGGGCTTTAATGATGTCAACTAATAATATTTTATCCCCAGCTAATGGAGAACCAATTATTGTACCTTCTCAGGATGTTGTTTTAGGGTTGTATTATATGACTCGTGAAAAAATAAACGGAAAAGGTGAAGGGATGTTATTAAATGGTTCTAATGAAGCGGAAAAAGTTTATCGTTTAGGCGTTGCAGAACTACATTCGATAGTAAGGGTACGAATAATAGAATATCAAAAAAATGAAGATCAAAGTTTTAGCACAACAAAAAAAATTGTCACTACTACTATAGGGCGAGCAATTTTATGGATGATTATTCCTAAAGGACTACCCTTTAGTATTATTAACCATACTTTAGGCAAAAAAGATATTTCAAAAATGCTTAATACTTGTTATCGTATTTTAGGACTTAAATCTACTGTATTTTTTGCTGATCAAATTATGTATACTGGTTTCGCTTATGCAGCAAGATCAGGATCCTCAGTTGGTATTGATGATATGGTGATACCAGAAAAAAAAGCAAATATTATTCATGAAGCAGAAATAGAAGTAGCTGAAATACAAGAACAATTTCAATCTGGATTAGTCACAGCAGGTGAAAGATATAATAAAGTTATTGATATTTGGGCAGCAGCTAATGAGAGAGTAGCTAAAGCTATGATGGAAAACTTATCTACAGAGTCTGTTACCAACAAGAAAGGTGAAAAACAAAAACAAATATCTTTTAATAGTATATTTATGATGGCTGATTCCGGAGCACGTGGTTCTGCTGCACAAATTCGTCAATTAGCTGGTATGAGAGGATTAATGGCAAAACCTGATGGTTCTATTATTGAAACACCGATTACAGCTAATTTTCGAGAAGGTTTAAATGTTTTGCAATACTTTATTTCTACACATGGAGCACGTAAAGGATTAGCAGATACAGCACTAAAAACTGCTAACTCTGGCTATTTAACTCGTCGTTTAGTAGACGTAGCACAAGATTTAGTTGTAACACAAGATGATTGTCGAACACATGAAGGAATTTTAATGACTCCGTTAATTGAAGGAGGTGATGTAAAAGAACCATTACGAGAACGTGTTTTAGGTAGAATTACCGCAGAAAACATTATGATTCCGAATACTCAAAATACATTAATTAAAAGAAACACATTATTAAATGAACAATTATGTGATCTTTTAGAATATAATTCTATAGACAATGTTAAAGTAAGATCCGTAGTAAATTGTGAAACTGATTTTGGTGTTTGCGCTTATTGTTATGGTCGAGATTTAGCTCGAGGAAATTTAGTAAATAAAGGAGAGGCCATCGGTGTAATCGCTGCTCAATCTATAGGAGAACCAGGTACACAGCTGACTATGAGAACCTTCCACATTGGAGGTGCAGCGTCAAGAGCTGCAGCAGAATCTAGTATTCAAATAAAAAATCACGGTATTATAAATCTCAATAATGCGAAATCTGTAACTAATTCTAGCGGTAAAATAGTTATTACTTCAAGAAATGTAGAACTTAATATTATTGATAATTTTGGAAGAACGAAGGAAAGCTATAAAGTTCCTTATGGAGCTATTATGGCTAAAGGAGATGGTGAAAAAGTCAACTCCGGCGAAACTGTTGCTAAATGGGATCCACATACCATGCCAGTTATTACTGAAGTTAATGGTTTCGTTCGTTTTCTAGATATGATTGATGGTCAAAGTATTACAAGACAAGCAGATGAATTGACCGGTTTATCTTCTATAGTAATATTAGATACAGCCGAAAGAATGTCGATTGGAAAAGATTTAAGACCAGCATTAAAAATTGTTGACTGTAATGGAAAAGATGTTCTTATTTCAGGAACAGACATGCCTGCACAATATTTTTTACCGGGAAAAGCTATTGTGCAACTTAATGATGGAGTCCAAATTAGTTCTGGTGATACATTAGCGCGCGTACCACAAGAATCTGGAGGTACTAAAGATATAACTGGTGGACTACCAAGAGTTGCAGATTTATTTGAAGCTAGACGTCCGAAAGAATTAGCAATTTTAGCAGAAATAAGTGGTATTATATCTTTTGGGAAAGAAACTAAGGGAAAAAGAAGATTAGTTATTACACCAGTAAATGGTAACGATTCCTATGAAGAAATGATTCCAAAATGGAGACAATTAAATGTCTTTGAAGGAGAAAGGGTGGAAAGAGGAGATGTGGTATCTGATGGACCAGAATCACCACATGACATCCTTCGATTAAGAGGAGTTCAAGCTGTAACTAGATATATTGTCAACGAAGTACAGGAAGTATACCGTCTACAAGGTGTAAAAATTAATGATAAACATATTGAAGTAATCATAAGACAAATGCTGCGGAAAGCTACTATAATTAAATCAGGAGATTCTGATTTTTTAGAAGGTGAACAAGTTGAATTTTCTCGTATAAAAATTTCAAATCGAATATTAGAGAAAAAAAAGAAAATAACAGCTACTTTTTCAAGAGATTTATTGGGAATTACTAAAGCATCACTTGCAACAGAATCTTTTATATCTGCAGCTTCTTTTCAAGAAACGACAAGAGTATTAACTGAATCTGCAGTAGCAGGAAAAAAAGATGAATTAAGAGGATTAAAAGAAAATGTAATTGTTGGTCGTTTAATTCCTGCTGGAACGGGATATGCATATCATAAAGAACGTTTTAATCGTCGTCAAAAAAAACATAACAGTCCAACAGTTAGTAGTTCTCAAATCAGCGCTGAAGAAGCTTCTGCTAGTCTTTCAGAATTATTAAATTCTACTCTTATAGAAAAATAAATGATCTTTAATATTTTTATATATCTAAATTATGGCTGCTCTTAAAAGCAGCCACAGTAGAAATATAATAATTTCATATTATTGTATGAATATATTAAACTAGTTTATAAAAATAATCATTTTTTTAAAAAATTATTGAATTTAATAAGAATATACAAGACAATTTTAAAACAAAATACAGAATTATTTAATTTTATTATTTTTTAAAAAATAATTTTTTTAAAATAAATATATAGTTTTCATGTAATCTCTTTATTAATAATATTCAGATATATTAAATATTTAAATTTCTTTCAGAAATGAATTTGTAAACTAATTCTTCTTTCTTTTTATATTGTTTTTAATAAATATAAAAATTTTTAATTAATAAAAAATTATATAATATAAAAGAAATATAATTCTTCTTTCATATAAAAAACGCACATAAAAACTTACTATAAAAAAAATAGTTTTAATATAAATTTTTCCATCTAAATTTATAAAAATAATATCTAAATAAATTATTAATTTTTACATTTAAATAAAAAAAGGAAAAATAATGAATAAAACTCAATTAATCGATATTATTTCTAAGAAATCTAATTTATCTAAAATACAAGCGAAATTGACTTTAGAAACGACATTGTCAACTATTATTGATTCTTTAAAAAAAGGCGAATCTGTACAAATAGTTGGATTTGGTACTTTTAAAGTTAATTTAAGATCATCTCGTATAGGACGAAACCCTCAAACAGGAAAAGAAATACATATCCCCGCGACTAAAGTTACTAGTTTTACATCTGGCAAAACATTAAAAAATGCAATTAAATGATTGTAACTCACAACACATTTCAAGGGGCATAATGCCCCTCACTAAATAAATATTCTATTAATAATCATTTTAATAAAAATAATTATATATTTAAAATAATCTGAATATAAAAAAATATTTAATTTTTTTAAAAATAAGAAAATATATTATGCCATCTAATCATCTTATAAAAAATGCATTAATTAGTGTTTCTGATAAAACAGATATTTTAGAAATAGCAAAAACATTAATAAAAAATAAAATCAATTTATTTTCTACAGGAGGAACTGCTCAGATCTTAAAAAAAAATAATATACTTGTTACTGAAATTTCAGATTATACAAAATTTCCCGAAATAATGGATGGACGAATTAAAACATTACATCCCAAAGTTATGGGTGGTATTTTAAGAAGAAAAGACAAAGACAAGAAAATTATGAAATTATATGATATTTGTCCAATAGATATCGTTATCGTAAACTTTTATCCATTTGAAAAAATAAAAAATATAAACAAAAATAACATAGATGATATTATCAATAATATTGATATAGGTGGACCGACACTTGTACGCGCTTCTGCAAAAAATTATAAGAATGTTATAATCATAGTAGATATCCGTGATTTTCAATTTATTATTAATTCTATTAATAATAATACCATGAATAGCGAAAAAAGATTTTTTTTAGCATCTAAAGCATTTGAATACACATTGTCTTATGAAAAAATTATTTCACAATATTTTACAAAAAAAAATAGTTTTCACAAAAATGACAAAAATAATTTTTTTCCTCAAGAAATAAACTTTTCTTTTATAAAAAAACAAGACTTAAGATATGGAGAAAATTATCATCAAAAAGCATCTTTTTATATAGAAAAACATATATTCCAATCCGGAACAATTAGCACAGCACATCAAATTCAAGGAAAAACTTTATCATATAATAATATATCAGATTCCGATATAGCATTAGAATGCGTAAAAGAATTTAGTAAACCCGCGTGTGTTATTGTAAAACATGGAAATCCTTGTGGTGTAGCAGTAAGTAATAATATTTTAAAATCATATTTATTAGCATACCATGCTGATCCTATTTCAGCATTTGGAGGCGTAATTGCTTTTAACTATATACTCGATGAAAAAACTGCTCAAAAAATTATTGATCAACAATTTGTTGAAGTTATTATTATTCCTGAAATAAGTGATTTAGCACTAAAAATATTAGAAAAAAAACAAAATATAAGAGTACTTGTTACTGGGAAGTTACAAAAAAATAAAATGGGTCTAGATTTAAAAAAAATTACTAATGGATTAATTGTACAAGAACATGATTCTTATAATACAAATTATAAATCATGGAATTTTGTTACAAAAAGAAACCCAAAAACAACAGAACTAAAAGATGCTATTTTCTGTTGGAAAGTCGCTAAATTTGTAAAATCTAATGCAATCGTATATGGTCGTGATCAAGTTACTATTGCAATAGGAGCTGGTCAAATGAGCAGGATTTATTCGACTAAATTAGCTAATATAAAAGCGAAAGATCACGGTTTTAATGTTATTGGTGCAACTATGGCTTCCGATGCTTTTTTCCCTTTTCGAGATGGAATAGACAGTGCTGCCTCTGTTGGTATTAGTTGTATAATTCAACCAGGAGGTTCAATACGCGATAAAGAAACCATTCAAGCAGCAAATGAATATAATATAGCAATGATTTTTACTAATAAGCGTCATTTCAAACATTAATTGTTTTTTGATTTACAAAGGATGTAATAATTTATAACAATTAAATCATCATTTAGATTTTTTGAAATAATCTAAAAGATGATTTAATAACAAGATTATATTCCAAAAATCAAAAATAAATAGATTTAATTAAGATCACTTTCTTTAATTTTTTCTCTTAATTTTTTCGTTGCTTTAACCATATTTTTCAAAGCTAGCATTGTTTCGTTCCAATTTCTTGTTTTTAAACCGCAATCTGGATTTACCCACAGACGTTTTACAGGAATATATTTCATTGCTTTATTTAAAAGAATAGTAATTAATTTGGCATTTGGTATATTAGGAGAATGAATGTCGTACACTCCCGGACCAACTTCATTAGGATAGCTAAATTCTTTGAATGATTCTAGCAATTCCATATCTGAACGAGCTGTTTCAATTGTAATTACATCAGCATCTAATAACGCAATAGAGTTTATTATATCATTAAATTCACAATAGCACATATGTGTATGAATTTGTGTGGTGTTTTTAACTCCTGAAGAACTTAATCGAAATACGTCAACAGCCCAAGATAAATATTCATACCAAGAACTTTTTCGTAAAGGCAAACCTTCTCGTAATGCCGGTTCATCAATTTGAATTATTTCTATTTTTTGTTTTTCTAAATCTAAAACTTCATCATATAATGCCAAAGAAATTTGTGTTGCAATTTTTTTCAATGAAATATCTTCTCTAGGAAAAGACCATAATAAAATTGTAACTGGTCCTGTTAACATCCCTTTAACTGGTTTTTTAGTTAAAGATTGAGCATATTTAGACCATTCTATGGTAATTGGTTTTGGACGGCTAATATCTCCAATAATAATAGGCGGTTTTACACAACGTGAACCATAACTCTGTACCCATCCGTTATCTGTAAATACAAAACCATCTAAATGTTCACTAAAATATTCTACCATATCATTTCTTTCAGCTTCACCATGAACTAAAACATCTATACCTAATTCTTCTTGTATTCTTATAACTTTTTTAATATGTATTTTAATGCCTTTTGTATATTCTTCGTTAGTTATTAATCCTAATTTAAAATTACGACGTAATTTTCTTATATCAATAGTTTGAGGAAAAGAACCGATGGTAGTAATAGGTAAAATAGGTAAATTAAATTTTTTATTCTGTTCTATAGCACGAATTTTATAAGAATTTAAACGTTTATATGTATTCATTGAAAGATTAGATAAACGGTTTTCTACTTCAATTTTATGTACTCTTTTAGAAAATTTACGTTCATGAATAGGCAAACTCCATTTCGTAATTGCATTAATATCATTATTATTCAAAGCATTTGATAATAACCCTAACTCTATACATTTTTGTACAGAAAAAGAAAACCATTCTTTTACTTCTTTATCTAATTTTTTTTCTTTTTCTAAATCAATTGGTGTATGTAAAAGAGAACAGGATGAACCAATTAGTATTCTTGTATGATTTTTTGCAATTAATTTAATAATTTTAAACCATTTTAAAAGATCAGAACGCCAAATATTTCGACCATTAATCACACCTAAAGACAAGATCCATTCTGATGATATTTTAGAAACAAAATCCGTTAAATTATACTTTCCAAAAATCAAATCAATATGAATACCTTGAACTGGTAAATCACGAATAAATTCTATATTGTGTTCAATACTATCAAAATATGTTGTAAGTAATAGTTTTGTGATTCCAAATAGTTCTTTATAAACGTAAAAATAAGCATCTTTCCATTTTTTAGGTAATTCAAAAACCAATGTAGGTTCATCAATTTGAACAAGATCAACACCACGTTTAAATAATTCAGTTAAAACATATTTATATATTGGAATTATATCTTTTAAAAGATCAAGACGATTAAAATTTTCCCCTTTTACTTTTCCTAACCAAAGATATGTAAGTGGACCTAAAAGTATAGGTTTAACTCTATATCCTAATAATAACGCTTCATCAACTTCATCTAGAATTTGTGTCCAAGAAAATTTTAAAACTTTATTTTTATAGAATTCAGGTACAATATAATGATAATTAGTATTAAACCATTTAGTCATTTCTGAAGCTGAAACATCTGGAGCACAACCTCTTGCAATACGAAATAAACAATCTAAATCAATAGAATTAGTGATATTATTATGTCTTTCTGGAATATTTCCTAACATCATACTAGTTGTTAATACATGATCATACCAAGCAAAATCTCCAACTGGGATATAGTCAATTCCAGACTCTTTTTGTTTTTGCCAGTGTTTTTTTCTCAACTCGCGACCAACTGATAACAAATCTTTAAGTGCAAGTTCACCAGACCAATATTTTTCTTGGGCTTTTTTTAATTCACGATTCAAACCTATTCTTGGAAAACCAAGAGTATGATTTAAAATTGTCATTTTAAATACCTTATGTTTTATAAATGAGATTTTTAGTGTAAAAATAATTTATAATTGCTTTATATAAAATATATATTCTATAATTCTAGTATTAAAGAAAATTATCAAGCTTAAATACTTAATTCTTGATATGAAGGAATCTCATGATTGAAATAAAACATCTTCGAACATTACAAGCGTTAAAAAATAATGGTTCATTAAGTGCAGCGGCAATTCAACTACATCAAACACAATCAGCAATATCACATCAATGTAACCAATTAGAAAAAAAAATAGGATTTAAATTATTTATTCGAAAAACTAATCCTATAATATTTACAATTAAGGGTAAAATTTTACTTAAATTATCTGAAGAAATATTACCAAAAATACAAACAGCAATACAATCATGTACAGAATCTCATTGTATGAGAATTCGATTAGCAATTGAATGTCATAGCTGTATTCAATGGTTAACTCCAGTACTAAAAGTTTTTCAAAAAAAATATCCAAAAATAGACATAGATTTTTATTCTGAGATGAATTTTAATCCTCAAACATTTTTACAACAAGGCAAGCTCGATATTGTACTTACTTCAGAAGTATTACCTCGAAGTAATTTATTTTATATGCCAATATTTGATTTTGAAGTACGTCTAGTGTTATCTCCTAATCATCCTCTTGTGTTAAAAGAAAATAATATCATACCTCAAGATCTTGCATCTGAAATATTAATGACTTATCCTATTCAAAGACGTAGACTAGACATATGGAAATATTTTTTACAACCATCTGGAATTATACCTATTTTTAAAAATGTTAATAACACATTACTTTTAATTCAAATGGTATCAGCACAAATGGGAATTGCTGCACTACCACATTGGGTGGTAGAGAACTTTGAACGTCAAGGTTTGATCGTAACAAAAAGAATAGGAGATGGAATATGGGCACGATTATATGCAGCTATACGTAATGGTGAACAAAAAGAACTAGTTATCCAAAATTTTGTTCATTCTATTCGTTTGCACGTCTCTACTCATTTGCAGTTTATTCGTAGTATATTAAGAAAAAATATTTTTATTAAAAAATGTTAATTTTTTATTAAACTTATGATATATTTTCATGATTTTCTATAAAATTTTTATTTAAACATCTCGCAACACCATCATTATTATTACTGCCAATAATTTCAATATGGGGTAATATGTCTTTTAAACGTGAATCTGCGTTTTGCATAATATATGCTTTTCCAGCAATAGTTAACATATCTTGATCATTCATTCCATCACCAAAAGCAATACAATTATTTAAAGAAATGCCTAGCAAATTAGATATTAATTTCAATCCATAACCTTTTGAAGTAGTTCCGGATACAATTTCAAGACAACCTGGTACTGAAAAATTGATATGAATTTTACTACCATAAAAGTCAGTAATTTTCTTTTTAAGAACATATAATTTCTGAAAATTTCTACTTGTAAAAAAAATTTTACTAATATTATTAAAATCTAAATGGTCTGGATGAAAATATTCATATTTTAACGATGAAAGAGCAGGACAAAATTTATTATCTATTTTATTGTTATTTATATACCATTTATTATTTTGATATACTTGTGTGATAATTTCTGGATCTAAATATTCTATTCTACAAAGTGTCGAAGCAATATTTATTTCTAAATTATCACTAAATATTAGTTCATCATCTAAATTATAAATTTTAGCACCATTTGAAGTAATCATAAAAATCTTTATTTTTAAACTATCTCTAATTTCCATGACATCTATATAATGACGACCTGAAGCAAAAACAAAATAAAAATTTTTTTCTATTAATAATCGTATAATCTCTGCAGTATATTTTGTTATTTTGTTCTCTGAAGAAAGCAAGGTACCGTCTAAATCTACTGCAATAATATAAGTCATAAAAAAACCTTAAAAAATATAATATATTTTATTATAAAAACATATTATATATACATAAATTAATATATAAACATTTTATTTATAAGATTAATACATTAAAAACATTTTATTTAATAACATATTGCAAAAAGGGTATTTATGTTAATACAAGATATAATTGTAGTAATACTTGCTGCTGGGAAAGGAACCAGAATGAAATCTAATCATCCTAAAGTATTACATTGTTTAGGAAATAAAACAATTTTAGAACATGTAATACAAACTGCACAATCTATAAAACCTAAAAGAATTATACTAGTTTACAATTCTCAAAAAAAAATTAAATTTTCTAATGCGCATAATATTCCAATTGAATGGGTCATACAAGAAAAACCACAAGGAACTGGACAAGCTATACTGCTCGCAATAAAAAAAATTTCAGATAATGAAAATATACTAGTTCTATATGGTGATGTACCATTTATTTCACTTGAATCAATAAAAAAACTACAAACATCTAAAAAAAAATCAAAAATCAGTTTATTAACTGCAAAAATAAAAAATCCTAATGGATATGGACGTATTTTAAGAAAAAAAGGAAAAGTTATCGGCATAATAGAAGAAAAAGATGCAAATAATAAACAAAAAAATATTAAAGAAGTATATTCAGGAGTTTTTATAGCAAAAAGAAGAAATTTAAAAAGATGGTTAGAAAAAATTGATAAAAAAAATAACAAACAAGAATTTTATGCGACAAATATTGTCTCTTTAGCTTATCTTGAAGGTAGTTTTATTACAACAGTACAACCATCAAATCATGAAGAAATATTAGGTATAAATAATAAATTACAATTATCTATTTTAGAAAATATTTTTCAAAAAAAACAAATTAAAAACTTACTTGCTAATGGAGTCATAATAAAAGATCCATCTCATTTTTTTCTTAGAGGAACATTACAACACGGTCAAAATATTGAAATAGATACAGGTGTTATTCTGGAATATCATGTTATTTTAGGTGATAATGTTAAAATTGGTCCTGGTTGTATTATTAAAAATAGTATTATTGATAGTCAAACTAACATTCAAGCATATACAATTATAGAAAATGCTAAAATAGGAAAAAATTGCATCATAGGTCCATTTGCTCATTTACGTTCAAATACTTTATTAGATGAAAATGTTCATATAGGTAATTTTGTTGAAATTAAAGATAGTTTTATAAAAAAACAATCTAAAGTAAAACACTTAAGTTATCTTGGTGATTCTGAAATTGGTTCGAAAGTAAATGTTGGAGCTGGTAGTATAACATGTAATTATGATGGGATAAATAAATTTAAAACTATTATTGGTGATAATGTTTTAGTAGGTTCTAATACACAATTAGTTGCACCTATAAAAATTGTAAAAAATACAACTATTGCAGCAGGAACTACCTTAACTAAAGATGTGAACACACCTTGTTTAGTTTATAATGCTAAAGAACAAAAATACAAAAAAAATTGGACGCGACCTCATAAAATCAATCAAAAATAATTTTTATAATTTATCAGACTAATATATTTACTTTTAAAATAAAATATTTTAATAAAAAATAAAAGGTATCAATATGTGTGGTATTGTTGCTGCAGTAACACAACGTAATGTTGCTAATTTTCTTGTCGACAGCATTAAAAAACTAGAATATCGAGGATATGATTCTTCAGGATTAGCTGTGATAGATAATGAAAACAATATTATTCGAATTCGTTGTGTTGGAAAAGTTAATGAACTTATAAAAAAAACAAACAAAAAAAAAATACTTGGTAATATTGGTGTAGCTCATACTCGATGGGCTACTCATGGGAAAGTTTCAAAAGAAAATACTCATCCACATATTTCTTCAAATATTGTTGTTGTACATAATGGAATTATTGAGAATAATTCTATATTACGTCTTTTTTTACAAAAAAAAGGATATATATTCTCTTCTGATACTGATACAGAAGTAATTGCACATTTATTACACTGGGAACAAAATAAAAAACAAAATTCTCTGAAAAAAGTTATACAAAATAGCATAAAACAGTTAGATGGTAATTATAGTATGGTTGTAATTGACAAAAATAATCCTTCAAAATTGATAGCTGCACGTTCTGGAAGCCCGTTAATTATAGGATTAGGAATAGAAGAAAATTTTATATCTTCTGATCAAATCGCATTATTACATGTAACAAAACGTTTTATATACTTAGAAGAAGGTGATATTGCGATTGTTAAAAAAAAAGAAATTAATATTTTCAATAAAGACAATTTTTTTATTAAACGAAAAGAAATCATATCCAATTCAGAATATAAATCAGTAAAAAAAGGAAAGTATCGTCATTATATGGAAAAAGAAATATATGAACAGCCTAAATCAATTCGCAACACTTTAAAAAATCGTTTAAAAAATAAAAATAAAGTATATTTTTCTGAATTAGCATCAGAAGCAAATGATGTATTTTGTAATACAGAAAACATTCAAATAGTTGCATGTGGTACATCATATAATGCGGCAATGGTTTCTAAACATTGGTTTGAATCACTTGCGAATATTCCTTGTGATGTTGAAATTGCATCTGAATTTTCTTCAAGAAAATTAACTGTAAGAAAAAAAAGTTTACTAATTACTTTATCACAATCAGGTGAAACTGCGGACACATTATTAGCATTAAGATATTCCAAAAAACTTGGATATCTAGGAAACTTAACCATATGTAATATGGAAAGTTCATCTTTAGTGAAAGAATCTGATTTCTATATACTAACTAAAGCAGGCTTAGAAATAGGAGTAGCTTCAACAAAATCTTTTACAACTCAACTAACTGTTTTACTTATGTTGGTCGCTAAAATAATAAATGTAAAAGAAGAAAACACCAGCATATCAAAAAAAATTGTACAAACTTTGAATTTGTTACCTGTTAGAATTGAAAAAATTTTAAAAAAAAATTACATAATAAAAAACGTGGCTAATATATTAGCTAACAAAAAAAATATACTGTATCTTGGACGAGGTAATCAATATCCAATTGCAATGGAAGGAGCTTTGAAATTAAAAGAAATTGCTTATATTCATGCTGAAGCATATCCATCTGGAGAACTTAAGCACGGTCCTCTTGCACTCATTGATAAAAATATACCGGTTATTATGATCGCTCCTAAAAATTCATTATTAGAGAAAAATAAGAAGAACATTAAAGAGATATGTTCTAGAGGAGGTTTAATTTATGTTTTTTCAGATCAAGAATTTGATCATGAAGATAATATGAATATTATAAAACTTCCATATGTAGAAGAACTAATAGCACCTATTTTTTATATAATACCTTTGCAGTTACTTGCTTATTACATTGCATTAAAAAAAGGAAAAGACATTGATCAACCGAGACATCTTGCAAAATCAGTAACAGTAGAATAAAATTTATATAAAAAAATATCTATTAAATTTAAAAAAGAGTATGAGTCTTCGATTTAATAACACTCAATCTCATACTCTATATAAACATTTTTAATAAAACTAAATTATATAATGTCAAAAATCACGTCTTTATCTAATCTTCTATAGCTATTTTTAATTTTTTCATTGCATTTTTTTCTAATTGTCGAACCCGTTCAGCAGAAATACCGTAATTATTTGCTATAGTTTGCAAAGTGTTTTTTTTAGTTTTATCTAGCCAACGCGCATAAATAATATGACGACTACGTTCATCTAATCTTAAAAGCGCATTACTCAGTTTATTTACAGCATGTTCTTCCCAATTGTCTTGCTCCACACTACTAGCAAAATTTGATTTTTTATCTTGCAAATATTGTATAGAAGAGCTATTTATTTTACCATCAAAATCTTCTTCTGGTAATGGATTGAAAGTAATATCTTGAGCAGACATACGAGATTCCATTTCTCTTACATCTCTACTGCTTACTCCTAATTCTCTAGCAACTATTTGAATTTCTTCTTCATTAAACCAACCCAATCTTTTTTTAGTTTTTCTCAAATTAAAAAATAGTTTTCTTTGAGATTTAGTAGTTGCAACCTTAACGATACGCCAATTACGTAAAACATATTCATGTATTTCAGATTTAATCCAATGGACAGCAAAAGAAACAAGACGAACTCCTATTTCTGGGTTGAATCTACGCACTGCTTTCATTAATCCGATATTACCTTCTTGTATAAGATCAGCTTGAAGTAAACCGTATCCTGAATAGTTGCGTGAAATATGGATTACAAAACGGAGATGGGATAAAATCAAAGTTTTTGCGGCATCTAAATCGCTATTATAACGTAATCGTTTAGTGAGTATTTTTTCTTCTTCGATGGATAGCATCGGCCATAAGTTAGCTATTCTAATATAAGCATCTAAATTACTTGGTGGTGTTACAGATAAAATCTGTACTTTGTTAATCATTTTAATTCCCGCATCAATGAATTATATATACTGAATTATTAACATGTGGGACACATCTATAATACTTCAATTAAAAATATAAATCAAAGATTTATATAAAATAATTCATCTATTCTTAATAATTTCTTTAAATTAATATTTAATAATATTTTCTTTTTTATGTGAATATAGACTCAATAAATTCTTGACTATTAAAGACACCTAAGTCCTGTGTTTTTTCACCAATTCCAATATAACGAATAGGAATTTTAAATTGATCAGCTAAAGAAAAAACAACTCCTCCTTTCGCTGTTCCATCTAATTTTGTAATGATAATTCCGGTTAAATCTAATGATTTATGAAACATTTCTGTTTGTTGTATTGTATTTTGTCCATTACAAGAATCCACAATTAATATTTTTTCATGCGGTGCAGAAACATCTATTTTTTTAATTACTCTAACTATTTTTTTTAGTTCTTCCATTAGATGTAATTTATTATGTAATCTACCAGCTGTATCAATAATTAAAACATCTATTTTTTTTGATTTTGCTGATTTTACTGCATCAAATATCACTGCTGCAGGATCTGCACCAGAACGCTGTGCTACTACTGGTATGTTATTTAATTTTGCTAGTACTTGTAATTGTTCTATACCTGCAGCTCTAAACGTATCTGCAGCAGCTAACATTATCGATTTTCCTTCTAGTTTATATTTCTGTGCTAGTTTAGCAACTGTTGTAGTCTTTCCTGTACCATTAACTCCTACTACTAAAATTATAAAAGGAGTATGATTAGATATTTCTAAAGGTGCTTCTACTTTTTTTAAAATGTTATACATATTTTTTTTCAATAAAAAATACAGTTTTTCAGAATTTTTTAAATCCTTACGATTAACATCTTTAATTAAATTACTAATAATTCGATTAGTGGTGTTAATTCCAATATCAGCAAGTAACATCTTTTCTTCTAATTCTTCGAAAAGCACACTATCAATTTTTTTAGATAAAAAAATATGACTAATTCCCTCTCCAAGAAATTTTTGTGTTTTTTTTAAACTTTGTTTTAAACGTGAAAAAAAACTTTTTTTTGTATTCTGTCTGTTTTCTAGATTATTACTAGAATTTTTTAATATTTCTATATTATCTTTTTTAATTAATATAGGTTCTGAAGCATATTCTGCTTTACTGTTAAAACTATTTTTTTCTTCTTGATTATTTTTTATTACATCTGTTGTTTTCTTTTTTTTTATTTTAGAACTTAACCAAGAAAAAAAACCATTTTTTCTTTTATCTACCATATTATTTACCTTGTAGTTTGTAAATAAAAATTATATTTTTTAAAATTAAGTATTAAAAAATATTTATTTAATTTTTTATTAATATTAATATTTAAATAAATTATATCACTAACATAAATATTCTAACAAAATGAATAATTCTTTTTTTAAAAAAAACGGCAAAATTTATATTATTTCTGGAAAACTTAAAGGAAGAAAAATATCTTTTAATAATATCTCAAATTTACGTCCTACTACTAATCAAATAAGAGAAACACTATTTGAATGGTTATCTAAATATATTAAAAACTCTCGATGTCTTGATTGTTTTGCAGGTAGTGGCGCATTAGGAATAGAAGCTATATCTCGGTATGCTACATGTGCAACTTTTCTGGAAATAGAAAAAAAAACATTTTTTAATTTAAAAAAAAATATAAAAGCATTAAAAATATGTAATGCAGAGATTATACGTACTAATACATTCGATTGGTTAAAAAAATCTAGAAAACCATATGATATAATCTTTATTGATCCTCCTTATTATAAAGATTTAGTCAAAAAAACTATTGATTTATTAGAAAATAAAAAATGGATTAAAAAAAATTCTTTTATTTATATAGAACAAGAAAAACAAAAATCTCTAACATTACCAAACAACTGGGTTTTATATAAAAAAAAAATTACAAATAAAATACAATGTTACCTATATTTTTTTAATATATAAAACCAATAAAATGATAATATTTTGTGTTAAAAAATTTAATAATATACAATATATAAATTCTTAAAAATTAAAATAGGAAAAAATATTTATGAAAGTTTTAGTTTCTGATAATGTATCTCTTGATTTATTTTGTAAAAATCCGATACAAAATTTAGAAAAATCTAAAAAAGGAATTATGGCGGTACTAAAAAATAATTCCCCTATTTTTTATGTAATTACACCTGATTTATTAAAAAAAATGTTTGATCTTAATGATTGCTTATTGAACCAAAATACAATACAACAAAAATTTATAAAAAAATTTTCGATGCATCCAAAATGGACTCCTGACAAAGATTTTATTCGTCAAGCAGCATTATGGGGAATTATATTAACTGAAGAAATATCGGAATCTGAACTTGCATCTTTTATTTCCTATTGGCAAGCAGAAGGTTGTTTCTTTCATCATATACAATGGCAACAAAAATTAGCTAGAAGTTTACAAAAAAGCAGATCTATTATTTATACATCACAAAAAAAACGAGATATTACATATATTCCAACACCTGATCAAACTATACCAAATGGATTTAGAGGTAAATAATGACATTTTATACTGAATTCTTCAAACGTCTTCAACGTCTTATGCCTAAAAACATTACACCTAAATTTGATAATGATGCAGCGTTGTTAGCTTGGAACCAAGAACAAGGAAGATTATCTTCTGAATCTATACTACGCGAAAATAAAGCAATGAAAATGCAACGTGTTCTAGGTAGATCTGGTATTAGAGAACTATATATGAACTGCTCATTTGATAATTATAAAATTGAACATGATGGCCAAAAAAAAGTCTTGAAAGCTTCAAAACGATACGCAGAAGAATTCAACGAAAATATCGCTAGTTTTATTTTTTCGGGAAAACCTGGAACAGGAAAAAATCATTTAGCATCCGCTATAGGCAATTACCTAATATTACATGGAAAAAGTATTTTACTTGTAACAGTAGCAGACCTGATGTCTAATATGAAAGGAACATTTAGCGGTACTAGTAATATTACTGAGGAAAATTTATTGCATAATCTCAGTAGTGTTGATTTATTGATGATTGATGAAATTGGCATGCAAACTGAATCTCGTTATGAAAAAGTGATCATCAATCAAATAGTTGATAGAAGATCGTCATCTAAACGTTCTACGGGCATGTTATCTAATTTAGACCATAAAGGAATGAAAAGCTTACTAGGTGAAAGAGTCATAGATAGAATGCGTTTAGGAAACAGTTTATGGCTAACTTTTGAATGGGATAGTTACAGACAATATGTTAATGGGAATGAATATTAACACAACACAGAAGAAAACTTCTTATTTTATTCTAGATACATATTCACCTGATCTCGTATCCACTTTAATTAATGAACCGACTTGAATAAATAAAGGTACTTTTACAATGGCACCAGTACTTAATGTGGCTAATTTAGTACCACTCGTATTGATGGTGTCGCCTTTAATAGTTACTTGTACATCTATAACTTTAAGATTAACAAAATTGTTAGGTGTGATTGAAATTGGTTGATTATTCCATAAAGTCACAGTACACGTGTCTTGTTCTAATAACCATTTTTTATGAATCCCGATTATTTTTTCTTCTATTGATAATTCCTCAAAAGTATTATTGTCTATAAAATACCAAAAACAACCATCATTATATAAATAAGATAATACATATTCTGTAATATCAGCTACTTCTAAAAAATCAGTAGATTTAAACGTCTTTTCTATAAGTTGGTTTGTTAATAGCTTGCGTAGTTTTACACGAACAAAAGACTGCCCTTTTCCAGGTTTCACAAATTCACTAGATTCTATCAAACACGGTTCAGACTCAAAAATAATTTTACAACCTAAACGAAAATTATTAGTATGATAAACTCTCATGAAACCTCTATTTTTATAAAGAAATTACTGCTTTTATATAAAATTATTAATTTATATTAATAAAAAAAAATTACATTTTAAATAAAATATTTTTATTATGTATAACACGTTTTGTTTGAAAGTTTCAAAGTATAAGAAAAATTTGTATAAAAATAACGAATAAGTCGAGGCTATAAATAATTTTTAAAAAGTTAGTAATTAATTAAAAATTTTTACAAAAAAGAATTTTATATAAAAAAATATATAAATAAAAGTAACATGAATATTATTAATTGTAAAAAAAATATATTATGAATGATAAATGTAATGTTTAAAATTTTTTTTTATATAAGAATAAAATAAATGAAATAAATATAGTGGAATATATACATAAAATCAAAAATTATATAAGACATTCTTTTAAATTAAAATTATACAATAAACAATATTATAAATTATAACAAAAACTAATACTAAAATTTTGAATCACAATGAAATGTATAATGAGAAAAAATAAATGGTCATTCAGATATTAATTAACTATATTTTAAAAAATATAAATTTGTGTTATAAATTAAATACAAATATCAAATTAAAATAACTTTTAATTATTCAATTAAAAATTTTTGTATTTAATAAAAGTAAAAAGCTTTCCTCAGAATGATTATTCTGAGGAAAGATGCTTTTAAATTGATTTAAACTGTTTTATTTAACAAAATAAATTTTTTTATTACATCATGCCGCCCATACCGCCCATTCCTCCTGCAGGAGAAGAATTGGCGTCAGAAGATTTATCTTCTTTTGGTAAATCGGTTACCATACATTCTGTTGTTATCATTAAACCAGCAACAGAAGCAGCATATTGTAAAGCAGAACGTGTAACTTTAGTAGGGTCTAATATACCAAAATCTATCATGTCACCATATTCATCCGTAGCAGCGTTGTAACCATAGTTACCTTTTCCATCTTTAACATTGTTAGTGACTACAGAAGGTTCTTCACCAGAATTAGAAACAATTTGACGTAAAGGAGCTTCCATTGCACGTAAGGCAACACGAATACCTACGTTTTGATCTTCATTTTGACCACGTAAATTAGATATTTTTCCTGCTACGCGTACTAATGCAACACCACCACCCGCAACTACGCCTTCTTCTACAGCTGCGCGAGTAGCATGTAAAGCGTCTTCAACACGAGCTTTCTTTTCTTTCATTTCTACTTCTGTAGCTGCACCTACTTTAAGTACTGCAACTCCTCCTGATAACTTAGCTAAACGCTCATTTAGTTTTTCTTTATCATAATCAGAAGTAGCTTCTTGAACTTCTTGACGAATTTGACTAATACGACTTTGAATAGAATGTTTTTCTCCTACACCACCAATTATGGTTGTAGTATCTTTACTAATAACAACGCGTTTTGCTTGTCCTAAATCTTCTAAAGTAGATTTTTCTATTTCCATCGCTAATTCTTCAGAAATAACAGAACCGCCAGTAAGAATTGAAATATCCTGTAACATTGCTTTCCGACGATCGCCAAATCCAGGAGCTTTTACTGCAGCTACTTTTACAATTCCTCTCATAGAATTCACTACTAATGTAGCTAAAGCTTCACCTTCTAGATCTTCTGAAATAATTAATAATGGTTTTCCTGATTTTGCAACAGATTCTAATATTGGTAACATTTCACGAACATTAGATATTTTTTTATCAGCCATTAAAATATATGGATTTTCTAATTCAACAATGCCTGTTTCTGGTTTATTAATAAAATATGGAGATAAATAACCTCGATCAAATTGCATACCTTTAACGACTTCGAGTTCATCCTGAAGACCAGTACCCTCTTCTACTGTAATTACTCCATCATTACCAACTTTTTCCATTGCTTCTGCAATTAAAGAACCAACTTTTTCATCTGCATTTGCAGATATAGTTCCAACTTGCGTAATTGCTTTAGAATCAGAACATGGTACAGATAAATTTTTTAACTCTTCTACAGCACTAATAACAGCTTTATCAATTCCACGTTTAAGATCCATTGGATTCATTCCAGCTGCTACTGCTTTTAAACCTTCGTTTACTATAGATTGTGCTAATAATGTTGCTGTTGTAGTACCGTCACCTGCTGCATCATTTGCTTTTGATGCAACTTCTTTTACCATTTGAGCTCCCATGTTTTCGAATTTATCTTCTAATTCAATTTCACGAGCCACTGATACACCATCTTTAGTAATACTAGGTGCTCCAAAAGATTTATCTAGAACAACATTCCTACCTTTTGGCCCTAAAGTTACTTTAACTGCATCTGCTAAAACATTAACTCCACGAAGCATTTTTATTCGGGCTTCATTTCCGAACTTCACATCTTTAGCGGCCATTTGACATTCCCTTAAATAAATTTTTCAATGGATATAGCATATAGTTTACTACTCAACAATTGCTAAAATGTCACTTTCAGTCAAAATTAATAATTCTTCATTATCAATTTTTTCAGTTTTTGCACCATAACCTTCATTAAAAATAACAGTATCACCAACTTTAACATCTAATGGCTTAATTTCTCCATTATCTAAAACACGACCTTTTCCTACAGCAGTCACTGTACCTCGAGTCGATTTTCCTGCGGCAGAACCTGTAAGTACAATACCGCCTGCAGATTTCAGTTCAACTTCTTGACGTTTAACAAGCACACGATCATGCAATGGACGAATTTTCATATGATAATGCTCCTGTGAATAATCTTCCTTAATTATTTTAAAAATTATTTTTAAATTTAATACGTTCTCTTATAAATATAGGGATCTTTATTAAAACTTTCAAGGGTAAAAATTATTTTTTTATTGTTTTATTTATTAAAATTTTTTTTTCAAAATTTAAAAATAAATTATTAATTAATATAAATAAAAAAATAATTATAGTTTTTTAATGATAAAAACATTGACAATCTTTTATATTTGATGATTTAATATAAAAAAAGCCCGGATAGCTCAGTCGGTAGAGCAGGGGACTGAAAATCCCCGTGTCGGTGGTTCAATTCCGCCTCCGGGCATATTATAATAAATTACATTTTATTTACCAATACAAAAGCTAGAAAAAATATCTTTTAATAAATCTTCAGAAGTAAACCGACCTGTTATTTCACCTAAAAATCTATTCATAATGTTTAAAGATTCTGCTAACAATTCAATATTTTTAGAAATTTTCCAATTATTTTCAGCGAATAAGAACTCATTATATGCTAAATCTAACTGTTTAATATGACGACGACGAGCAATAAAAACACTTTCTTTTTTTATATTTTTTTCAATTTTTGTGATATGTTCACGTAATATATTAATACCTTGACCTGTATGTGCTGATATACTTATAAATGAGAAACCATCTATATTTTTTATACCAAACTCATCTTGTACTAAGTCATTTTTATTTAAAATAAACGTTATTGGGATACTATCATCAAAAATATTTTTTTTGAATTCATCACATATTTCTTTTCTTTTTCGCTCATTCAATGTTTTATCAATAACAAAAAGAATATGATCAGATTTTCTAATTGCCTCCCAAGCACGCATAATTCCAATGTTTTCCACTTTATTTTTTGTATTTCTTAAACCAGCCGTATCAATTAATTCAAATACCACACCATTGATGCTAATATGCTCATAAAGAAGATCTCGTGTAGTTCCAGGTACATCAGTTACTATGGCTCTATCAGAATGCGATAAAATATTTAATAAACTTGATTTTCCTGAATTAGGAAGACCTGCAATTACTATTTTTTTTCCTTCTCTTAACAAACTCCCGTCTAAAATTATATGTTTTAATTTTGCAAACTTGTCATGTAATTTTCTGAATTTTACATCAATTATATTTTTAATATTAATATTAATTTCTTCTTCTGAAAAATCTATACTAGATTCTATATTAATACGCAATTTAATGATTAAATTTATTAGTTCTGTAATAAAAAAAGAAAAATTTCCTTGTAATGAATGTAATGAAGCTCGAATAGATAATTCTGTTTCCGAATTAATTAAATCATCTATAGACTCAGCTTGAATTAAATCCATTTTTCCGTTTAAAAAAGCACGCTCGGAAAATTCTCCGGGTTTAGCCATTCTGATATTTTTAATAGATAAAATTCTTTTTATTAATAAATCAATTATTACTGGACTACCATGTCCTTGTAATTCTAATACATCTTCACCTGTAAATGAAGAAGGAGCAGGAAACCACAAAGATATACCTTTATCTAATACTTTTCCCTTTTTGTCCAAAAAATTTGAATAAGTAGCAAATCTTGCTAGGGGCAATTTTCCTAAAATTTCTATAGCAACTGTCTTTGCTTGAACACCAGATATTCTTAATATTCCAACAGCACTCTTTCCAGGACATGTAACTTGAGCAACAATAGTTTCATTATAAATCATAAAATATTTTCTTCGTATAGATTCAAAATTAAAACACGTTTAAAAAATGATTATTTAAAAAATTTATCTATTTTTTTCTAATTTAGATAAGATGAACTTTTGTTGTATAATAGTAACTAAATTGCTGATTATATAATATAAAACTAATCCTGAAGGAAACCATAAAAAAAATACTGTAAAAATTACAGGCATAAAACTCATAATCTTTTTTTGAAATGGATCAGAAATGTGATTAGTAGACGATGTCTTTTGAATAAGAAACATTGTTAAACCCATTATAATAGGCAAAACATAATATGGATCCTGACTCGATAAATCATGAATCCATAATAAAAAAGGAGCATGACGTAATTCAACAGATCCTATAAGCATATAATAAAGAGATAAAAAAATTGGCATTTGAATAAAAATAGGTAAAAATCCACCCAAGGGATTTATTTTTTCTTTTTTATATAAAAGCATCATTTCTTGACTAATACGTTGTTTATCATTAGAAAATTTTTCTTTTATCTCTTTTATTTTGGGTTGTAATGCACGCATTTTTGCCATGGAAATATATTGTGCCTTCGTTAAAGGATAAGTTATAGCCCTCATAATAAAGGTAATTAAAATAATAGAAAAACCCCAATTCCCTACAATATTATATAACATAGTTAATAATTTAAACAATGGCTGAGATAAAAACCAAAGCCAACCATAATCAACTGTTAAATCTAAATTTGGTGCAACAGATTTCATTTCATTTTGTATTTCAGGACCAATCCATAGTTTTGACTTTATAATAGATCTGGTATTAGGTGAGATATTAATTGAAGGAGACTTATATCCAATTGCAGCAACATCATGATCTAGACTCGATGTATATATTGTATTTTGACCTAAATTTTGAGGAATCCAAGCAACTGCAAAATACTGTTGCAACATTGCAATCCATCCATTTTCAGTCATAATATGCAAGTTTTTATTATTAGAAATCATATCAAATTTATATTTTTCATATTTATTATCCATGCTTGAATAAGCAGCTCCACGAAAAGTTTGAAGAGCAAAATTACTACTATAAATATTGCGTTTTTTAGGTAGATTAATTGTTTGTTTTATCTGTCCAAACATATTTACTTTTAAATTTTTTTTACTTGAATTATAAATATCATATTCTATTTCCACATCATATCTGTCAGGTTTAAGAATAAAGGTTTTGATATAAATCACACCATTTTTGCTTACCCATTTTATAGGGACACGTAATTCTTTTGTATTATCTTCTAATGAAAAAAATTTTTTATTAGAAAAATATAATGGTCTATTATGATTTACTGAATTATCAGGACCATCTTTTCCAATGAGTCCACTTTGTGCCTGATAAATAAAATCAGATGTAGTTTCAAGTAATTTAAAAGGTTTAGATGAATGTAATTTATCTTTATATGCAAGTAAAGATGCTTCTTCTATGTCTCCACCATACATATTAACAACTAAACTAATTACATTATTTTTAATAAAAATTTGCTTTTCATTTTTTTTTGTATCAATAAAATGAAACATAGGAACTGTTTTTTCATTTGTTTTATTATTTAAAAATGATTGACTTTGCCATGCTTGCCAAAGTAAAAAAGAAACAAATAAAAAAGCAAAAATAAAAAAATTACGTTGTACTTCCATAATTAATATTCACTTTTATCTTTAATATTTAAAGGTGAATGATTTTATTCACCTATGTCTAAAGGATATTATTTTAATTAACATAGAATCATTAAAATGATATTGAAACTAAATAATAAACTTAAAATATACAGAATAAAAAATTTTATACTATATTTATATCTAAATAATTTCTATTGAATAAAAATTAAATTATCTGTAATAATTCGCCCACAAACTGTTCAGCATATCTATTATGTTCTTATTATTTAAATAAAGAATATTTTTTTTCGCTATTACTACAAAATCCATGCAAAGTAATTTGTATTGCATTAAACGGAAAGTTTCTCGAACTAATCGTTTAATTAAATTTCGATTATGAGCATATTTAATATTTTTTCGGGGAATGCTAAGACCCAATCTAGGATGTTCCAATAAATTCAAACGTCCTAAGATACTTATTTCTAAAGTATTTTTTTTTTAAAAGGTTTTCTAAAAACATCTTGAAAATTTATAGAATGAGATAATCGTAGTTTTTTTTTAAAGAAATGATTAAACACAATATTAACCTGCTATTTACTAGAAACAGTTAAACGAGTTCTTAATTTAGCACGTCTTCGTGATAAAATATAACGACCATTTTTTGTTGCCATACGAATTCTAAATCCATGTGAACGATTACGTTTTAATACTGATGGTTGAAAAGTTCGTTTCATTTTAATATTTACCTGGCTATTTTATATTAAATATAATTTATAAGATTAACTCTTACTAAGAGTAATTATTCTCAATGATATAGTCAATGAACTTTATTAAAATCATTGATTATAGAAAATAATTAATAATAATATTTACTCATTAAAATACGTTCAACATTGACCTATCTAAAAAAATATTTTTAATTTTGTATTCTGTTATGATAACTATATTTTATTTTATAAATATAATAGTAGATCTAAAAATCACTTCGTTAGATAAAAAAATATCTCAAAAATATATTATATCCTTTTCGTTATACTCACCAATCTTAGATTGTATAGCTTTTAATGTAAAAAAATATAATTTTATATAAAAATTTATATAAAATTAAAACGATATATATCACAGTAAAAATATAAAAAAACAATAACTTTCAAATTTTATTTTTATTAATTGTGTCCGCTTGGAGTCTACCGTGTCACTTTGTCTTTGGAAACAGTGTCTTGACCGGTTACAGAATGAGCTATCAACTACAGAGTTTAGTATGTGGATACGCTCTCTGAAGGCCAAACTAAACAATAACATTTTAGAAATATACGCCCCAAATAAATTTGTTTTAGATTGGGTAAAAGATAAATACTTAATTCACTTTAAAAAAATACTGCAAGATGTTTGCGGTTCTAATTCTCCATTAATAAAATTTGAAATATATCAAATTTATAAAGAAAAAAAACTAAAAAAAAATATTTCGAAAAATTCTTTTAATAAAAAACTAATCTGGTCTAAGATTCCAGCATGTAAAAATTTTCCTTATCGTTCTAATATTAATAAAAAACATAATTTTGAAAATTTTATAGAAGGAAAATCTAATCAACTAGCACGATCTGTAGCATTTCAAGCAGCAAAAAACCCTGGAAATTCTTACAACCCATTATTCTTATATGGTGCGACAGGATTAGGAAAAACTCATTTGCTACATGCTATAGGAAATGAAATTTTAGCATATAAATATGATATTAAAATCATTTTTATGAATTCCGAACGTTTTGTGCAAGACATGGTAAAAGCATTAAAAAACAATGCTATTGAAAAATTCAAATTATATTATCGTTCTGTTGATGCATTATTAATGGATGATATTCAATTTTTTGCGCATAAAGAACGTTCACAAGAAGAATTCTTTCATACATTTAATGCTTTATTAGAAGGTAATCAACAAATCATCTTAACTTCTGACCGTTATCCTAAAGAAATTAATGGAGTTGAAGATCGTCTTAAATCAAGATTTAGTTGGGGTCTTACTGTTGCTATAGATCCTCCAGAAATAGAAACAAGAGTCGCTATTCTTATAAAAAAAGCTGATGAAAATAATGTTTCATTATCTAATGAAGTAGCTTTCTTTATTGCTAAAAATTTACGTTCTAATGTACGAGAATTAGAAGGTGCTCTTAATCGAGTTATTGTTAACTCTCGTTTTACTCATCGTGCTATTACTGTAGATTTTGTTCGTGAGGCACTTCGAGATATACTAGCTCTACAAAAAAAACTGATTACTATTGATAATATTCAAAAAACAGTTGCAGAATATTATAAAATTAAAGTTACTGATCTATTATCGAAAAAACGTTCACGTTCAATAGCTCGTCCAAGACAAATGGCAATGGCAATGATAAAAAAATTAACTAATCATAGTTTACCTGAAATTGGAGATGCTTTTAGCGGTAGAGATCATACAACAGTACTACATGCATGTCGTAAAATCGAACAATTGCGAGAAGAAAGTAACGATATTAAAAAAGATTTTTTTAATTTAATCAGAACTCTATCAGTGTAATCATATATGAAATTTATTATAAAAAAAAATATTTTAATTAAACATTTACAAAAAATAAATCGTTTACTCATAAAAAATAATTCTTTTCCTATTTTAGAAAATATATTAATTAGTGTAAAGAATGGAATTTTATCATTAACAGCTACCAATTTAGAAATAGAATTAATTACTATTATTAAATTATCTACAGACTACATAGCAGGTACGACAACAATTTCAGGCCGAAAACTTTTAGATATTTGTCGAAATTCATTAGATTTATCAAACATACAAATGCAACTACATAAAAACAAAATGCATATTATTTCTGATAATAGTAATTATATATTAACTACTTTGCCTTCTGATAACTTTCCAAATACTCATGACTTTCATCATGTTACAGAGTTTTTTATATCTTCAAACGTTTTAAAAAAAATGATAGAAAAAACTCAATTTTCTATGGGTAAACAAGATGTACGATATTATCTTAATGGCATGTTATTAGAAATAATAGATAAATCACTTTATACAGTCGCTACAGATGGTTATCGTCTCGGAATTTCAAAAACTCTTCTAGAAGAAAATACAGTTCCTTTTTCAATAGTTATTCCAAGAAAGGGAATTATTGAATTATATAGATTATTAAACATTCAAACACAACTAATACGCATTTTAGTTGGAAAAAATAACATTAGAATATATATAGAAGATCTTATTTTTACTGCACAATTAATTGAAGGACAATATCCTGATTATAAGAGTGTTTTGCTTCAAAAAAAAAATAATTGTATTACCTTTAATTCTAAATTATTGAAACAATCATTATTACGTGCTGCTATTTTATCACATGAAAAATTTTGTGGAGTAGAAATTCATATCAGAAATGGTCAATTTAAAGTATTATCTGACAATCAAGAAGAAGAAATAGCAGAAGATACGTTCAATATAAACTATACTGGAAAAGAAATAGAAATATCAATTAATGTTTATTATATACTAGAAATATTGAATTCTATTACTAGTGAAAATATTATTTTATTTTTAAATAATTCCAATAATTCAATACAAATAGAAGCAGAAGATGATGATTCAACATTATATGTTGTAATGTTATTAAAACGTTAAGTATTGTATATATTACATATCAAATATAAAAAAATGATTCAGAATAATATCAATATCATTTCTTTTTTTTATTAATATAAAATTAATAATTGATTATTATTTTGATCAAAAAGATTATAGGAAAAATTATGAAGAATACATATAACTCCTCTAATATTAAAATTTTAAGAGGATTAGATGCTGTTCGTAAAAGACCAGGCATGTATATTGGAGACACAGATGATGGTAGCGGATTACATCATATGGTTTTTGAAATAGTCGACAATTCTATAGATGAAGCGTTATCAGGTTATTGCAAAGAAATAATAGTAACTATTCATTCAGATAATTCAGTTTCTGTAAAAGATAATGGTAGAGGTATACCTACAGATATTCATCCTGAAGAAAATATTTCAGCTGCAGAAGTAATCATGACAGTCTTACATTCAGGTGGAAAATTTGATAATTCCTCATATCAAATATCAGGAGGATTACATGGTGTAGGAATATCGGTTGTTAACGCTTTGTCAGAAAAATTAGAATTGATAATTTATAAAAATAAAAAAAAATATCAACAAATATATAGAAATGGCAAACCAGAAAATCCTCTTTCTGTTATTGGAGTAACTGATATAACAGGCACATATATAAGATTCTGGCCAAGTTATAAAACCTTTACTAATAATATTAAATTTCAATATGAAATTCTATCTAAACGTTTACGCGAGCTATCTTTTCTTAATTCAAATATTGCTATTTATTTAGAAGATAAAAGAACTAATATTAAAAATTGCTACCACTATAAAGGAGGTATTAAAGCATTTATTAAATTCTTAAATAAAAAAAAAATACCTATTCACTCACACATATTCTATTTTCAAGCTACAAAAGATCAAATAGAGCTGGAAATTGCTATGCAATGGAGCAATTCTCATCAAGAAAATATATTGTGTTTTACAAACAACATACCCCAAAAAGATGGTGGAACGCATTTAGCTGGTTTTCGTTCTGGTATGACACGAACATTAAATCTTCATATAGAAAGAGAAGGATATAATAAAAAAAATAAAACTACTATAATAGGTGAAGATGTACGCGAAGGATTAACAGCTATTATATCGATCAAAATACCTGATCCGAAATTTTCATCTCAAACTAAAGATAAGTTAGTCTCTTCTGAAGCAAGATCAATTATAGAATCATTAATCAATGAAAATCTGATTGAATATCTTTTAGAAAATCCTTCTGATTCAAAATCTATTATTCAAAAAATTATTAATACTGCTAAAATTAGAGATGCAGCACGACGAGCTAGAGAAATCAATAAAAGAAAAAACATATTAGATCTAGGTGCTTTACCTGGCAAATTATCTGACTGTCAAGAAAACGATCCTAAATTTTCTGAAATTTATTTAGTAGAAGGCGATTCAGCAGGTGGATCCGCTAAACAAGGAAGAAATAGAAAAAATCAAGCTATTCTTCCTCTTAAAGGGAAAATATTAAATGTTGAAAAAGCAAAATTCGATAAAATGATTCTTTCTCAAGAAGTCGCTTCTCTTATCACTGCATTAGGATGCGGAATTGGTAAAAATGAATACAATATAGATAAATTAAGGTATCACTATATTATTATAATGACTGATGCTGATGTAGATGGTGCACATATCCGTACACTTCTCTTAACTTTTTTTTATCGTCAATTACCTGAATTGATTGAAAAAGGATATATTTACATTGCACAACCTCCATTATATAAATTAAAAAAAGGAAAAAAAGAAAAATACATCAAAAACGACACTGAGATGAACAAATATCAAATTAAAAATGCTTTAAAAGATCTTGTCTTAAAAAGTAAAAACAATTCTGATATTAATGAAAATCTAAAAAAATTTAAAAAAATCATATCCGAATATCATTTTATGCAAATTTTTATGGAAAAAAGTAAACATTATTTTCCAAAATTAGTTTTTAACGAACTCATTTATCATACTCATTTATCTAATTTAAAAGACATCAAAATAGTAGAAGAATGGATAAGAAAACTAGCAGAAAATTTGAATAAAAATGATAAAAGTAATAATTATTATTCAACAGAAATTAAAAAAAATCATGATCAAAATATATTTGAACCTACTATAAAAATATCTAGATATGCATACCGTAAAAAATATGAATTTAAAGAAGCATTTTTAAAGAGCAAAGAATATTTATTAATTACTAATTTAGGCGAGAAATTTAAAAAATATTTTTCCAATGAAGTTTTAGTAGAAAAATCGGGACATTGCTATAAAATAGATAATATAAAAAATACCTTGGAGTGGTTAATCAAACAATCTAAACGCGGTGTATTTATACAAAGATATAAAGGATTAGGAGAAATGAATCCAGAACAATTATGGAATACAACAATGAATCCTGAAACTAGAAATATGCTTCAGGTAACTTTTAAGGATGCAGTTTCTGCTAATAATTTATTTAACACTCTTATGGGAGATTCAGTAGAACCTAGAAGAAAATTTATAGAAAAAAACGCTTTAAAAGCAGGAAATATTGATGTTTAAAAATATTTTAAATATTTAAAAAATAAATTTTTCAAAATATTTGCGGCAGGAAAACACCAGCCGCGAAAGATTGTTTTTCATTTCAATTTATCCATCATTTCCAGTACTCTTAATTTTGCAATTTCTTTAGAAATTTGCAATAAAGTATCATCTCTATTAATTTTTATATCTTTGTTTTTAATATACTTTTCAGCATTTTTCTTTGTTTTTAAAATACGGTTGCGGTCTAAATCAACACCATGAATAACAACATCTGCTAAAATAGATACAATAGAAGGTTGAACTTCTAATATACCTCCTGATATATAAAGACATTCTTCTTTTTTATCTAATTTATGAGAAATATATACTATTCCAGGTTTAATTATACTTAATAATTGAGTGTGTCCTGGATAAATTCCGAGTTCTCCCTCACTTCCAGAAACTCGTATTTTTTTTACAATACCAGAAAATATACGTTTTTTTACGCTCACTATATCTAAATAAAAATCCATAAAACATCCTATTTTTATTTTAAAAATTACATTTTTTTTGCTTTTTCTACCACTTCCTCAATAGAACCTACCATATAAAATGCTTGTTCTGGTAAAGAATCAAATTCACCTTCTATAATCCCCTTAAAAGCACGAATATTATCTTTCAGTGAAACATATTTACCTGGAGAACCAGTAAAGACTTCTGCAACAAAAAACGGCTGAGATAAAAATTTCTGTATTTTTCGTGCTCGTGATACTAATAATTTATCTTTTTCTGCAAGCTCATCCATACCTAAAATCGCAATAATATCTTTTAATTCTTGATACCTTTGCAATATTGACTGTACGCCTAATGCGGTTTCATAATGTTCGTCTCCTACAATATAAGGATCTAGTTGACGACTTGTTGAATTCAATGGATCAATAGCAGGATAAATTCCCAATGATGCTATTTGACGACTCAATGTAACTGTAGAATCTAAATGTGCAAATGTTGTTGCTGGCGAAGGATCTGTTAAATCATCAGCAGGAACATATACAGCTTGAACAGAAGTGATTGAACCTTTTTTTGTAGATGTAATTCTTTCTTGAAGAAGACCCATTTCTTCCGCTAAAGTGGGTTGATAACCTACTGCAGATGGCATACGACCAAGTAAGGCAGAAACTTCTGTACCTGCTAATGTATAACGATATATATTATCAATAAATAATAAGACATCTTTTCCTTCATCACGAAATTTTTCTGCAATAGTAAGACCTGTAAAAGCAACTCGTAATCTATTCCCTGGTGGTTCATTCATTTGTCCATACACAAGAGAAACTTTATCTAAAACTTTAGAATCATTCATTTCATGATAAAAATCATTTCCTTCTCGAGTTCTTTCACCCACTCCTGTAAAAACTGAATAACCAGAATGTTCTACAGCAATATTCCGAATTAGTTCCATCATATTAACTGTTTTTCCTACACCTGCCCCTCCAAATAAACCAACTTTTCCACCTTTTGAAAAAGGGCAAATCAAATCAATAACTTTTATTCCAGTTTCTAATATTTCTCTAGAACTAGCTTGTTCTTTATAAATTGGAGGTGAACGATGAATTTCCCAATATTCAATTTTAGAAACATCTTTATTTTTTAATACTCCTTTATTATCTATTGTTTCACCTAATACGTTGATTATACGTCCTAGTGTTGCTTCTCCTACAGGAACTTTTATGTAGTGTCCAAGATCAGTAACAACTAAACCTCTTTTTAAACCATTAGAAGAACCCATAGCAATAGTGCGCACAACACCTGCACCTAATTGTTGTTGTACTTCTAAAATTAGTTTATATTGCTTATTTTTAACTTCTAAGGCGTTATATATTTTCGGCACTGAATCTTGATTAAATTCTACATCGACTACAGCACCAATAATTTGGATAATTTTTCCAGTAGCCATTATTTTAAAACCTCTACTAATTTTAATCCATTGAAACTGCTGATGCACCCGAAACAATTTCAGTTAATTCTTGAGTAATATTAGCCTGACGAACTTTATTGTAGACTAACTGTAATTCTTGAATACGATTACCACTATTATCTGAAGCTGTTTTCATGGCAATCATACGAGCAGCTTGTTCACTTGCTATATTTTCTAAAATACTTTGATATACTTGAGATTCCACATATCGCTTAAATAATACATCTAAAATTAATTTTGACTCCGGTTCGTATAAATAATCCCAACTATTACTTCTTATATGATCAATATTTTTTTGAGAAAATGGCAATAACTGCGTAACTCTAGGATGCTGTAACATTTTATTCTGAAATTTATTATAAGCAATAAAAATTTTATCAATACGTTTATGTTCATATGCTTTTAATATAATTTCAACAGAATTAATTAATTCTTCTAATTGAGGATTTTCTCCTAAATTAGCCACTTTTGCAAGAATATTGCTTTTAAATAGTTTAAATACAGACAAACTTTTTAAACCAAATAATATTAAATCACATGGAATATTTATTTTAGTAAATTCTTGAATTTTAAATAGTACTTGTTTAAAAAGATTAGTATTCAAACTTCCGCACAATCCCCTATCAGTAGATATTACAATTATGCCGATACGTTTAATTTTTCTTTTTTCTAAATAACAATGTTTATATTCTAAACTCCCTTGTGTAACATGATCAATAACTCTTTTAATAATATCAGAATATGGTCGACCAAATTTCATTCTTTCTTCAGTTTTCCTCATTTTAGAAACTGCAACCATTTCCATCGCTTTAGTAATTTTTTTCGTATTAATAACACTAATAATTTGATTTCTTATTTCTTTTGTACTAGTCACTATTTTCTCTTTTTAACTTATTAATTATATTTTTTTAAAATTTGTCTTTTTTAAAATTAGTAATTAATTTTATAAATTCTTTTTCTATAGAAATGTTAAAATCGCCTGTTTTATTAATTCTTTTTATTAAATCAGAATAATGGTTTCTAGCATATATCAATATTTCTCTTTCAAATCTAATTATTTGGTCTATAGAAATATCATCAAGAAAATTATTTTCTGCAACAAATAGTATCAAACCTTGTTCAGCTATAGAAATAGGTGAATACTGTTTTTGTTTTAATAATTCCGTAATCTTCTGACCATAATCTAATTGTTTTCTAGTCGCATCATCTAAATCAGATGCAAATTGTGAAAATGCTGCAAGTTCTTGATATTGTGCTAATGCTGTACGAATCCCAGAAGATAATTTTTTAATTATGATACTTTGTGCAGAACTTCCTACCCGAGAAACTGATATACCAGGATTTACAGCTGGACGAATACCTGAATTAAACAAATTTGATTCTAAAAAAATTTGACCATCAGTAATAGAAATTACATTAGTAGGAACAAAAGCAGAAACGTCTCCAGATTGTGTTTCAATAATAGGTAAAGCTGTAATTGAACCTGTTTTTCCAACAATTTTATTTTTAGTTATCTTTTGAACATATTCTACAGAAATCCGAGATGCTCTTTCTAATAAACGAGAATGAAGATAAAATATATCTCCTGGAAATGCTTCTCTACCAGGTGGCCTACGCAATAATAAAGAAATTTGACGATAAGCTATTGCATGTTTTGAAAGATCGTCATAAACAATTAAAGCATCTTCCCCTCGATTTCGAAAAAATTCTGCCATTGCACAACCAGAATATGGAGCTAAATATTGTAAGGATGCTGCTTCTGCAGCAGAAGCTACTACTATAATTGTATTAAATAAAGAATCATTTTCTTCTAATTTTTTCACTACATTAATAATAGTAGAAAGTTTTTGTCCAATAGCAACATAAACACATTTAATACCTGACTTTTTCTGATTAATGATTGTATCTATTGCAAGTGCTGTTTTTCCTGTTTGTCTATCACCAATAATCAGCTCACGTTGTCCACGACCAATAGGAATCATTGCGTCAATAACTTTATAACCTGTTTGTATTGGCTCATTAATCGACTGTCGATCAATTACGCCTGGTGCATCTGCTTCTACTGGAAAATAACAATCATTTTTTATAGCATTTTTCCCATCAATAGGAATGCCTAATGCATTTACTACTCGACCTAAGAAATTATAACCGACTGGGACTTCTAGTATTTTCCCTGTGCACTGTACTTTAGTTCCTTCAGTAATATGAGTATAAGGTCCCATGACGACAGCACCGATTGTATCTCTTTCTATATTTAAAGCAATCGCATATTCATTGTTAGGCAATAAAATCATTTCTCCTAACATGACATCAGAAAGACCATTTATTCTTAAAATACCATCACTTACAGAAATAATAGAACCTTCAGTATAAGATTGATTAAAAACTTCAAATTGAGCTATTCTTTCTTTAATTAACTTACTAATTTCTGTGGAATTTAATCTCATTTATTATTTTTCTCTTAAAAATTCAAAGCATCAGATAATTGTTTAAGATGGTTTTGACCAGATAAATCAAAAACAGTATCATCTACTTTGATAATCATACCATCAAGTATATCAGGTTCCACTTTACATATTAATTTAGCTTTTCTTAAAAAGAACTGTTCTAATATTTTTTTTATTTTAATAATCTGTTTTTCTTTTAAAAAAAATGCTGATCTTAACTCAATAATTATAACTTTTTTATAACACGCTTCTAATTTTAGAAATTGTTCGAGTATATTATTTAATATTTTAAGACGTTGATTTTCAGCTAATAATTTTATTAAATTTCTTGCATTTTTATTAATCACATCGCTACTAATTGTAATAAATATTAATGACAAATATTGAGGTGAAAGCGAACCTGATAAAAAATTTCTAACTTTTTTATAAGAAGCAATCATTTTAATAAAAATCAAAATATTTTTCCATTCTTCAATTTTATTATTTTCTATAGCAGTTTCAAAAATTGCTTGAGCGTAAGGTCTAGAAACAGTATCTATTGCTGACATTAATTTTTCACCTGTGATAAAGAAACAATTAATTGATCTAATAAATTTTGATTATCATCTTTGGAAATATTTTTTTTAATAATTTTTTCTGCTATGGCAAGAGATAAATCTACTACTTCTTTATGTAAATTTTTACGTGCATGCATAGTAGAAATTTCGATTTCTGACTGAGCATTTAAAAGAATCTTTTTAGTTTCTTCTAAAGCTTTTTTTCTTGCTTCCTCTAAAATTAACGTTTTTTGTTTATTTGCTTCATTCAAAATATTTGATGCTTTTTGTTTAGCCTCAATAATATCTTGCTGTATTTTTTTTTCAAGAACACATAATTCATCCTGAGCTTTTTTTGAATTAATCAATGATTCTTCAATTTCTTTTTGTCTAGTTTCGATAGTTAAAATAATAGGAGGCCAAATATATTTCATACAAAACCAGACAAATAAAACAAATGAAATAGCTTGTCCAAGAATTGTCGCATTAAGATTCACAATAATGCACCTTTTATATCAAAATAAAAATTAATCTTTACGTCATCTAAAAAACGTAAAGATTTTATTATAGTAATCTAATATAATATATTTTTTAAAAAGAAAATCACAATAAAAAATTATGAAACAGCAAAAAGCATATATAAACCTAACCCTACAGCGATCATGGGAATAGCATCAACTAATCCCATAACAACAAAAAACTGTGTTCTTAATAATGGAACTAAATCAGGTTGTCTAGCAGCTCCTTCTAAAAATTTACTACCTAAAATTCCAATGCCGATTGCTGCTCCAATTGATGCTAATCCAACCATTATAGCTACTGCTATATAAAGCATGTCAACATTTAAATTTTCCATTAGAAACTCCGGTTTTTAATAAAATCACGATAGATCTTAATCTCGATGAGATTGAGAAGCCATTGATAAATATACAATAGTTAATACCATGAAAATAAAAGCCTGCAGTGAAATTATTAAAATATGAAAAATAGCCCATGGTACATTTAAAAAACATTGCGACCACCATGGAAGTAAACCTGCAATTAAAATAAAAATCATTTCACCTGCGTACATGTTTCCAAACAATCGTAATCCTAAAGAAATCGGTTTAGAAAGCAATGATACAAATTCTAATATAAAATTAAAAATAAAAAATACAGGATGGTTAAAAGGTTGCAAAGTAAGTTCTTTTAAAAAACCCATACATCCTTTTATTTTAATAGTATAAAATAAAATTAAAATAAAAACCCCAAGTGACATTGACAATGTAATATTAATATCAGCAGAAGGTACAATTCGAATAGCTGGTAAATCAAACGCTTTTGCAGAAATAAATGGAATAAAATCAATTGGTACTAAATCCATTAAATTCATTAAAAGAACCCAAACAAATACTGTTAATGATAAAGGTGCAATAAGAGAATTTTTACCTTGATACATGCTTTTTACATTTGAATTTACAAATTCAAAAATTAATTCAATTGCAGTTTGTAATTTATTTGGTACACCTTTAGTGATTTTTTTTCCTACTATATAAAAAATACTTAAAAAAAAACTACCAAGAACAAGAGAAAAAATCATTGAATCAATATTTAAAGTCCAATAATGAGAAGAAGAAGCACCTGGTTTAACAATTTGAAAATAACGCAAATCTATCTGTAAATGATTTAAATGATGACTAATATATTTTTGAGGATCAGATATCTTTTCTAAAATCATAGTGTTCTCTCATCTTTTTATAATTTTAAAAAAAATTATACAATAACAAAAATAAATTCAGCAAATGATTACTATTTCAGGATTTGAATAGATTTGAAAAATTATTATGTATTTTAAATTACTTAAAATCAAATTTTAATTTTTAAAACTTACAATAAAATTGATTAAAAAATACACATCAAATAATTATATACTATAAAATTTTTTTATAAGATTCTTTTTTTAAATAAATTAATAAAATCGATATAGCAGCTGGTGTAATACCTGAAATTCTTGATGCTTGACCAATAGAAATAGGTTTATAATCATTTAATTTTTTAACCACCTCAGAAGATAAACCCTTTATTTTATTATAATCACAAGTAGGTGGCAAGAAAGTATTTTCATTTTTTAAATGTCGTTCAATTTCCTCTGATTGTCGCTTAATATAACCAGCATATTTAATTTCATTTTCTATCTGTTCTACAGCTTCTAAATCAGAAATACCTCTTTCAAATATTTTTAAATTCTGTAAATTACTATATGTAACTTCCGGTCGTTTTAACAATTCAACTATACTTGTTTCTTTAATTAAATTAATATTACATACTTGATTTAAAGTATCAGCATCAGAAGATAAAGGACATATTTTCATCTTTTTTAAACGATTCATTTCTGTTTTAATATTTAATAATTTTTCATTATAACGTATCCATCTCAAATCGTTTATTAAACCAAATTTATGACCAATTTCAGTTAAACGTAAATCTGCATTATCTTCTCTTAACGTTAAGCGATATTCCGCACGTGAGGTAAACATTCGATATGGTTCTTTCGTTCCTTGAGTTGTAAGATCATCTATCAAAACGCCTAAATAAGCTTGATCACGTCTAGGGAACCAACCTTGAGAATTCATAGAATTTAATGCTGCATTTAAACCTGCTAATAATCCTTGTGAAGCCGCTTCTTCATAACCAGTAGTACCATTAATTTGACCGGCAAAAAATAATCCTTTAATTAATTTGCTTTCCAAAGTTAAATTCAAATCTTTTGGATCAAAAAAATCATATTCAATAGCATATCCCGGACTTATAATTTCAGATCTTTCCAAACCTTTTATAGAATTCACTATTTTTTTTTGAATTTCTAATGGAAGACTAGTTGAAATACCATTAGGATATATTTTAATACTAGATAATCCTTCAGGTTCTAAAAATATTTGATGTGATTTTCTATCAGGAAAACGTACAACTTTATCTTCAATAGAAGGGCAATAACGAGGTCCTAAACCCTTCAAAAAACCTTTATATATTGGACTCTTATCTAAATTTTTACGTATTATGTCATGTGTCTTTTCATTAGTATGGGTAAGATAACATGGTATCTGTTTAGGATGATGTGAAGGATCTCCCATAAATGAAAAAACTGGAACAGGAACATCACCGTGTTGAATAAATAAATCATCAAAATTAATACTATTAAGATCTATTCGAGGTGGTGTTCCAGTCTTTAATCGATTGACTTGTAAAGATAATTCTCTCAAACGAATAGATAAATCTATAGAAGATTTTTCCCCCATTCTACCAGCAGAATAACTATTTAATCCTATATGTATTTTACCACCTAAAAAAGTACCTGTTGCCAATACGACTGATCTTGAATAAAAATTAATTTCATTTTGTGTTAATACACCAACAACAGTATAATTTTTGAAAATTAAATCTTTAACTTCTTCTTCCAAAATCAATAAATTATTTTGTTTTTTTAATATTCTTTTTACAGTTTGATGATACAAGAATCTATCGGCTTGAGCCCTAGTTGATCTTACAGCAGGACCTTTACTAGAATTTAAAATTCTAAATTGAATACCTGAATAATCAATAGCTTCAGCCATTACCCCACCTAATGCATCTATTTCTTTTACTAAATGACTTTTTCCTATTCCACCAATGGCTGGATTACATGATAATACACCTAAATCCGTAATTTTTTGAGTTAACAATAATGTTTTACAACCCATTCTCGCTGCAGCCATCGCAGCCTCAGTACCGGCATGTCCTGCCCCAATAACAATCACATCAAAATTTTTTAAATTCAACATATAAAAAACCTTTTTAAGTTTAAAGATATTTAAACAGTATTCATATTTTATTTAAGATAACACATGTTAATCTTAAAAATAAGATCTTAAAAGAAAGATCTTTTTTCTTTTCTTTAAGATTTAAATTCAAAAGATAAAAAAAAGAGTATTAATTATTATTATTATTAGCAAAGACAAAA